>VRUK01000068.1 GCA_019456195.1 Planctomycetota bacterium | reverse complement strand
TCTTCGATTACCCCTTCGACCAGGCTCAGGGCTTCGACTTATTCAGGACAGGTTTCGTATTTAGCGGGGCGAGGCCGGAAAGCGGGTATTTTTTAAGAGAAATCCGCAGTTGTGTTTCACGCCTTAGGGGATAGAGGGTAACAAAAAAGGAATAGGAAGGTCAAAGGATTATTGATTATTGGGATTGAAGATTCGGGATGCTTGCGGGAAAGTAATCGATACTATTGCGAATTGGTAAGTTGACAAGGCCTTAAAGCAGTCTCGATATTGAGATTGCTTTGGCCTTCTAAAACGACTTGCAGGCTGAATATAATGATGCTATAGTGGGGAGATGGTTGTAGTCTAAAAATTCTGAGATGGATTTTGGGATATGTTTCAGTGTGCGCGCCGAATCTTTGGCAATGCAATTGGCTTTGCAGGATTTCTTTTATGGTTGGAGATTGTACGAACCATCGATTTGCGAGCTAAAGGCGCAGATGAATAACTGAGAAGATTGAGAATTAAGGACACAGACTATTTCTAATGGCTTCAGATGAGAGTATTCAGCCGGCTGTTTTTGAGCTGCCGTTTCCACAGGAGGTGCCCGTTGATGTTGAGATCAAAGGCTCGGAAAGATCTTTGCCGGAATCTCTGCTTATGCGTAATGCATTGTGGTTCTGCCGGGTCAGATGGTTAGTGATTGCAACTCTTGCCTGCTATGGTGTACTGGGTCTGTTTCCCCGTTCGGTTGAATACTTCGAAATACGTTCTCCGGGAACGTGGCCCTTTGTAATGGCCGGGATTTTGACATTGTTCAATCTTGTTTTTCGGTTCTTTGCCCGATCCATGACCTTTCCGTCCAAAATCATTTTTGACCTCTGGGGTCAGATTATTGTGGATTTAGTTGTCCTCACCGGGGTCGTTTATTTTATCGGCAGCCTTGAGACGAATATAGCGTTCACGTATCTTTTTCACATCGTTTTATCTTGTATGTTTTTCTCGCGCAGGCAGAGTTTGGTTGTGACTATCATGGCAATTGCCATGTTTGCGATGTGTATTACTGCAGAATATGTACTGAAGATATTGCCTTCGATGAGTATTTTCACCGAGTCGTTCCATGAACAGAATCATTCGCCGGTATTGGCAACATTGACTGTAAACTTCTTTTTCGCTATCGGAATATGGCTGGTCGTATGGTATCTTGCTTGTCACTTATCTTCAATGGTGCGCCGGAGGGATTTCGAACTTACTGAGACCAACCTCCGCATCGTGGCTGCCCAGGAAGAACGGGCGCGGCATATGCTTGCCACAACCCATCAGTTAAAAGCCCCCTTTGCGGCGATCTATTCCAATGCGCAACTGCTTCTGCAGGGTTATTGCGGTGATATCCCTGACGAAGCGTTGCAGGTGATACGGCGGATAACATCGAGATCACGGCGACTGACTACGGAAATCCAGGAGATGCTCCAATTGGCAAATCTAAGCTCAACCAGCCAACAGTCTCTTCCCCAGATCAGGATGGTTTCAACTGAGCTGCTTTTGTGGTGCAAATCTCAGGTTGCCCCGATAGCTCGTGAACGCGGCATTGCATTCAAATTAAATATTCGGCCGGTAGCCATGGTAGGCACTGAAGATCACTTTAAAATGTTGTTTGTCAATCTCCTGTCCAATGCGGTAATATATTCCCATAGAAACGGACAGGTACATATCTGCTGTTATAAAGGCCCGGATTCGGAGCCTGTTGTTACTATTGCCGACAATGGAATAGGTATACAACACGAGAAACTTCCTCATATTTTCGAGGAGCATTATCGAACCAATGAGGCCGTGCAGCATAATAAAGAGTCTTCCGGGCTGGGTTTGGCTATTGTTAAGAACGTAGCCGAATTTTACGGCATCCGTATCAAGGTGGAAAGCCGTTTCGGTTCAGGAACAAAATTTGAGCTTAAATTCCCGGTCTCGAACGGAAGCCCGGGCGATAATATTAAAGGAGAAACGAAATGCCCTATCTCTTGATTGTTGATGATGACGAAGATTTCGCCAGTACTACGGCAACGGTCCTGCGTAAAGAAGGATACGACGTTCAGGTTGAACTGGACGTTGATAGTGCGGTGAAAAGTATGGAAAGCAAACCTCCGGATTTGGCGATTTTGGATGTTATGTTTCCCGAAGATGCTTCTGCCGGATTTGAACTGGCACGCTCCATGCGCCACGAAAGCGGAAAGCTCAAGAATATTCCAATCCTGATGCTGACTGCGATTAACACCAAATTCCCGCTCGGCTTTGGCCCGAAGGATATCGACGACAGTTGGATGCCGGTAACTGAATTTCTGGAAAAGCCTGTTGATTTTGATGTTTTACGGGAAAAAGTGGCTAAGCTTTTAAGTGCGAAAAGCGCGAATGGCTGATAAGGGTGGTATATGGGACCGGAGTGGTACGATAAATCTACTCTTATACTGGGATGGGGCAATGTACTAATTGGTGATGACGGATTTGGGCCGGCCGTTGCCGGGCAGCTCCGGCACAACTTCGCTGTTCCGGCTGATATCTGTGTTCTGGATACAGGGACTTCAGTTCGAGAGATACTCTTTGATACCATTCTTGCCGACAAGAAGCCGTCAAAAATCGTCATTATAGATGCGATGGATTGTGGTCTCGAACTGGGAGAACTCTTCAGCCCGGATATCGATTCTTTCCCAAAGGTCAAGCTCGACGATTTTTCCCTGCATCAGGTGCCAACATCTAATTTACTTCGTGACCTTTGCGGAATAGAAGTCAGCGTGGTCGCCTGCCAGGTTGCCGGGGCATGTGACATGGTCAATCCTGGACTTTCGGGACCTGTAAGTAAAGCTGTCGAGCAGGCTGTCGAGATGATTGCAGAGGAGTATTTCAAATAACTGTTCGAATATTTCTCACGGCATTTTAAGGTGAAATTTGTTTTTAGTTTATAGCTTTGGGGATGTTATAGATATTCAGGCCGGCTCGATGTTCTGTCCTTGTTGGCGTTATAATACTGGCAAGAAACGCAACGCCGAAACAAGTTATTGCGCCGATAGCACCGTATAAAAGGCTGTTAAGCTCAGTGGCCAATTTCACATACAGCAGGATACTTAGACTCGCAACAGTCCCAATCCAGGCGTGAGCGGTACCGACCCTTTGCGTGAAGATTCCGAGCATAAACAGGCCGGCGAGAGTACCTCCGAGCAGTCCCATTATTCCCAGGAAAAAGTCCCAGAGATATTTGATTTCAATACGGGCCAGAAGCATGGCAGTTACTGTGCCGGATATACCGAGTGCTATAGTCAGGCATCTCGCAAAAAGAAGATATTTACTTTCAGTTAGTTGTGGCATAAATCGTCGAACGAAGTCTGTCGTTACCACGGTTGAAATCGAGTGCATACTGCTGTCGATTGTTGACATTGCGGCTGCGAATACCCCGGCAATAACAAGCCCGGCTAAACCGTCCGGCATCTGCCGGGCAATGAACAAGGCGAATATCTGGTCGGTTTTTTCGAGGGAAACCAAACGCTGCGGGTTGGCTTCGTAGAATACAAATAATCCCGTACCGACTAACAAGAACAGTGCGCCCGCGAAGATGGCCAGAAAGGCGTTAAGCCAGATGGCTTTGGCCGCCTGTCTCTCATTCGGCGTAGTCAGGTAACGCTGGATGACCGCCTGGTCGGTTGTGTACGGTACCAGGGAATTAGTGAAGACGGCACCGATGATAACAACAATCAGAGCATCCGAGGTCCAGTCCCAGTTTAGATGTGCGAGATTGAACTTTCCGTTCTCGGCGGCGACAGAGACAAATTGGCCCAAACCTCCGTCCAAATCTCCGATGATAATTCCCAGTGCGACAAAAGCTCCTCCTATCAGGACAAATGCCTGCACGACATCCGTCCAAATTACAGCTTCAATGCCGCCGAGGACGGTATAGACTGTGCTCAAAATACCCATCAGGGCAATACACACAAAGACATTCAAACCTGTTACGGCAGAGAGGGCCAGGGCCGGCAGCAGGACGACAATTCCCATTCGTCCCAATTGAAATGCCACAAACGAAATGCTGCCGAACACTCGGACGCTTACATGAAAACGCTTTTCGAGATACTCGTACGCGGTCGTGATATTGAGCCGCCGGAAGAAAGGCAGATATAAGTAAATAACAAAAGGGGCTATCGCAAATATACCGATATTCAATATCAAGAGCGTCCAGTCGGTGGCATAGGCTCTTGCGGGCATAGCCAAGTAGGTGATTGCACTTAATTGGGTGCCGAAAATACTAAGGCCAGCCGCCCACCATGGAATTCGCCTGCCGGCTAAGAAGAAATCATCGGTCGTTTTTTCCCGTCTGGCGAAGTAGAGACCCATGGCAACTAATACAGCCAGATAGACCCCTACAACAGCGTAATTCACTTTTCCGAAACTCCCGGCGATATCATTCATTTGATTTCATCCGGAATAATTTTGCCTGCGGATACCCGGTCCGGTCTCACCGCTGGTTATAAGAACATTATCTGACATCTTTTATTTTACCCCATTGACTACGTTATGAGGTTTGCCGGTAAGGAATGAGGCCACATTATCGACGGCTACTTTGAGCAGTCTTTTGCGAGCTGAAATAGTTGCCCATGAAATATGTGGAGTAATGCAGCAGTTCCTTGCTTTCAAAAGCGGATTATTCTCGCCGGGCGGCTCCTCTGAGAGCACATCCAGACCGGCCCCTGCAATCATATCGTTATTCAAAGCTTCAGCCAAAGCCTGATCATCTATCAAAGGCCCGCGGCTGGTATTTATGAGAAAAGCGGTTTTTTTCATCAGCTCCAAACGCTCTCTGTTGATTATCTTTTTCGTATCAGATGTAAGCGGGCAGTGCAGGCTGATGATGTCACTTGTCCGAAAAATATCATCCAGCCCTGCGGATTGACATCCTTGAGGGATGCTCGATGGTTTGGCGATATCATAAAAGATGACGTTCATTCCGAAAGCAAGGGCAAGCTTTGCGGTAGCGCGGCCAATTCTTCCGAAGCCGATTATCCCCATAGTCAGTCCCGCTAATTCAATCAAAGGCGTGTCCCAATAGCAGAAGTCAGGGTTGGAAGTCCACCGTCCGGACCTTACGGTTTGGGCATGATGAGCAGCATGTAGAGTGAAGTTCAGAAGATGAGCAAAGACCATTTGCGCAACAGATTGTGTGCCGTACGTTGGAACGTTGGTGACCGGGATATCTTTATCGTGAGCTGTTTCTATATCTACTATGTTATAGCCGGTTGCCAGCACTCCGATATATTTCATTTTTGGAAGTTGTTTAATTGTATCAGAGGATAATACGGTTTTGTTCGTTAGTATGATTTCGGAGTTTTTGGCGCGTGGCGCAACTTCTTCGGGGGCGGAACGGTCATAAACTGTACACTGGCCCAGAGACTCCAGGTCTTTCCATGTTAAATCTCCCGGGTTTAGTGTGTAGCCATCTAATACAACAATATTCATTATCTATTTTCCTTATTTAGCTGAAGACATCTTTTTATTGTGCGGCTTTATGATGCGGATTCTTGATATAATAAAAGAATCCATCTTCGGCACCCGCTAAAAGATCAGGAATATCATCTTTGTCCCAGTCCACAACGGTCGGGCTGGTTGTATGGCCGGCCAGGATGCGGCCATCGACCATTCCCTGATCGCTGAAAAGATGTCTGTTTCGACTTGTAGAAATATTTCGAAGAAAGTTTATATTCCGACTATTCACCAGAATATCCAGTCGTCCGTCGAGGTCCCAGTCGGTAAAACAAAACTTGCGCCGGCCGCTTCTGCCTGCAATGCCGTCATTCATTCTCAACAGGCCGCTGGTTTTATTTTTTGGGCGATGTATCGAATCAAATACTGAGATATCTTCGCAGGCAAAAAGATGTTTACCAGGCATCAGGATTAGTTCCCGGTTTCTTTCAGCACGCTGAAATAGAGCCAGGTATCCATCATTGTCCAGCATTATCAAATCGTTCAAACCATCTTTGTCGTAGTCGATAACTACGGGCGTGGTTCGCCACTGGGCAGCGAGGTTTTTGCCATCCGGCCGCCACCAGTTCCATGCCGGTTTAGGAGGTTTGCCGGGCCACTCGACTTCAATGGGTTTTGCTGTTGTCAGTTTAGGTCTTTGCCGTGTTCCGATGTTTCTGTACCACAGGACTTTTCCCCAAATGGAATTGATGATAATATCCGGCAGGCCATCATGGTTCCAGTCCGCAACATTCAATGTCATGTAGCCCCATTTGGCTTCGCAGGGTCCCTGGATTGAGCCGTTTGGGCCGGCTATAATGCGGATGATTTTGTCATCGGCCTTGAGATATACCGGAGCGGCCCATTTTGGCGGATTAGCTCCGTCAAGGTTCTCGATAAATCCGACATAACCTGCACTGTTGCCGCAGATTAAATCCTCGTCTCCATCATTGTCCCAGTCGTAACTATGCGGCGTAACAAGTACGCCGAATTTGACATCGTCTGCCTGCTGTTGAAAAAAACGAGGAGGCAAAAACTCAGGACTTCTGTCAATTACTTTGCCAGTATTTTCCACCAAAGCCACACGCCCGTCTTCCTGGCCCACAATCAGGTCCACATCTCCATCCTTGTCCCAGTCCAGCGCGACAGGAACAATCATACACAAATCCATCTGAAGCGGCTTACCCTTAAAGGTCAGGTATTTGCCTGCAGAATATTTGGGATGCTTGCGCGTTCCGATGTTTTCAAACCATGTAAATTTGTCAACGAACTCACCGCATATCAGGTCCAGGTCGCCGTCTCCGTCGAAATCGGCAAAATTTGGAGAAGGCATACCATATACGTCCACCGGTTTATCTCCGGCCAATATTTTTTCGGCCTTTTCATACTTCGGGTTTTCATTGCTTCGGGTATTGTGCATCAGATACACATATCCATGCAACGGGCCGCGTGTCCATCGGCCCTGTTTGTCGAATGCGTTATCCCATCCATAGTCACTCCAGTCGCCAACGCCTGTTATCAAGTCAAGAGTTCCATCCCCGTCGTAGTCACAATACTGCCACTGGTTGGCACGGATGCGTCCTTTTGAACTATGCACGTTGGCTGAAGGATAAATTGTCCTGTTTTTTTTGAACTGATTATCCGGCTTTTGGAAATCTATAATTTCCTTAGCCGGCAGCAGTAAGCGGACTTTGCCATTAATATAACTCGGGCGAATATTACTATATCCTGAGCCAACTCGAACTGCGGGCTTGAATACCGGCATTTTTATATTACCTGTGACATTCTCGAAGAAATACGTCCCGTTGTACGGCTTGTCGGGACAGGAAACGACTAAGTCGTAGTCACCGTCATTATCATAATCCATCGGCAGCGGCCAGGCCCAAAGCCCTACTCCCAAATCCACAATCAGGCCGGGATTGTTATACTTTATCCGCTCAAGAGCAATACCGGATGCGGCGGTTATGAAAAGCACCAGAATGATTATAAACATAGAAACAGGATTCTTAATCGTATTAGTGTTCATATTATTATCCTAAAAATAACTCGTTCTTTCTCTAATGCAGGTATTACAAATATAACGCACATTTATTATCTGAGAATTACCCTTACTGAAAAACACTATTATGTTAACTTGTTCGATAAGGATAGCAATTCTGCTCGTTTAGGGAAAGAAGAAATCAAACTGCTTCGGAATGAGATGAAGCATCACATAGGAAAATGTCGACCAGGCCTCGGACTTTTCGCTAGTCCTGATAACGAGACGGTTATTCGGATAAGCTCTTAGGTAATTAATGTTCCCCAATAGTGCAGAACTGCATTAATTCGTTTACTTTTGCCGTGCCGAGGCAGATGGATGTGTCCGACGCACCGTAATACACCTTTAACTCCTGCCCATCATCTTCGAGTATGGCACCACAGGAAAATACCACGTTATTCACATCACCCACGCGTTCATAATACTCTCGCGGGGAAAGAATCGGAATAGCGCTTCGACACAGAACTCTGGACGGGTCGTCGTAAGCCAATACGGCCGCACCGAGTCTGTATATCGGGCCGCTGGAGGCTGCTTTCACTCCGTGATAGATAAGGAGCCAGCCATCCTCAATTTTAATCGGCTGTGAAGAAGCACCGATACGCCAGGAGTCCCAATGGTCGTCCCGAACCGTCATGACACAGCGCGAATGTCCCCAGGTGATGAGGTCGTCCGAATAGGACAGCCAAATGTTGCCTACACCTCCTGATACGGGCCTGTCGAATCGCGCATACTTTCCGTTTATTTTCTCAGGGAACAGGGCGCCGTCTTTGTTCTCCGGCTCACTGATAAGAGCTATACGTTCAAAATTTTTGAAATCCATTGTTTTTGCCAGTGCAAGCATTGGCCCATAGGGCGAAACTGCAGTGTACATTATGTAATACGTATCGTCTATTTTAGTGATCCGCGGGTCCTCGATGCCTTTCCTTTCGTATTCATCGAAACAGCCTTTACCCTTACAGGGTGTCATAACCGGCTCCGGTTCAAGCTCAAATTTGTACCCGTCATTGCTGCGTGCCAGTGCGAATACTGACCGGCCGGTCAAATCTTCGATGCGTAAAAGAAGAATGTATTGGCCATTGTATTTCGCACAGGCTGTGTTGAATACCGTATTGCACGGGAATGGAATATCCTCGATGGTTATTAATGGATTGCCTTCCCAGCGCTGGAGGACATCGTAACGAAACTTTCTTGCCATTGGTATTGTCCCTTCAATCAGAGCTACTGCTCTTGTTTAGCTTGTGTTGTTTCTGCTGTGGTTTGCGGGACCGCTTGTCTTAATGCCTTGCGTGCGACGCGAGTGACAAATACAGTAACAATTAATGTTATGCCCAGGCCAAACCAGAAGAATATCGTGCCTGCGGTTTTTTTTTCCACTTGCCCGGCGGCAACATCTGCGAGGCTGCGCAGTCCCGCTCCGAAATAAACGTACATTATCGTTCCAGGCATCATGCCTATCCATGAACCAAGAGCATACTTCCAGAAAGAAATTTTCGTCAGCCCGAAAGCGTAGTTCAGCATATTAAATGGAAAGGCCGGGCTCAGCCGTGTCAACAGAACAATTTTGAATCCCTGTTGGGCAACGGCCTCGTCAATAGCTGCGAACTTCTCATTTTTAGCGACCTTACCGGCTATCCATTTGCGGGCAACTGTTCGCCCAACTAAAAAAGCCGCACAAGCCCCCAGCGTACTACCTATTGAAATGGTGATAGTGCCAACAACGACCTTAAAAATAAAACCTGTCCCAAGGGTCAAAATAGAACCGGGCAGAAGCAATACACAGGCCACGATGTAGAAGGCGATTACAAATACCGGGCCCCAAGTGCCTAATCCCTGTGTCCACTCCAAAGACTTTATCAGCCAATCCTTTACCGGCAGGAATATTGTTCCTGTAATGACACCAGCGATAACTATAGCTAAAACTATAACTTTAGTGATTTTCTTGCAGCGCTGGTGATTGGAGGATAATGACTGTTCTGATTTGTTTTCTGTTTCGGTCATGGTATTATTACTCTTTCTTTTTTGGGGCGATTTTTTTAATCAACTTTATGAAGAAATTGTTTTGTAAGATATCGATGTAACAGCGTTTAGCCGGCTGGCGAACAGCATCCGAATATGACGGATAAGCGTGAATCACCGAGGCAATTTTGCTAAAAGGCAATCCCAGAGTTTTGGCCAGTTGTGCCTCGTGCATCAATTCGCCCGCTCCGTGGCCCAGGATGTGAATTCCGAGGAGCTTGCCCTTCTTATCACAGATAAATTTACTCAGTCCGTTCTGGGCCAGGTCGGTTTTTGCACGATCGACATCTTTGTGCTCCCATTGATAAATTCTGATGCTGTCACCGTATCGCTGCCTTGCCTGTTCTTCGGTCAATCCCGCATGAGCGAGTTCAGGGTCGGTATAAGTCGTCCAGAGAATGTTGTCGTAATTAGCTGTCTTGATGGGCAGACCGAAACATGCATTGGTCGTTGCGATTATTGCCTCGTACTCTGCGACATGGGTGAATAGATATGGTGGTACAATGTCGCCACAGGCGTAGATATTCTTAGCGGTGGTTTTGAGATGACTGTCAACTTTGATACCCTTCGAATCGAACTCTACGCCGGCCTTTTCAAGTGCCAGGCCGTCAAGGTTCGGCCTTCTGCCAACAGAAACCAAAACGGATTCGGCCTCAATTTGTCGATCGCCTTTTTCATCCTCAATATCGGCAACTATTTTGTCTCCCTGCCGGGCAAATCCCGTTGTTTGTGTTCCGGTCAGTATTTCTACACCCTCTGCTCGCAATGTCTGAACCAGTCTGTCGACAAGCTCCTTGTCGTCTTTCTTTAGGATATCAGCCGACCTCTGGATAATCGTAATTTTAACACCGAGACGATTTAGAGCTGCGGAAAGCTCAATGCCAATAGGACCTGCGCCGAGAACAATCATAGACTTGGGCAAAACTTCAAGGTTAAAAATTGTTTCATTTGTCAGGTAAGGAATGTCTTGAAGTCCCTTGATAGATGGTACAAATGGATGAGAGCCTGTACAGATGATGAACTTCTTTGAAGATATTTTTTTCCCACCAAGATCGATACTATGGTTATCCAGAAAGTAAGGTGCGCCGAACAGAACGTCTATACCCTCGGCTTCAAGGACTTTCGGCGGGTGGCCGTCCGCGTCGGCCTGGACAACTGCTCTGACGTGTGCCATAACTCTGTCGGCGTTTAATTCAATGGCTGTAGAAGGTTCCAATCCGAATTCTCGAAGTCGAGTCATCTGGTGGGCAATGTTTGCTGATTTAATGAGTGTTTTGCTCGGTACGCAGCCGAACCATGTGCAATCTCCACCGAGTTTTCTTTTTTCGATAAGGGCTGTCTTTTTACCCAATCCGTTAGCCACCTTGCAGGCAACGAGACCGGCCGAACCGGCACCTATTATTACTACATCATAATCGAACATCAGATTTACTCCGCGATCCATTTGCCGTCAAATATGAATAGGTTTTCGATTTCTCAAATACTGTATTTTTTGTTCTCAATAATAATGATTTCAGGTCTGCTATTGTGTCCACATCATGCCACAACGGCAAGAGATACATCTTTCTTCCATGCCTTTTCAGAATACTAACCGTCTGCTCGAAAACACTGTCGGTACTCCAGGAGATATTGTCAAACGCCTCGGGGATAAATCCTTCTTTTGAGAAACCTATAAGATAATATCCTCCGTCATTGGCGGGACCTATCACTGTATCATGTCCTGCAAGTGCCTCGAAACTTTCAATCAGATAATGTACAGGCAGGTCAGGGCTGTCGGACCCGATAGCTACAACATTTGAAAAGCCTTCTTTGAATGCGCTGTCAAAGGCGTTCCTGAGCCTTTCACCAAGGTTATCTCCTGTCTGGGGTGTATAACAGTATTGTTCACCCAACCATTCGGAAAAAGTCGATTTCATATTGTCAGGACAAAAACAAACCTTGAACTGAACGCCAAGATTCTCAATGAGAGATATCATATCCTCAACAAAACATTTGTAGAGTTCGACTACGAAATCTCCGTCTGTCTCGGCGGCAAGACGTGTCTTGACCTGTCCCTTAATCGGAGACTTTACGAACAAAAGAAGGCAGGTGTCGTTGTGGTTCATGTGGCTTTTTGACTGCTCCTTCTAATTTTTTGTTTTCTGCTCATTCAAAGACCAGTCATATTTTAGATATTTGATTTTGAACTTGCCTGCGAGCACATAGTCCTTCTGCACCTTATCAAGATAAGATGCGATGAAATTCAATACTGCGGATTCCTCTTTATTGTGTCTGCCAATGCTCTTTTTGGGACCATACTTTTCGATGAAATCAACGGCAAACCACTTGAATATTGGTGACAGGTATATTCTGTCATCGGCACGCGAGATTTTGAATTTGGCGTGATTGGCAAGGAAGCGATGTGCCTGGTCGTCGAGCTGCTCTTGGAGTTTATCACCGGTGTAAGGCTCATTACGAAGAGACGGACATCCCATAGCAGCACAAACCATAGCCATATGCACTCCGGGCTCATCGAATTTCACACGAAGTATCTTATGTTCAATGTGACCGAGAGTTAGATTTTGCCCCATTACCTTGAAGTTTATTTTGTCCCACACACCCGCTATCTGCCGGATGCTGTTTTTGGGATAGATTCTTGATTTGAAGAAGGATGACTTTATCGGATAGTTATCGATAATTGCCTTCAGTGTCATGGCATTATATGCATTGAGCCAGAATGCGATCTTTGCGTTATCATCCCATTTATCAAAATCTTTTCTGTCCAAATTTCGCAACTCGGTTATGAAAGCCCGCAGCTTTTCTGGCTCGGCCTTTAATTTTTTATAATTGACCATCCCAACGTCATTGACGTTAATCTTAAGAGCATCAGCGAAGTCACTATAATCAAATCCTTGTTTTCCAGACTCAGCAGCTAACATTTGTGAAGAAAAGACAGAAGACGCTATGAAAAATCCCGTCAGTACAAACAACCGGTAATTGTTTCTCATTTGTATATCTCCTATGTCAGGTCTCAATTACTGCTTAATTTATTGCCGGCTTTACTTAATGAGCGAGCCGGTACAGCTAGAACCCGCTCCTGCAGTGCAGCAAAAGCAATGCTCGCCGGTTATTATCTCAATGCCTTCGGTAAGAATATCATCGAGTTGTTCGATGGACAGGTTGTTTCCTGCTGCATCAATAATCGGCAATCCCAGCGCCTGGTTAAAATCACAGTTGTAGAGCATTCCCCGGTAGTCGATACTCACGAGGTTACGGCACATAATATTTTCAGCCGCTTTTGTATTGAAGTTCTCGGCCAGCATCTGCAGATATTGTTTGAGCCGGCCATTGGCTTCGAGGTGCTGTCTGAACCGACCTATAGGCGCATTGATTATAGTAAAAAGATTGTTGAACATAACTCCATATTTGTTGTTGAGCTCTCTTTTGTAATCGGCCTCGAGCTGTTCCTGTGGTCCGGGGAGAAAATCTCCGCCCGGATTATAAACCAGATTCAACTTCGGCCCATTGTCAGAACCGTAGCTGAGCTTATTTAACATCTTGAGGGCCTTTACGCTTTTTTCGAAAACACCTTCACCACGCTGCTTGTCCACATTTACTGGAGTGTAACAAGGCAGCGAGCTGATAACCACTACTTTATGCTCCTGATACCATCGCGGGATCCATTCTAATCCGGGCTCGAAAAACACAGTAAGATTCGTCCGCACCATAAGGGGTGATGCAAATTCGTGAACATTCTCTACGAAGAATTTGAAATCGGGATTGAGTTCCGGACATCCGCCTGTTAAATCAATGCACAAGCCCGGATGGTTTTGCAGAAAGTTGATAATCTTTTCCATAACTGATTTCGACATGATTCTCTGGCCCTGTGGCCCGGCCTGCACATGACAATGGGCACAACTTTGATTGCATCGATTGCCCAGGTTAATCTGCAATGTCTCAAGCCGATTAAACCGCAATAATTGTGAGTTGGTGCTTTCAAGTTCTTTCTTAAAATCCGGAATCATTCAAGTTCCTTCCATATACTATTGCTTGTAATCAGGATAAATCAGAGTCGATTTTCTGGTTAACATTTTTAATTCGAAAGGCCAAAATGGTACGGTCGTCCCCGGGTTTGGCATCTTTTGAAAAGAGTTCAATTTCTTCGACAATCGAATTAACCAGCTCTTCGGCGGAGCAGTCGCGCCGACTTTCCAGAAAATTCTCGAACTGCTCAATACCATAGTTTTCTCCATCGACATTTTGGTTCTCAATAACGCCGTCTGAGGCCATCAGAACAATATCGCCCTGATTCAAAACTTCATGTGAGGTAATTATATCTATGTCTTCGGTGATTCCTAATATCATATTGCGAGCCTTGTTGAAAGAGCAAATCGACCTGTCCTTTTGTCCGGAAATTAACCATGGTTCAGGATGATGTCCGCCGTTGATATAATCTAACCGGCCGGTTGATGGATCATACAAAGCCGTGAAAACAGCGCTGAAAGAGTCGTCGGGTGTTAATCTGTATAAGTTTGAGTTCAGCTCCCTGATGAGGTCTTCAAGAAGTTCGCCTCTCTTCGCCCATGTGTGAAAAGTTGTCTTTATTATCGCGGTTATGAAAGCTGCCGCCATTCCATGTCCGCATACGTCACTGAACAGAATTGCTATCCTGTCTTCTTTTGTCTTTTTTACATCAAAGTAATCGCCGCCCACTTCGACAGCCGGGATAAAACAGCTTGCCCAGTCAATTCTGTCCTTAAAAGGCATATTTGCAACATTCGGGAGAAATTTCTCCTGTACAAGTCTTGCCCTGCCTATGTCTGCCTGTATCTGAGCGGTGTATTGTTTCAACTGCTTGTTGGTTTTTGTTAAATTATATGCCTTCTCCTCGTTGTCGTATTCGATGCTGCCGACAACCATAAAGAGGATATATATAAGACCAAAAAGTAATGCCGAAGTCAGGGTTATGATTAGCAAAAGATAGAACTGATAGGAAACAACTGCATAAATAATGCTCGGACTCGCGAAAAGAATCATTGCAAGTAAAGCGTATCTGGGTGCTGCGTGGAATAACGTTCTGTGGTCACGGAAGTTTCTGTTTCTTCTTTCGAACCAGTGGACAACGCTGCTGAATTGAAGAGTGCAATAGCTGTAGGATATCTGGAGTGTTCGGTTTTGAATACAAGTACGTGTACAAGCCAGATGCACACCATGTGAATTAAATAAGTGGCGGATGACACCCCTGATATTCTGCCCGGCGTTATGTTTGTGAATCTTGTGTTTGTAATAATAAAGGAAACTTACTACATCCTCGATCTGATTCCTTTCCAGGCGAGCGTCCAGCTTTATGTTATCAATATCGATTGATTTCAGGAACGCCCACAATTCTTGAAAACGGTCAAGTTTGTGAGGGTATTTCTTTACTCCGATACGCAGAGATTCGACAACAGCATTACTATCGAGATTTATGGATATTGTATTTTGATTTTCATTATTAGCTATTGAGGCGGCTTCGTATTCCAGCCAGCTTCCAAAAGTCTGAATATTTTCCCACAACAGCTTACGATGCAGGATTAAAACACAGAGCTTGTTTCGTATCAGGTTGCCAAGTGTCAAAGGCATTCCTTCAGCTTCTATGTTAACGTTATTTGATGTCATATCTGAACCTGCATTAAGTCGTTTTTTCAGCAACAGCTTGAGGATTTATCAGTATCTTTTGTTTCAACCGGATGTTGACTTCGAAATGCCCCAAAATGTTCTTCGAAACTGCCCATAATCTGAAAATATTGTTTGAATCTTGTCCCGGAAAGCATAATGGCGGTATTGCCGCATACCCTCTCGGGTTTGTTCTTATAAAATACGTATCCTTCGTCAAGCTCGAATTTAAAAGGCGAATCTGACATTTGGCCGTTATAAACAGCTATGTGGCCGTACTCCTCACAGGCATCCTCCAAATCTTTGAGCTTCCAAAGACGGTAGGTGATCGAATAAAACTGTATGTTTCCGATCATATCCTTAATTTGAGGATTATGAATATTGATAGGTTTTCTGGTAACGATTCTCGGATCGGTAAATCCGACCTTTTTTGCTATTCTCTCAAAATCCCTGTAATACAGCGCTCCACCCAGGCATTCGCCCCGCAGAACCGGGTCACGAGTAATGGAATTCGGTACTCGCCTGTCGGCATAAACATCAGCGAAATACATTTCACCGCCGAATTTCAAGACATCATATACCTTCTGCAAAATAATCTCTTTGTCTTCGGCCAGATTGATAACACAGTTTGAAGTTACGATATCCAGTGACTCATTATCAAAATGTTTGCTCAGATTCTCAATATATTCGTAGATAAATTTCACATTGGGTTTGCTGTAGTCAAATGCTTCTGTTTGCTTGTCAACGTATTTTCCGGCGACCGCTATTTGGTTTTTTGTCATGTCTATGCCGTAAACAAATCCTTTTGGGCCGACAAGCTTTGACATAACGTAGCAATCCCTTCCTGTTCCGCAGCCAAGGTCGAGAATTTTCATGTCTTTTATGCACAGTGGAACCGGAGAACCGCAGCCGTAATATTTGCTTTTTATCTCGTCGGCAATTAACGGCAGAACTTTTCTGATATGAACAGGAAACGCATCTGTGGTGCAGCAGGCGTCGGTTTTCAAATCAGAAGTTTTCTGAACTACCTCTCCATAGTATTTTTTCACAGTATCATATTGCGGATTGGTTTGCAGCTCATCGGTTTTTGTATCCATTAAGACCGTCTCCAATAATATTTTGCAAGTTTGTGGGGGTTTATACCCAGATAGAACAATCGCACCAATATCTGGTTCCTCATAGTAGTGTAGAGGACTCCATCACTTTCCCATCTTCTTGCGGATGTAGTCACTTTATCAGGTAAAATAAAAATCTTTTTTCTATCTTTCTTTATACGCCGCATCAGGTCAACGTCTTCCATTAACGGGATTTCTTTAAATCCCCCGATTTGGTCGAAATATTTCTTCCTTATGAAAATCGCCTGGTCTCCATAAGGTATTCTGTTCCAGCGGGAACGAAGGCTGGCACGAACTGAGATATATTTCAGAAAGAGCCTGTTCGAATCTATCTTAAGATCAAAAGCTCCTCCGATATAATCCCGGTCTTGCAAGGCTTGGTTTATTTTTCCAATGGCGTTGTCCGGCAGGGTCGTATCGGCGTGAAGGAAGATAAGTAT
This sequence comes from Planctomycetota bacterium, assembly GCA_019456195.1. Classification (GTDB taxonomy): domain Bacteria; phylum Planctomycetota; class Phycisphaerae; order Sedimentisphaerales; family Anaerobacaceae; genus NIOZ-UU13. The sequence goes on along the minus strand of VRUK01000068.1, from coordinate 15,534 downwards.
TTCTCCGCGTGCTGCTGCAGCGCCAGCATTCATTTGTCTGCCTCGGCCTTTGTCGATTGTAATGGCTGTTACATCTTTGTCTTGAATAGTTCCGACTGTGCTGCCTTGCGGGTCACCGTCAACGACGATTATTTCGTAAGAAGATTCATGGTTCTGTTTTCGGAGTTGCTCTATAAGTGAATTTATTTGACCTGCTTCATTTAGAACAGGGATTATAATTGAAAAGCCGTATTGGTTTGGTTCATGTTGTTTGCTTGTGGGGTATTTTATTAGGTTTCCTTTCTTCCTATTTAGCTATTGTGAATGTTTCAATCAGACTTTTTAATTTTTCGATATCCGGCTCGCGCTCGTATAAAGGTTTTTGATTTTCTTTATATATACTGATATTTTCTTCAAAAGTTCTTTTGTCGGTATTTATATAAAAGATTCCAAGCGGGAATGGTTCATTTTCTGTTGCTTTTTTGAATGCTTCATTCCTGTTGGATGGGTCGTATGAATCGTCAAGATAATAGGAATTTTTCTTAAACCACTCAAAAGTATTGAGCTTGTTAAACGATACGCATGGCTGGAATATATCAACCAGGGCGTAGCCTTTATGCTTGATTGCCTGCTTTATAATTTCCCTTGTCTGCTCAGCGTCGCCGGAGAAAGCCCTTGCGACAAAAGAGGCATCCAGAGCAATAGCAACCGCGAGCGGATTGAACGGCTCAAGAAACACCCCGGCAACCTGTAACGGTGTCTTAAAGCCTATTTGACTTGTAGGTGATGCTTGTCCTTTTGTCAGGCCGTAAACCATATTATTATGAACAATATTTGTTATGTCCGGATTTCTGCGTATCGTATGTAAAAAATGATTGCCGCCTTCGGCGTACATATCGCCGTCGCCGCTCTCGGCAATGACTGTAAGGGCGGGGTTTGTCGCTTTTATGGCCGTTGCCGGCGGCAGGGCACGGCCGTGCAGACCGTTGAATACATTGGCCTTGAGGTAATGAGGGATTTTAGCCGCCTGGCCGATGCCCGAAACCATTACAAGGTTTGTCGGTTCAATTGTTAACTCAGCCAGAGCTTGTTTTAGTATTTTAAGAATTGGAAAATTGCCGCAACCCGGACACCAGGCTATATCAATGTCGGCCATGTTAAAAATTTCAGTATCCATAGCTTTGTCTCTAATTCAATAAGTCATTCAATTTTTCAGTCAGCTCTTCGACATAAAAACTCAGGCCGTCATATTTAAGAATTCTGTCTTTAATCTCGATGCCTGTATGAAGTTTTATTAATTTTGCGAATTGAGATGTGGCGTTGTTCTCAACTATTATAATTCTTTTGGCTTTGTTTAAATAGTCGCTCGTTTGGCCCGGCAGGGGGTAAACCTGCTTGAAGTGCAGAAATGCCGTGTCATCTCTGTCGAGATTTTTCACGGCCTCTTTTACGATATTGTACGTCGAACCCCAGCATACTATCAGGTTTTTATAATCCTCAGAACCAACCAATTCGGGCGGGATTGATTCATCTTTTAACAGTTCAAACTTCTTCAATCTTTTATCGACCATCTCGATTCTTAAACCGAGGTCTTCGGTAATGTGTCCGGCCTCATCGTGCTCGTCGCTGTCAACCGCGACCAGTCCTTTTCCATAGCCGGGTATTCCGCGGGGAGAAATACCATTGTCCGTCAATTTATATCTTTTGTAATCCACGTCGGTTTTTATTATGTATTTCTTGATATTGATATCCGACAAATCAGGACAAGCGGTATTGTAGTAAGAATCCACAAAATATTGGTCGGTGAGTATGAAGACCGGTATTTGATACTTCTCGGCCAAATCAAACGCTTTCCGGGTCAGGTAAAAGGCATCTTGAATCTTTCCGGGTGCAAGCAATATTCTGGGAAATTCGCCGTGCCCTGCATAAAGAGCCAGTTCGAGGTCGGCCTGTTCGGTCCTTGTGGGTAATCCTGTTGCCGGGCCGGGCCTTTGGGCAAGATGAATCACAATCGGGCTCTCGAGAATCCCGGCCAAACTGAGACCTTCTGTCATAAGGGCAAAGCCGCCGCCCGATGTTGTGACCATTGCTCTTGCTCCGGCATACCAGGCCCCGATGGCCATATTTATAGCGGCGATTTCATCCTCAGCCTGCTCTGCTATTATGCCGAAATCTTTCGCCTGTTTGGCAAGAAATACCAACACACCGGTTGATGGGGACATAGGGTAGGAAGATATAAAGTTACAGCCTCCGGCAATAGCACCAAGAGCTACGGCCTCGGCGCCGTTTACAAGGATTTGGTCTTTAATATCGGTATCGTCGTTGATATCAAATTTGATTTTGGATGAATCGGGTAAACCAACGCCGAGATTGAAACCTTCCTTTACTGCTGCAAGATTCTTTTGTATGACGTCATCTGTTTTTGAAGAAAAGAATTTTTTCACATACTCGCTGACGGCTTGCAGGTCAATTCCAAACAAACCGATAACTGTCCCGACGGCGACAACGTTGGAATAAATTTCGTTGCCGATCTCGGCAGCTTTTTTGGTGAATGGCACGTCAACAAATTTGTGCCTGGTTTGGTCGAAATCGTCGGCTATGGTTTCTTTTTCCGCCAGGATAATTGTCTGAGGAGAAATTCTTTTTTCAAAATGTCCGACAGCGCCCTTGTTAAGAGGTATAAGAATGTCAATCCGGTTTACGCAGGCACAAACAGGCCCTGAGGATACTCGTATTTCGGTGGAATTTATCCCGCCGCGTACACGTGACATATATTCCTTCGTTGCGAAAACATTATAACCGGCGAGCTTGAAAATTCTCGTTAAGAGATGCTCGACGGTCTGGATGCCCTGCCCGGCCTGGCCGCATAAAACGATGGAGAAGTCTTTTCTCATTATAAACAGTTAATGTTTAATTGTCTTCCAGATGAAAAAACTCGGCATTCTCAAGCCATTGTTCCGGTTGGGATACAAACTCAATTATATTATCCAGTAAGATGTAATGTTTTTGTTCTTCATCAGCCAGCTTAAGGAAAAGTTCTTTCTGATATTCTTCAGTTACCTCGTTGGCTTTTTCCGTGTAGAAGTCCCGGCCCTTTTTCTCGATGTTCCGGGCTTTTTTGTAAAGATCAGCTTCGTCGATGTCAAAATCAAAACTATCACCGGATTCTTTGATTTGGACAAAGACATTCTTCGCATCGGTCAAAATTTCGGATTCGGCAATCTGTGTCTTTTCGGTTTTAATTTTCTCTATGGTGTTGTAGTGTTTGACTTCTTCGTCTGCCAGCATGGTCAATATAGTTTTCATACCGTTATTACCTGTTTTTTGAGCCAACTGACGATAATAATCTTCACCGTCTTTTTCCATCTGCATTGCATATTCAAATATATTTGTCATTTTTTCCTCAATTCAATATATTACCTCAAAAAACCTGCTAATGTTAACATCAATCAACTACTTTGCCAGAGAGATGTCAGAAAGCATTTTGTCAAGGTCGTCGAGTTTGTTTACAGGCCTGTTGCAAGCATAGTTTTCACACACATAAGCTGTTGCCTTGCCCTCTATGGTAGTTAGATTTTTGATAAAAGGGATTGTTTTGTCAATAGCAGAGTCTGCTTTTTCCTGTTGGTGGAGTAAAATAACCGCATTCGGCAGAAATTTGTTACGTATCAGCTCAAGCATCTGCTGTGTGTCCGCTGCGTCGGCGTTGCCGGCAATCACTATTTCCTGTGTCGGGCCGATCCAAAAGTTCAATGCCGACAGCATTTCAGAAGAATAAGCAGAAGATTGTTTCAATTGCTTCGAGAAAGATTCAAGCACCTTACCGCCTTGTTCTGTGAAGTGTTGATTCATAGTTAACTTACCCAGCTTCAATAAAGCGAATGCTGCTGCTGAATTACCGGAAGGAATCACTCCATCAGTACTTGGCTTAATGCGGGCAATCAGTTTTTCGCTGTCTTTACCGGTGAGAAAAAATCCTCCCTGCTCATTATCGGCATACAGTTTTATCATTTCCTCGGCGAGTATTTTTGCTTCAATGAGCCATTTGGTCTCGAAAGATGCTCCGTACAGGTCCAAAAAGCCCAGTATTGTAAAAGCATAATCGTCAAGAAAGGCAAGCTCGACAGCGCTGCCCTGGCGGTAATATCGCATCAGTCTGCTTTTTTTGTTCAAAGCATTTAATATGAATTTCCCCGCTCGCTCGGCAGCTCTGGTATATTTTTCTTCCTGTAGAACGGCGCCGCCATAAGCCATTGAAGAAATCATGAGGCCATTCCATGCAGTGATGATTTTGTCGTCTCTATGCGGACGGATTCTTTTTGCCCTCTCGTTGAAAATCTTTGAACGGGCATTTGACAGAATGTTCATTATTGCCGTATGGTCTTTTTGGAACTTTTTTTCCAACTGTTCCGTCGATGTTGTGATATTCAGAATGGTTTTATTATCTTCGAAATTACCTTTCTTGGTAACACCATAATAATCTGCAAATATTTCGGCTTCGTCTTTTTCTAATATAGAGTTGATTTGCTTTGGATCCCAGACATAAAACACACCTTCCTCTCCCTCGCTGTCGGCATCTTCTGCACTATAGAAGCCGCCTTCGGGGTCGGTCATATCCCGAAGAACATAATCAAAAATCTCCCTTGCTGTCACTGCGTATTTTTCATTCCCGGTAGCCTGATATGCCTGGAGATAGACCTTGCTCAGCAGCGCCTGATCGTAAAGCATCTTCTCGAAATGCGGAACAAGCCACAGTCCATCGGTTGCATAACGATGAAAGCCTCCGCCGATATGGTCATATATGCCGCCTTTGGCCATCGCATCGAGAGTCTTTTCAACCATTTGCAGGGCCTGCGTATCGTTTGTTCGATGCCAGTAAGAAAGCAGCATTGAAAGATTGGTCGGTTGCGGGAATTTCGGGGCCGGCCCGAAGCCGCCATTAGCGGCGTCGAAAGCAGCTTTGAAATAATCGAAACCGGCCTGAAGCATATCCGCCGATAGTGTCTCTTTTTCAGTCGGCCCGGTCAGATTTGCCAGAACTTCACTTATTTTATGTGAAGAATCGACCAGTTCCTGCCGCCTGTTTTTCCACGCATCAGCAATAGACAACAGCACCCGCTCAAAACCAGGCTGGCCATATATATCTTTCGGCGGGAAATACGTTCCTCCGTAAAAGGGCTTGCCCTCTGGTGTAAGAAAAACCGATAAAGGCCAACCGCCCGAGCCCGTCATCATCTGAACGGCATTCATATATATTCCGTCAACATCCGGCCTGTGTTCTCTATCTACCTTTATACATATAAAATGCTTGTTCATTATCTCGGCAATTTGCTCGTTTTCAAAACTCTCTCTTTCCATCACATGACACCAGTGACAGGTTGAATAGCCGATTGATAGAAATACAGGTTTGTTCTCTTTTTTTGCCCGCTCGAAGGCTTCCTCACCCCAGGGATACCAATCAACAGGATTGTGAGCGTGTTGCAATAGATATGGACTGGTCTCGTTAATAAGCCTGTTGGTATGTTTATGTACGTCCATTGTTGTGGGCATATTCTTTTTTCCCATTACTTTGTAGCTCCCTACAATAATAAGACCCACCACGATAATAGCGATAAGAATCCAATTAAAAAGCTTTCGTTTCATATTAGCGCCTTGTTCAAAAAACTTTGGCTATTTCTTTTACTTTTTCGATAGCTCCCTGACGTTTGGCTCCGGCGACATCCGGGCCGCCCTGCAAGGTTGGTTCAACGACCACGGAGTGTATATCCTTGAAACCTATAAATCCGAAGATTAATTCGATATACCTGATTTGCAGGTCAAAAGCCTCGGCTTCGCTGCCCGGAGGATATTCACCGCCACGGGCAAACACCGCCAACATCGGTTTTCCGGCGACAAGCCCCTGGTATCCGGCTTCTTCACTATAATTGAAGGTATAGCCGGGCTGAACTAAAAGGTCTATGTACTGCTTGAGCCGGTAGGGAATGCTGAAATTCCACATCGGCACAGCGAGGACGTACTTGTCTGCTGAGGTAAACCGCTCAATCACCTGTTCGACATCTTTCCACACCTCTTGTTCGGCTTGAGAGTGCGGCTTGCCGTGCAGAATTGTATATTTGGCCTGTACTGCCAGCCCGTCGAAATTGGGAATAGGTGCGTCGAATACGTTCAAAATCACAATCTCGTCATCCGGATGCTTTTGCTCGTATGCTTCAATAAAGGCATCGGTAACGGCAATAGAATGTGACCTTTGACCTCTTGGAGAAGCCTGGATATATAAAAGCCTGCTCATAATTCTTTCCTTTCTCAGCTTGAGAGGTTTCTTATCCAACGCTTAATGCGTCTGCAACTGTCTCGAAATCCGGCATCGTTTTCTGAAAGATTCAGGCTCTCATCTTTATAGTTACTAAATCTGCCGTTCTTTCGCAGCTTTACTTTGTCAATATCTTCAATGGAGTATTTGGTATTATTTGCCGAGGGCCTGTCTAAGGTCCATAGCGTGTTCTTGTTCCATAGCTAATATATTCCTTAGCTGTTGGGCCAGGGCGAATTCTTTGAGCTGCTCAGCCTGTTCTATCCTCATCTTATATCTCTTTATTGCGTCCTCTTCGCCGTCCAGGTCCGCCTGCAGCATTTCATCATTATCATTGGAAGTGTGAATTTTACCGACATTGACACTCGGAGAGCCTCGGAGATAATCTATCTGGTTCGCCAGGGCCATGGCGTGCTGAATTTCCTCGTTTGCGTGAATCTTAAGTTCCTTTATGATATCTCCATAAGCTGCCCCGGTCATTACTGCCGCATGGTTTATGTATTGTATTGCTGCGGAATACTCCAACTCCAAATCCATATTTAAGAGCTCTATTAATTTTTCTGTCGTTACAGGCACTTTTTATCTCCTTTAAAAAACCATAAGGTATAATTTGACGGTTTCGTTACTTTACATAATCCGGTTCATTTTCCTACTTCCACTTTATGTTGCAGCCTATGCTCGGTTTCTGCTCTTGGGAAACCTGCCTTCCTTCGAGAAGAGCATCAATCGCCGCAGTAAGGTCGGCTCCGGTGATGGGTATCCCGTTGCCAGGCCGGCTGTCGTCCATCTGACCTCGATAAACAAGCGTTTTGTCACTGTCGAACAAAAAGAAATCAGGTGTGCAGGCGGCACGATACGCCTTCGCGATTTCCTGGGTCTCGTCATAGAGATATGGGAAAGTAAAGCCAGCTTCTGTTGCCAGCTTGGCCATCATATCCTGACTGTCTTCCGGATAATTATCAACATCATTTGAGTTTATTCCAATGATTGCTGCCCCCTTTGCCTGATACTCTTTGGCCAGTTCAATCATTGGGTCCAAAATATGTTTCACGAACGGGCAATGGTTGCACATAAAGATAACCAATAAAGCCTGCGATTCATTAAAGTCGCTTAAGGATACGATATTGCCTTCGGTGTCGGGCAAATTAAAATCCGGCGCCTTTGTTCCCAAAGGAAGCATTTCTGAAGCTGTAAGAGTCATAGTAAATTCCTTAATTTTAAATTAAGTTCATTTATCTGCAAACTTCTATAATAATTTTTCCGAACTGCTGGCCTGTTTCCATTCTGCCTGTGGCGTCTTTGATGTTTTCCAGCTTTGCCGCTGAGTCTATTACCGGCTTTAGCTTTGATTTTGTAACGGCCTTGAGCATCTGATGCAAATCCTCTTCCGAGCCCATCGTTGAGCCAAGAATCGTCAACTGGTTCCAGTATAGCGCTCGTAGATTCGTGACCGCTTGTGCATCGGAAGTTACACCACACAAGACTATCTTGCCTCCCCGGCGTACTGCCGAAAAGTCAATCGGCCATGTGTCGCCCCCGACCGTATCAATAACTATATTAACACCTCTGCCGGATGTAATATCTTTTACATGCTGCGCTACATCCTCAACCGTCCGATAATTAATTGTGTGGTCCGCGCCAATCTGACCAGCACGTTCCAGTTTTTGATCGGATGATGAGGTAACGATTACTTCGGCGCCTGCGAGTCTGGCCAACTGCAGGGCTGAAAGAGCAACGCCGCCTCCGATACCGTGTATTAAAACAGTCTGGCCCGGTTTAAGCTGTGCCCTTGTCATAAGCATTCGCCAAGCCGTAAGGTGTGACAATACAAATGCTCCGGCTTCGTTAAAACTCATGTGGGGAGGTTTTGGCCATACGTTGCGGGATGGTACGGCCAGAAGTTCTGCAAATGTTCCCGGCCGACTCAAACCGACAATCCCGAATGAAATACATTCACTCTGCTGGCCTCGATTACAATATTCACAACAACCGCAGCTCAGGCCCGGATTGATGATCACTTCATCACCGACAGCAACATTTGTTACATTTGCACCGGCGGCAACCACAATACCTGCGGCGTCAGAGCCGGGAATATGTGGTTTCGGCAGGTTCAGGCCGGCCCTGCCTTTTCTTACCCAGATATCCAGATGATTCAAACCGGCCGAATGAACTTTCAAAACGACTTCATCTTCGGAATATTCAGGCTCAGGGGCTTCTTCAACTCTGAGCTTGTCCAGTCCACCGTGCTCCTGGATAACCACTGCTTTCATTACAAATACCTCAACAAGTGATAAACTGTAACTGTGTTAATAAAGTTATTCCTCAATAACAATCGCTTCGCTGGGACAACCATCCGCCGCATCTCGACAGGCGTCGAAAAAATCCTCCGGCACTTCATCCACTTTCATAAAAGCTATCCCGTCGTCATTCAAGTCAAAAACCTCGGGACAGGTATCAACACAAGGTCCGCACCCGCTGCAAAGATCCGGATCTACATAGACTCTCATTTTATTTCCCCTTTAATTTTAGATGTCAGGTATTTTCGTGTTTATTAATCTAAAACGCAAATGGATTTATGCTGTAAATTTCTTTCTGCATCAAGCGGTTTAATACGAGTTTAACTACCTAATTTCTTTCGGTTGACAAACTGCCCCTTTAGAAGGTGTAACTCTTCCACAACTTTTGCAGACATATTTCATCTCTGCCACCATCGGCGCGCAAACGTGCCGGGGATCGCTGGTGGAGATGCCGCAATGTCGGCAAATATATATATCTTCGGCCTTTTTGGGAGAACAAAGATGAGATCGGGTTTTTGTAACTTTCCCGCAGCTTGAACAGGTATAAATAACAGGTTTCTTTGCTTTTGTGGTTTTGCTTTTCTTCTTTTTTTTCGTTGTCTTTGCCATAATATATCTCCTTATCGACTATCGAATACTCCTGCTTGGTGTCGGTACCATAAGCATACAGTTTGCTTCTATTCAAGTTATCAAATTCACTTATTGTAAAAGACCATACTCTGTAAAATAGCTGAGAGCAGCATAAAGACTATCCGGTTAAATCCTTCCTCCGAAGCCAGTTTGCTGTTTATTATTGAGTCTGCCGTGAAAGTGGCAATTCCACATTTTCCCGGCGGGCGTGTATAAATGAACGCCGCTCTTTTAACAGGCCCTCTTATCATCTGTTTACTCCTTTCAACTTTTCAAGTTGCTTTGTTGGTGTTTATGCTGTCATCGATAATGGAAGTCGTGTCTGATATATTTTTTACCATTCTACTGTCGCTGACATAAATTTTACCGCTTAGCACAAGTCGGATTGCCGTTATTATTTTTTCGGCCGCTTCGTATTTTGCAACATACCCTGAAGCCCCGGCCCTGAGGGCACGTTGGGCGTAAAACAGCCCCTCGTACATGGAAAGTATAAGAACAATCATTTTTGGACTGCGTAATTTCATTATTTCAGTAAGTTCAAGGCCGTTTATGCCTTCCAGCGATATATCCACAATGGCCAGGTCAAACTCCTGCTTGCCCATAGCTTCCAGGGCTTGATTGGCATTCTCGACCTCAGAGCAGACCATCAGGTCAAATTCCGTCTCGATTAACTTTATCAAACCCTGTCGCACGATAGCATGGTCATCAACAACCATAATCCTGATTTTATTTTTACCGGCGCCGTGTTGTGCTTTTGACTTCATTTTCCTCAATCCTCTTTGTGATAAAATCCTCAACGAGTCTATCAGCAGCCACATTTAATCGTTCATTTATACCGTATTTGCCCGCATCAAGCTTCTGACGAACTGCGAGGACTTTTTCCTTTCTGGCTTGTGGCAGCAAATCAATCTTTTCTGATACTCGAGCAACTGTTCCCTGTCTTACCTTATCACCATGCACATTCGGCGTTGTAGTTCGCACACACTCTCCGGCCGCAATCGACCCGTGCTTTTGACCTTTAACCGGTAAAACCAACATTTTTGAACTCCTTTCAATTATTGGCAGGTTTTCATACCTGCTAAAACTGCTGTAAGCCTTGATATTTATTTTCTTGCTATTTACGCTCGATTTCGATGTCCACATTTGTGCCATGGAGGAGAGTGTTATAGACAGGCGAATACTCGGCCAGTTTCTTTAGCCTCTCGGTATTTTCCTCGTCGGATTTCACTTTGTATTTGATGCGAATATCCGTATAACCCTTCGGCACATCATTGGATAATCCCAGGAAACCCTGCATGTCGATGTCTCCTTCGATCTCTGACTCGACCTCTTCAAGGTGGATACCTCGCACAGCGGCATGGACCACCAGGCTCGTCGTTACACACCCAGCCAGGGCATGCAGCAGGTGCTCAACCGGATTGGCATTCTGATCCTGACCCGCCAGAATCGCCGGTTCATCCGCATGCAGCTCGAACGGCTTATTGTGAGCAATCTCCTGCTTGGCCCCGTAGAAACTGGAGACCGTAGTGCAGTTATGGCTCGCGCCGAGCCACTTGTTGGTCACATGAAATCTGCATTTACCGAGTTCAGGTTCTTCCTGTATCGCATTTACCGTATTTTGCAGGACATCGATATCGAGGCCATTTTCCAAATTGATTGTTTTTTGCTCTGCCATGATTGTCTCCTTTCTGCCAGAGAAGAGGGTAGGCTCTTAAGAGCCGCCCCTTAAACAGCAATTTCTTATTCTTATTCGATAACATTTAATTGCATACCATAATGATAGCAGTCGGTTCATTATTGTAAATCGGAGTAGAGCCTGTTTTTGCTATCAGGCTAATTACCCTGACGTGTATCGGGGGAATCCCCTATAGCAGAGAGAAGATTAAAAAAAAAACGGAAAAGTCCGCATTTTAGGCAGGAATTGAGAAAAACAAACCGAAGTAGATTTTCAAAATCCAAAAGCAATTACACATCATTACGGCTGTTTACCCATTGAATAGCGTATTGCAGCATCTCGGCGGCATCTGCAAGATTCATCTTTTCCTTGATGTGTGCCCGGTAAGTCTCGATTGTCTTTATACTCAGGTACAATCGCTCGGATATCTGGCGGGTTCCGAAGCCCTTGCCGATCAATTGGAATACTTCCAGCTCACGGTCGCTCAAGCGTTCCACTGGTGAGGTATTTATTTCAGTGCTGCTTCCGACTAATTTACGCATCATTTTTGCAGCCATTTTATCACTTATGTATATCTCGCCGCTTAGGATTTTACGAATTGCTATAATCACCTTTTCTGTAGCTACGGCCTTCATAATATAACCCTTGGCACCCGCTCGAAGGGCACGCTCTGCATATAAAGACTCGTCATGCATGGAAAGAGCAAGGACCGGCAAGTGGGGATATTGCACATTAATATCCTTTATCAACTCCATACCGCTTGTCTCTTTAAGAGAAATATCGACAATAGCCATATCTGGTTTTAGCTCCTTAACGGCTTTCATCGCCTGATGGGCGTCCTCCGCTTGTCCACAAACCACAAGGTCGTTTTCGTGATTGACAAGCTCGGCCAGTCCCTGCCTGACGATGGGATGGTCATCAACTATAAGGATATTGGTTTTGTTATCGTCCGTTTTGTCCGCTTGTTTTTTTTGAGCCATAATTTGTTCCTGCTTTGAGGTTAATTTGTCTTATTTGAAAAAGAACAGGTTACAATTGTCCCGCCTTCTGCGGCCTTATGAATATCGAGTGAAGCGCCGATTATATCAGCACGGTGATCCATAATTTGCAATCCCATACCTGTACCAATTGCCTCGAATTCTTCCGGAAAATCCAGCCCGTCGTTCTCGACTTTAAGGACGGATTTATCTCTATTTTGGCCTAATTCTATATGAATATTCTTTGTCTTGCCGTGTTTGATTGCATTAGTAATAGCTTCCTGAGTAATACGATAAAGATGCGTTGCCACTTCGGTATCGTCTATCTGAATGGGCTTATCGTATTTGAAAGTGCAGCGGATGCCAAACAGATTCTCTGTGGTTGCCGCAAGCTCCTGCAGGGCCGAAGTTAAACTGTCCGCATCCAGATCTACAGGGTGGAGCCCCCTGGCAAGTCTTCGCATCTGGTCCATTGCCTGATTGACAAGTTTCTTTATCTCTGCGGCATCTGCCGCCTCATCAGGCAATTTATCAGTGAGTTTTTGCTCTAATACCTTCGTCAAAAACGCAATACCCGTAAATTGTTGACCGATACTGTCGTGGAGCTCCTGACCTATTCGCTTCTGCTCGCGCTCGCTGATATTCAAAATCTCTTTTTCCAGGTGTTTACGCCCTTCGATTTCCAGCAGCAGCTTCTTATTTGCCTCTGTCAATTCTGATGTGCGGGTCTGGACCAGGTCTTCCAATTGTTGTCGATAGTTCCTGAGGTTTTCTTCGGCGTGTTTTCTGTCTGTAATATCAGTACCATACACATTGGCATATCCGGAATCCGTAACCGGTGCTATGGTAAGAGAAAAGATTCTGTCTCGGCAGGTGGCTTCAAGGCTTTCATTCTGGCCTGATTTAAGTGTCCGCAAAATATTTTCCTGCCAATGTTCAGGCGCCTGCGTGCCTACCTTGCAACCCCAGTTTCCCAACAGTTCGGAACCGGCGGCATTAGCATAAAGCACCGTGCTGTCTTTCGAGATGCGCATAACAGGATACGGATTCTCAGAGGGAAATCTTGCCAGGTTCTCTACCTCTTGTTCGGCCTGGATTCTTGTCAGGCCAATGCCGATACTGGCACCAGTTTCCTCGAAAAAGCGAACCATCTCGGACGTAAAACGCCCCTTACGAGTATCATTAAGCTGTAACAATCCGACAATCTCATCACCCGAACGCAGCGGAATCAGTGCTACTGATTCATAGCCTGCCTCATTACACCGGTTTCTTGTGGGAACTTGAAAAGCTTCCTGTGGTGTACAGGTTAGTAACTCTGAGGTGCTGTTGGTCCAGAAACTCCCACCGTGGGTAAAAAATTGCAAAGTCGGATCAGTACGGCCTGACAAAACAACACCACACATACACTCCAGAATAGGACGCCCTTTAGAATCGAAGATTAACTCACCAGCTTCACTGTGCCTACAGAGGTGATTTTCAGCTTTCACAAAATCATCCGGAAAACCGTTTACTTCAAGATATGGAAAATCCTTGCCCTCGCGCTGGCGAATGCCCACAGCATCAAGGTTGGTGGCTTTTTTAACAAGTTTGAGAATATCACGAATCAAATCCGCTCCCACACTTTCTCGATTCAGACATTCCAGGATTTGCCCGGATAATTGCTGGCGTGCTTCTATATCTTTGCGCTCGGTTACGTCCATAGCCATACTAATGACCAGACGCCTTCCGTCAGGTAGTTTCTCCAATGGGGCAGAACTAAAATCCCATATAAGGGTTTTGCCATCTTTTGAGGTAATGAAATATTCTCCTTCCTCTACCCTTGTGTCAGAATCAAATATCTTATCGATACGGTTTTTTACAACATCCTTGCGCTCTCCGTATGCCCTTTCGGTCCATGCTGATAACGTAGGGATTTCTTCATGCGTGTAGCCGGTTAGATCAGTCCAAACTTTGTTAATTTGTAAAACCTCTCCGTCGTCTGCGTGAATCATAATCGGCAGCGGTGAATCGGTAATAGAACGCCGGAAGCGGTCTTCGCTTGTACGAAGTTCTCCTTCCGCCTTCTTGCGCTCGGTGATGTCTTGGACACTGCCGCGAGTATTGATGAGATTACCGTCTTTATCAAATCTTGAAGAGGCGTTAAGTATCACGTTTACGTGACGACCATCTTTATGAATTAGAGTATATTCGAGGTTTTGGACTTTGCCTTTTGTGATTATATCGTGCCAATGCTTTTCAAACTTGTTTCTTTGCTCTGGTATTATAAGATCGGCCCACGTTTTCTTACCGACTATTTCATCACGGACATAGCCAATCATAGCCAATTCGACCTCATTGATCCTGGTAATGGTGCGGTCAGGCCCGAAAATGTGGAAACCTATGGGTACATTCTCGAAGAAATCTCTAAAGCGTTCTTCACTGTCTCGCAGTTCATCCTCAGCCTTCTTGTGCTCGGAGCTTTTGATAATGTTCCACTCTTCTTCCTTCTTGATAAGTGCGAATTGATGGTTACTCACCACATCTATGATTTCTGAAGGTGTGCATTTATCAAGAGAATAGGTACAAATAGCCAGCATTCGATACCTGGTTATAACACCATTTACAACTTCTTCGTAATTAGCGAACTTTTCCCAGTCTCTTTTTTTAAGCCAGTGAGTGTTTTCGGTAAAGCGAAATCCGTCGAATCCTTTTTTAAGGGCATTCTGCTCTTTCTCAATACAGCCCTTCAATACCTCTTCAGAATCAAAATGTCCCTGCTTAGTGTACCATTGATTATAGTCGAGTATTTCTATCTGGCCCTTCTTAATGTAATCATCCAGGTTTTTCACTTTCTTCTGTAATGCTTTGTGTGCATCGGCGGCATTTAGCGGCTCAGAAGTAATCCACATGCAGAACTCATTATATTCCAGTCCCGCCTTGAAATAAGGAACCAAAATATCGATCAAATCCTCTTTGGTCTGGTAGAACTGACAGAAGTGTGTGCCCCAGGGAACATTACCTACAACCTCAATTGAAGTTTTTCTTAATTTCACTTCCATCTCAGCTTCCTCCTGTTCCCGGTCTGGTGTGTTGATATGCCGGCATTTGAATCACATCGGTATTTCGGATGAACAGAGGCTCTATATTCTCAGATAAAAGATGTTTTATAAATGGTAATTTGAAGAAAGCAATCCGCATTATCTCATATTTCTATAATATAGGAAATAGTTTTTCCATATCCCCTTGATTTCGGCAACTCGTCTTATTGTACAGATATTACAGCTATATAATAAAGTGCCGGTCGTCCAAAATCAACTGAATTTGTTTTATTTGATTACCAATTGGGTGTTGAATAAAACAGGGAAGATTAATATTATAAAGTTGATACAGTTTATTTGGTACGGCTTTCGTAGTCATTAAGGAGCAGCAAGATTCAATGAAAAAGTTGGTGATAGCCATATTGGTAATATCATTGGTCATAGTAGCCTGGATTGCGTTTAGATACGTCTGGATTTCTCACTATAATCGCGGCTCAAACTATATGACGAAGGGAAAATATGACCAGGCTATCTTATGTTTCGACAAGACGATTAAAATAAAGCCAAAATTTGGCCTGGTTCAATTTCATATACCACAAGGTAACACTTTTCAAGCTGCTGCAATGGCCACGAACAATCATAACATTCT
>VRUK01000067.1 GCA_019456195.1 Planctomycetota bacterium | reverse complement strand
GGGTAAATGCTGCGCACAGCCAGCGTATATATCCCTCGGCATGGCCTATAATAAGAGACCTTCGAGAAATACTGTACACCGTGTAAACCGGTCAGTCGGATAGCAAATCCAGGGCCGAACAGGATTGGGACAATATACTTAATTCCAGCCGATGTCTGCGTCCCAAAGCTCCGCAGTAATTCAGGCCAGCCGCTGTCCTCTATAAAAACCTATCATTATCAAGCACAACTCATCGAAAAATTTACCGTACCCTTTTAATTCCCCCATCCAAACAATTAACGGCGTGTTACGCAGATTACACTGATTTCGCGGATTATACGAGATACGCGAGAACCTCAATGAAAGAGAGAAACAAGTAAGGTGTCCCCTAATTTGTTCATTGTTTGGTTAGTCACGCATATCTTATCTCTCGGCTCATGCGCGTCCGCGTCTTTTGACACACGGCGTTAGGAAGCAGGATGAATCACTACGCGCCAAGAGTTCAGTTTGCCGACATCCTGGCCGACTCGATCCGATACGCGAAGCTGCCAATCTCCGCTTATCGATTGTCCTGCAAGGCTACCCAGCGCGGGCGTCGTGGCTACCGTATAGGTCTTTACTACATCATCGGCACTCCCGCCAGTCTTTTCGTGGAGGATCACGTCTGTCCCAGCCGGCGAGCGGACGCTGATCTGGAGATCTGCGATCCACGTGTGGGTAATGTCCACGGACACCTCTACACTGCCGACGTTGCCTGGAGCACTGGTGGAAAGACTTCGCTCGATCCCCACCGGGTCGTTGTCAGGGATGTGTGTTCCCGGCGCCTCTTCGAGCACGACCGGCCCTTGCGGTTGCGTGACAGCGGCGAACTCCAGAGCCCAACGGTTGAGCGTGCCGACATCAACGGGAGCCAAGTCCTGTACCAGCAGCCTCCAGTCACCCTTGGTGCTGTGGCCGTGTAGCGTTGCCAGAGTCTGCACGTCCGACTCATCGATCGTTCGTTTTATGTCATCGTTGCTGCCTCCTTGGTAGCGCTGATGCAATACGATGGCCTCGCCCCATGGCGCCAGCAATGTGACCCGCAGATCGCCCCGATAGCTATGGGAAATGTCGAGCGTTACCTCGACGCCAGCGATAATCGCATCCTGATTGATGACGATGGTGTCAGTGATTCCGTCGGCCTTATTGTCCGGAATATCCAAGTTGGGCGCCGATTGACCTTGGACCGTTTGCGAGCCACCGCCATCAGGTGTTCGGAAGCTCATCGTGGCTCCCGGTACCGATATCTCAAAGATGTCCAGATTGGAGGCCGTTCCATCCCACCATTTGCTGTTGGGAGTTGTTGAATCGGAGAATTGTTTGGTCACCTGTCCGTACAGGTCCGTTACATCGCCCGAGTGATACCGCAAGGTTTCCAAGCGAAAATCTCCATCCGCTTGTTCCAGCGATAGCTCGTAGTGTTTGCTGGGCGTCATTTGTTCGTTGTTGTTGCTGCCAAATTCGTCGGCGTGCCAAATGACAAGCCCCTCGTCGGGCAAGGACACGTCGCGACCGCTCTTCGCTCGGTTTTCAACGATGAAGTACTCGTTACTGCTCTTAGAAAAAATGGCAAATTCGTTTTCACCTGCACGGAGTGATATCTGTCGGTTGGGCTGAATCGACGTCACGCTCTTGGCCCACCCCGACAGTCGCTTCAAATAGGCAGAGATGTGGGTTGGGTTCTTTTCACTGATGTTGCCGCCAGAACACATCAGGCAATAGGCCCCGGTGCCGCTCGACTCACCGCCGTAGTCGTACAAATCCGGGTAGTCGCATAACATGTGCCCATTCTCATGGCAGAATGTACCGAGCGTAAGTTCGTGGCTCATGTCGGTGAACTGATAATCAAAGGCCGACTTACCTGGCGCCAGTAGAATAGGCATCCCTAATTGCGAGGCGTGCGGCCACAAGCCTTCGGACCAGTTGTTGGCCACCGCCCCGGCGTAATAGACGTTCATGGCATACACGAAACCGCCGCTGTCAGCGGTCAACGGTGTGAAGTCGAAGCCGTTGGCTTTCAGATGGGTGAGTGCCTCAACAATCAACTGTCGGGCACGGATACCGTACGGGATGTTGGGGTTGGTGTAATGCGACTTGGTATGTTGTGCCCGATAATAGTTAGCGATGATGTTCGTATAGCGGCACTGGCCCAAGGAGTTGTCACGGAAATAATCGGAGACGGAGCCGTTGTTCCCGAAACCTGAATATCCCTGCTCGTTGCAGAATCTGTCGACTTCATCTCGTGAAATCGTTGCAGGTTCATCGGAGAAGTCAACTAACAGACAAAGCCCAACAAAGTCTCCAACGGTACCGCGTTGTGGCGGCGCCATAACGGGGCCTCCCAACATGCGTGCCGCTCTCGCCAGATTTTTGCGCTGTTCGCGGCGTTGATCGCACCGCCGGCCGGCCATTCGCAGCGATCCCTCCATTCCTCGAGCGCGAGCCGCCTCACGGCTGATTCGCAAGCTGGGTTGTACGTCGGCGCTCGCACCATCCAAATTGCCCGCCGGACCGGGTGCAGATTCCAGCATGGTTCCGTCGCTGGATACCTGGGCGATTTCGAAGAATCCCGTGCTGGGATTCTTGACAACGGTATAGCCGTCCAGCGTTTCGAATACAGCGTAGTGTTGGTCGCCCCAACCGCGCACCTCAAGTTTAGTTCCATCGGGTTGAGTGAATGTGAAGGTCTTGCCAATAAAAGGTGAAGCCATTTTTCTTTCCTCTCTGTTCGATAATAGAACGTAAGACTAACAATGTCTATATGGGTCCGTATAAGAATCCAGCAAGTAAATCTTGATTCAGCCGTTAGCCATTGTCTATAAAAAAGATACAGAAATCTCTGCGATTTATCCAGGGGTCTTATGCATATCCTTATAAGACACCTTCAAAGGGCTGCGCACGCCTTTGCCGCTCCTATTGAGAACATGGGTATAGATCATGTCGTTATCTCAGACTCCGTCCCGGCCGGCGTCATATTCTGACCTGTTGCCCATGCGATAACATATCTCTCCTCTAATAATCCTTCTACTATATAAGGCGGTTCTGAATCCTAAAATGTTGATTGTTTTTTTTAAAAAATTGCCGAAACTGAGGAAACACCGGAAAATCGATATTAAAAGCAATCACGTAATAAATGACCGACTAAATATTTGGATTACAACTCCAAACTTTCTCAAAAATGATAATTTTAATCGGAAAAATTGAGATAGGCGAATTCTTTGTGGTATATTTTTGCGGCTTTGTCGTAGGCTTTTGCGGCTTTGATTTCATCTGTGAAGTATCCGAGGGAGACTGTATTGCCGTCGGTGGTGATTTTGGCAACGAACTGCTTTTCGCGGGAGTAGAAGCTTACGCCTTTGTATTTCGAGCGGGTGTTTTTTCTTTTTTTCGAGTAGCGGTTGTTCTGGGCGCGGGTCGCGGGGCGGAGGTTTGCCCGGCGATTGTCGAGGCCGTTATGATTGATGTGGTCAACGACGCAGCCGGGGGGGACTTTTATTATACAGCGGTGCATGTAAATGGGGCTCGTGTCTTTTCTTGTGGGGGCATTGCGCTTGGCGTAACAAGTGTTGCCATTCTTAGTGACGTGCCATTTGTATTTACTGAGCGTTTCGTAATCTACGGGGTCAACGACGGCAAACTTGCCCTTTGTAAGGGGTATGCGGCGGAAAGGATAGCCGTAGCGGAGGCGGCGCCAGGCGAGTACAGCAAGGACCAGTACGCGTTCGATAGTAGCCGGGATGGGAATGACGAGATTAATTTTGCACGCTCGGCAGTGAATTAGAGATTAGAGAATTAGTTAATTAGCATGGCTGCGTCTTGACCGGAGACAAAAAAAGCAGTCCCTCTATAATTGGACGAGTGTGCACAAATGAGCCGAAAATTCGAGGATTTTGTGAGGATAGAATCGAGCTAAGTGCTTATGTAGAAAAGAGTAAAAAAATTTATGAAAATTTTTATTTTTGTTTTTTGCGGTGAGCGTTTTTGACTGATTTTTCAGCCCAAAAATGCTTCCTATTTTGATATTGGAGCCGAATTCTATAATATCGTGAGCTGATGGGCAGAGGAAATTTCAATTTATTATTATCTATGTACTGTTGGTATGGAACATTAGGGGTTGAGAATCTACCTGTCTAATAATTTACAATCGGATTAAAATAATTTGCAAAATAATGGTATTTGCGGTATAATACTGAGCTATATAGAATAGATGCGATAAAGAACAGGATCGGGTGCAACATATCAGGACTATGCAACGGGGTGCCGAGAGTTAAGTTAAGGAGTATAATTATGAGTAAGCGAAGAGGGTTTACGTTAATAGAACTTTTGGTTGTAATCGCCATTATCGCGGTGCTGATGGCTATATTGATGCCGGCACTGAACCGCGCCAGGGAACAGGGCAAGCGCATGGTCTGCCTTGGCAATCTCAAGCAGATGGGACTTGCATGGATTATGTATGCCGATGAAAACGACGGGAAGCTCGTCAATGGCGCCATAGGCTATAGCAATGTGGAAACAGGCTGGGGAAAACATAAAAATGAGCTGGCATGGATCGACGCGTATAGTACTACAGACCCGGACGTTCAGACTCAAGGGATTAAAGACGGCGCCTTGTGGCCTTATATAAAGAATGTCGATATTTACAAGTGCCCGACTGGGAGGCGCCTCGACAATGGCCTACCACAGCCGCTGACATACGCTATCATGTTCTCCATGAACGCCGTTAACCATACATGGGTCCAGGGAGTACGCGGCGCGCATGTAAAGAATATGAGCGAAATTACCAACCCATCGCCTGCCCTCAGACTCGTTTTTATTGACGAAGGAAGAATGACTTCGGATGCTTACGCCGTCTGGTATCTACAAGAGACATGGTTTGACAGCCCTCCGGCTCGGCACGGGGACGGGACGACCCTTTCATTCGCAGATGGGCACGCCGACCACTGGAAGTGGAAGGGTACCGATACGATAAAGCATGCAAGAGACGAGGAAAACACGGGACCCAATACTGCCTGGGCGCCATCGACATCCTCAGGTTATCAGGATCTGTACAGGATGCAGAGGGGCTGCTGGGGAAAATTAGGTTATACACCAACTCAACAATAGCTTTGGCTGATTTTTTAGGTGATTTTTTGAGTAAGAATCGGTAAGCTACATATTCTATTGCTTTGTAAGTTTGCTTTCAAACTATACACTGCCAGGCAACGATGTATCTATAGTATGTTGAGGAGTAACGTTATGGGTAAACGAAGAGGATTTACATTAATAGAACTTTTGGTTGTAATCGCCATTATCGCGGTGTTGATGGCCATATTGCTGCCGGCACTGAACCGCGTTAAGGAACAGGGCAAGCGTGCGGTTTGCCTGAGCAACTTAAAGCAGTTGACGATGGCTTGGATTATGTATGCAGACGATAACGACGACGTCCTGGTCAACGGAGCGATAGGATACAGCAATGCCACCACCGGGTGGGGCAAGCATGCAGGTGAGGTAGCCTGGGTGGATGGGCTTAATTCCGGGTGGGACCAACTGGAAGCACAGGAGCAGGCAATAAAAGACGGGGCCTTGTGGCCTTATGTAAAGGACACCAAGATGTACAAGTGCCCGACGGGCCGTAAAGAAGAGGCGCTGACATACGCTATAATGTTTTCCATGAACTCCGTTAACCATACTCCGACTCAGGGGGTACGCGGCGCACATATCAAGAAAAGGACCGAAATCACCAATCCATCACCGGCCTACAGACTTGTATTTATAGACGAGGGCTGGATGACAGCGGACGCCTTTGCCGTTAATTATGACAGCGAGCAATGGTGGGACGACCCTCCGGTTCGGCACGGTGACGGTACGACTATCTCTTTCGCGGACGGGCACAGCGACCATTGGAAATGGAAAGGTACCGATACGATAAAGCGTGCCAGATTAGTAGAGCGTAACCACCAGGGCAACTGGACACCCGAATCAGAGGCGGGCTACAGAGACCTGTACATGATGCAGAAGGGATGCTGGGGAAGATTAGGTTATACACCAACTCATCCGTAGCTTCGGGATTTGTTGAGTTTATTATTTTAGTTAGAGAGAGAGGGGATTTAATGTATGTGCCCAGCGGTTCCTGTCTGCAAGTAGTGAACGCCGGGGCGATGTTTGCCTGGTAAGTACTCCTTGAATCGTTATACCTTGTAGTGGTATAATTGCTTCTGTGGCTGAAATCAAATTTTCTGTTTGAGGTATTGTTTGTACTGAGACGGGATGAAAGGCAAGATTTTCAATCTCGAACCGATACGATGTCAATACTAATATTTCAACTTACAGGAGGCCAACCATGAATAAAGGTGTAATCATTATCCTTATTTTAATCTTCTCTCTGGCGCCTGGTGCATGGGCCTCAGCGGAAGATTTAGTGGACACTGTGGGTATTAAGGGCGTTTCATCGTCTATGTGGGCTGCGAAGACGGAAAACGGCTGGCTTCTCTGGGAGCGAACGACGGCTTCGTGGTGCAGGGACTTTCCGACAATCCCAAGGCCGTCGCAACGGCCAGAGAACAGGTCAAATCCGCTGGGATATACGGCAAGGTCTCTGTCGGGCTTTTCAACGGTAAACAACTTCCCTATGTAGATAGCCTGGTGAACCTGCTTGTAATCTCTGATGTTGGCGAGCTTTCCGCTGATGAGATCAAACGGGTATTGGTTCCGGGAGGTATGGCCCTGATTAAAAAAGGGCAGTATGTATCCGGGCTTAAGACGGCTGCCGTGGACAGCCTTAAAGGATGGAAGGCCTTTAAGAAGCCCTGGCCTGACGAGATCGACGACTGGACCCACTTTCTCCATGACGCTCAGGGCACGTCCGTGTCCGACGACCTGATTGCCGGACACCCAAAAGGTTTGAGATGGACTGGTGGGCCATTCTGGGCCAGGAGTCACGAACATACGGCCAGTATGCAGGCGTTGGTTTCAAGCGCAGGCAGGATATTCTATGTGATGGACGAGGGGCCGACAGAATCTATCCAACTGCCGCCCGAGTTTTTCCTGACGGCACGCGACGCCTTCAACGGCACTGTCCTCTGGAAACGACCTCTGCACGACTGGTTCAATCCCCTCTTTCCACTCAAGAGCGGTCCCAGTTGGTTACCCAGGAGATTGGTTGCCGTCAAAAACAGGGTTTATATCTCTCCGGGTATAGGTCAGGACATGATTTGCATGGACGCCGCTACGGGCAAGACCCTTTGCACTTATACCGACACCGCCATGACCTTCGAGTTGATCGTCTCGGATGGTATCGTCCTGGCAGCAGTGGACACCGGCCGGAAGGCCAATGACTACAACCAGCAGCATCCGAACTGCTGGACAGAGCGTGACAGGGCAAGCAAACTATGGGGATGGAGTCGTGACAAGGGCATGCGCGTTGTCAAGGCAATACAGGCCGAAAGCGGCAACCTCCTCTGGGAACGGAAAATGCCTGTGGCCCCGATGACACTAGCCGCTGACAGGAGAATGGTGTGTCTCTATGACGGCAGTGCTGTCATTTCCCTCGACAAGAAGACCGGCACGGAGTTATGGAATACGAAGGTCTCGCAAACGAAGCTGCTCGGTACTGGATATGGCGGCCCGCGACTGGTCATCTGCCAAGGGCGTGTTCTGTTCTCACCGATGAAAGAAATTTATGCAATCTCCGCTGAGACGGGTAAGATACTCTGGTCTGTCAAGGACAAGCCTCGCTCCGGACACTTCAGCCTCGAAGACTTCTACGTTATCGACAACAAGGTATGGGCACTGCAACGCCGGAACAACGGCGCATTCACTACTTATGGCCTGGATAATGGAATCAAGCTCGCAGAGTACAGCAATCCGATACAGTCTTTCTACATCCACCAGAGATGTTATCCCGGCCGGGCCACCAAGAGGTTCCAGTTGCCACCGATAATGGGGACCCAGATCTATGACATGGAAAAGGACGAGTGGTTCAACAACCACTGGATCCGCGGGAGCTGCTTCTATGGGATGATGCCCGCTAACGGCATGGTTTATGCCACTCCAAACGCATGCGCATGCTATTACCAGTCCAAGCTCAACGGCTTCAACGGTGTCTCGCCGGAGCCCCAGTCGGCTACGGCTCCGCCCGCCGGCCAGAGATGGGTGAAGGGACCGGCCTACGGCAAATACCATAAGCGGGCCAAGTATTCGGCCTCAGAGTGGCCGACTTTCCGCCACGACAATAGGCGCAGCGGGTACGCCAGAACGGAAGTTTCCGCCGAGGTCGAGCAATCGTGGAAACAGGGCTTCGACACAAAAATCAGCCAGCCAACCATTGCCGCCGGGAAACTCTTCCTTAGTGCCATCGATGAACACACCATCCATGCCCTGGACGCTTCTTCTGGCCGGAAAATCTGGCACTTCGTAGCGGACGGTCGCGTTGACTCTTCGCCGACCATCTACAAAGGGCTTGCGATATTCGGATGCGCAGACGGTTGCGTTTATGCCCTGAACACCGTCGATGGAGAACTCGCCTGGAAATTCCAAGTCGCTCCCAGTGTGCGCAGGGTGATGTCCTACGGTCAGCCTGAATCGGTCTGGCCGCTCTCGGGCAGCACTTTAATCCAGGATAGCAGGCTTTACTGCGTGGCCGGTCGCTCCATGTTCCTTGACGGCGGCCTGCGCATGCTGATACTCAAACCGGAGACGGGCGAACTTCTCTATGAGAACGTTATGGACAGCAGGATACCAGGTACCGGGAAACAACTGCAGGATGTCCTGATGGGCAAACATCTGCCCGTGGCAATGCCCGACATCCTGTCCAGCGACGGCCAATACGTGTACATGAAATCTCAGACCTTCGCTATGGACGGCAAACGTGTGCGTGTCAGGCCTCAGCGCCCGGACACACAGTACGATGAAGAAGTTCACCTCTTCTCGCCCATTTCGTTTTTGGACGCTGGCTGGCACCAGCGGACCTACTGGATCTACGGCCGGGCAGCCGGCGAGGGGTGGGCTGAATTCCAGTTGCCGCCCAAGCGAGTTCCCTGCGGTCGTATCATGTGTATCGATGAGGAAAACGCCTATTCGTACGGCCGGGACCTGGAACTATTGTGCAACACCTCTGTCAGCGAATATCGG
The DNA here is from genome assembly GCA_019456195.1 of Planctomycetota bacterium. Lineage (GTDB taxonomy): Bacteria > Planctomycetota > Phycisphaerae > Sedimentisphaerales > Anaerobacaceae > NIOZ-UU13. Next base: position 23,615 of record VRUK01000067.1, on the reverse strand, counting down.
CTTTTCAGCGCTGGCAAAAGGCCCCGGCGTAAGGTAGGAATCCCTAAGCTTGAAGGCACGTGGATCAAGGGCAAATACCCCACTGACAATCCTCTGGCGGCCCACTCAGTGGACTGGAAACAACTCGCCAAACAGCCTAAGAAAAAGCTTAGTGCCTTAGACTACAACTGGATCCAGGAGGAACCCGAGATACTTGCAAAAGCCATGGTTCTGGCGAATGACCGAATCTTTATCACCGGCCCCCGTGACGTGGTGGATGAAAAGGAGTTTTGGGGCCGTTCCAACGAAAAGATTTTCCAGCAGAAGATGGCATCACAGGCTGCATGGTTCAAGGGCAAGCATGGCGGTGTTATGCAGGTCTTTTCCAAGAAGGACGGCAGGAAGCTGGCCGAAAAGAAACTGGCCCACCTGCCCGCTTTCGACGGCCTGGTCGCTGCGAACAACAAGTTGTATATGGTCACTGAATGCGGCTCCATCGTTTGTTATAAAGGTAAATAGTAAGGGACACAAACTCCGATAGATTTCGTAGTGTATAGCCCTATGGTAAATCGGAAATTTGTGAGCATTTTCAATGTCCGCTTTCTCTTGCTGAGAGTTTGCTTTTAATCCATATAATCGAAAATCTAAAAGCCCGCCGAAGCTAATTAGCAGGTTCGGTTTCTATTTCCAAAACCGCGGAATAATTCTTCCTGTCCGGCTGATGTACTGACGGTATTGCTCGTCGAATTGCTCAAGCATCATCTGTTCCTCTTTGGGGACTCGTATAAGATAGAAAGGAACAAAAACCACCAGAAAGGCCCAACCCGCAAGCCAGTTTTCCAATAACAATCCTTGTGCAATCGCCCACAGCAGGTGTGCCGCATACATCGGATGGCGTATGTGATGATATATGCCGTTGGTTACGAGCGAGTGTTCGGGCCTAATTTGTGGTATCGGCGACCAGTTGCGGCCGAGGTCTGCATGCGACCTCCACAAAAGCAAAAGGGCCATTGCAAAAACAGCCGTGCCTATCCATCCCAGCCATTTAGGGAGGTAATAATCAGCAAAGTCCAGCAATGGCGTAAACATAAAGAAAAAAGGCAAAACCATGCCGATACCGGCAGCACTAAGAAGGATGATATCCACCACACTTTTGTACTTCCTTATGGTTTTGCTTTTTCTGCATCTGACTGTATATATCTTTCGAATCACAAAGCCTATAATAAAACCCATAAGAAAAACAGCTTCAAAGGTACTATCGATTACCCGCAAAGTTTTCTCCTTTGACGAATATTTTGGCCTGGTTAGATTTTCATATTCCGGTTTAATCTTATCGTCTTTTGAGTTTTGGTCAACAAAATGAATTTGTTCAGCCGCAAAAGAGAGCCATCAGTATGCCGGCAATTGCGACGGCCGCGGTGGGGAGCAGCAGCTTTGAGATGATTTTGAGCAGTGAAGTTTGAAAGAAGCTGGCCGAGAGGGCTATGCACAGGTGAACGGGTGTTAGCCAAAGGCCGACAAGCAGGCCGGAAAAGGCCAGAGTTTCGAGCCCCATTTTAGCCTCGGAGCCGGTGCCGATAAAGGCGATAAGGAACGGATATGTAATTGCGACTGTGGGCATCGTTACTCCTGTTGTGAAGCCGACCAGCAACGGCAGGCCGAACAGAAGCAAACCCGGGGGAACATGGGCGTTTGTGAGAAATTCCACGACGCTGCCGATGGCGCCGCTGGTCTGGAGGTTGAGCTTAAAAAACAGCGCGCCGAAAATAAGCAGGACCATGTCCGGCTCGCGGGCGGCTTTGAAGACGGACAACCATTTCTTAAACGGAACTTTGTGTATCAAAAGCAGACCGATAATGGCTAAAAAGATACCGGCCGCAGGGGGCAGGTCAAAAGCAACATATAAACCGGCAGTAAACACGATAGGCCAGAAGGCGTGCAGGAAGTCGAGCAGGTTGTGGCCGATGTGGCGTTTGACCTGAACGTGGTCGGGCTGCTTCGGCGGTATGCCAAACATCAGCAGGACGATGATACCGCCCAGGATACCGGCACCGGTCAGGATGATGTGGTAAGAAAAGAGCTTTAATGCCGAGATACCAAGGAAACTCTGGATAAGAGGCACGGCCGGGAAAAGAGGCCAGACCGATTCCCATTGATGGCGGAAAAAGAAGTTGATAGCGGCCAGGCGGCTGCGCTCAACTCCGATTTTATCGCCGGCATCGCGCACCATAGGAGCCGAGAGCATAATGCCGCCGGGCGTGGGGAGCATTCCCATCATCAGCGGTATCAGCGCCAGGGCAAACCTTCGGCTTTTGAACAGACCCTGCATGGCCGGTACAAGCCGCTTAGAAAGGCCGATTTCCTCCATCGCAGCGCCGATGACATTGACCAGCAAAAGCAGGGCCGTTAGCGAGATGAAAAGATAGCCCGTCGTTTGTGTCAGCGGCTTGCTTTGCCATTCCTCAGTCAACGTCTGCCCGAGGTCCGGCGGCCAGACACCCAATAGCAACGCCAAAAGACAGGCCGACAGCACCATCGCCAGGCCGATTTTGACCTTCAGCCGCAGCAGCGTTACCAGCACAGCCAGTGATATTATGATGGATATAAATGCGTACATGGCGGATTATATTAACAATAATAATTCGAAAAGGCAGGTTTTTTCTGGAAGGAAGCCTCTAAATATCTCACTCCGTTTTTCACACGCGGTTTTTATATTATGAAGATGACCAACATTCACAGGGCAAGATGCCAAATTTGATTAGCTCTGATTTGATTCTTCTGTTGGAAAGGTCACCTGTCTGCCGTTGTATATCAGGCCGCCCGACTCTTTATATTTTATCAGTACTTCGCGGGCCTCTTTTCGAAGGACATCCTGCAAAACAGTTATACCACGGCTCTCAAGTGTATCGGCCCAATCCGGCACTTTGACTCCTTCATCGAATCCTATTTCACATGCATCTTGGCCGCGAGCGCCGCAAATTAATCTCCGGACTCCCGACCAGGGGATCGCTCCAAGACACATCGCGCATGGTTCGGTGCTGCTTGCAAGCTCATAGGCAGGCATATTTTCTGCGCCCAGGTCGAAGGTTTTGAGCTTTTGCTGGGCAAGACCAATGCATACCATTTCCGCGTGGGCTAATGAACAGTTCGCATCAAGTACAACATTAACACCGACAGCAATAAGTTTCCCACCCTCCCGCTCAAAAATACCGGCCCCGAACGGCCCACCTGTTTCGTGTTCGACGTTCAGGCGTGAGAGCTCAATCGCAAGGCGCATTCTATCTTCAATATCCTTAAAGACCGAATCCTGCTTTTCAAGAAAAGGCCCGACCCATTCGGGCAAAGCTAAAACTAATTTTCCGTCGCACATACAACTATATTTCCCTTGATTGCATTAAAAATCGACAAGTTCTAACGAATAGCTCCATAATGAAATTAAATTTATTGATTTTTGTCAACAACGTCTTATTATTAAATTGTAATGGGAACCAAGTTCCATATTACTGGGAGTTATTGTTCAAATTATTAATATCCTTTTTTAAGGGGTGAAAAAGATGTGTGAAGGATGCGGTTGCACACCGTGTGAAACATGCGGCGGCCCTATCGAAGACGGGGTTTGTACCGGTTGCGGTGAGTCGGCAAATAACTGTACCTGTAAGCCCGAAGAGTAGTAACTATTCTTAGCTCTTAAAGGTGCCTTTTGATTTCTGTAGGCTTTTTCGAGCCTATGAGGAGGGGGGGATTTTTGTCTCTTTTTTGGACTTAGAATCTATCCAAATAACACGCTCGTATCCCCTGCATAAATTATCAGTGTTTATCAACAATAAAAAAAGCCCCTGTTTATGCGGGGCTAAAAGTTTAATACAAAATAACTCTTTCATCATTTTTATTCTTTGGGAAGTTTTAAAGGAACGAAAAATGTATATCGCCCCCGCTTTACAAACAGCAGAGCGGCACCTTCTTTCTTTGCAGCTTTTATCGCCTCGTTAAATTCTGCTGCATTTTTCACTTTTTGCTGATTGACTTCCATAATCAGCGCCCCCGGTGCTATTCCTTTCTCAGCAGCCTGTGAGCCATCATCAACACTCGTAACTATGACCCCGCTCAGGTCTTTATAACCATAGCGCCCGGCTAATTCGTCAGTCAGGTCTTCTACGGAAAATCCCAACTCTTTTTGTGTCTCCTGCGGCAGTGCACCGGTAAGCTCCGCCGTCGATGGAAGCGTGGCGAGGTTAAGAGTAATTTTTTTTCGTCTTTTGTTCCGCAGGATAAGCATTTGCACTTTAGTCCCGGGATTCAACATTGCCACACGGTTACGGAACTCATTGCTTTTTCCAACAGGCTTGCCTTCAAACTCGATAATAACATCGTAACGTTTTAATCCAGCCTTATCAGCCGGAGAATCCTCCATAACTTCTACAACAGATATCCCCCTGGTATCTTCATTCAAGCCGAGACCAGAAGCTAATTCAGGCGTTAATTCCTCGAATTTGATTCCAATGTAACCTCTTGAAACAGTTCCATTTTGTACGAGCTGTTCATAAATGTTTTTTGCCATATTTATCGGTATCGCAAAACCGATACCGATATTGCCGCCGGCTCCGACAATAGCGGTATTAATGCCGACCACCTCTGCATCAAGATTTATCAGAGGTCCGCCCGAATTACCGAAGTTTATCGCGGCATCGGTTTGAATGAAGTTTTCAAAATTAGCCAGGCCGAAACCACTTCTGCCTTTTGCGCTTACGATACCGGCCGTTACAGTGTGGCTCAGACCGAGCGGATTGCCAATGGCGAGGACCCATTCGCCAACTTGGAGCGAATCGGAGTCGGCCAGTTCGAGATATGGAAGGTTTTCGGCATCTACTTTTACGACAGCGACGTCCGAATCCGGGTCAGTTCCGATGATTTTAGCGGTAAACTTTCTGCCGTCTGTGAGTTCCACCTCAACTTTCGAAGCTTCTTCGACCATGTGATTGTTTGTGAGGATATAGCCGTCGGGCGATATGATAAACCCGGAACCCTGGGCAGTTCGCGACTCCCTTCTTGGTTGCTGCGGTGCGCGCTGTTCACGCGGATCACGCTGGCGAGGAGAGCGGCGGAAGAAAAATTCGAACGGATCGGAAAACGGTTCACCGAAAGGCCATTCCCTCGTTGACTGGCGCTGCTGGGTAACGATTCTTTCGGCTCTGAGCGCAACTACCGCCGGCGAAGTTTTTTCGGCAATAGTAGCAAAGGCTTTACCCATCTGCTTCAGCGCGGCGATGCTGTCCTGGTCCTGGGCAAAGACCGATAAGGGGCTGATAAACAGCAGTATCAAAAGGGTTGAAATCACAATATAACGCGAGCGATTTTTGTTTTGTTTGAAATTAACAATCTGCATTTTTGATCTCCAATTCATAAGTTATGCAAAACGGTACCAAATACTCTTATATTCGACAACAACAGTAAACCATTTAAGTAGAATATATACGATTCTATCGGCAATAAGTTCATAATGTCAAAGCTTTTTCAGGGCGGGCTTTCCAGACAAAAACGCTGATTGGCCTGCTCTGAGTGGATTACTCAAGAGATAAGTATTCACTAAAAGAGCGGTTTATAATTAAGATAAAATTAATTCATATTCAACGAGACAACGCAGGACTACAGGATATAATCCAGCGATGAGGGCCTAATCAGCATACGTTCGGAGAACAATACCCGCCGGGCCGGTCCAGGTTATTCCTGAGGTTTGGAATCCTTTCCTTCTCCGGGCTTAGTAAACAAGCTCTCAGCCACTTGTTTGAGCTTGAGAGCTACCGGCTCGGAAGCTATTCCCACGATACTGGCTATGCCTGCATACACATATACGCTCGACTGTTGTATATTTGAGCCCGCAGAAACAAATCCGCCACGAATAACAAAGTAGGTAACAATCGCGAGGGTTGCCCCGACAAATGGCGAGAGAACATATTGCAATAGCCAGCTCTTCTTTAATTCCTTATTACCGGTATACCAGGCAAGCGATCGGAGAGAACGCACCTGTCCACCGAGCGCACCGGCAAGCACTACAATAAGAAGCAGGCGCCCTTCATTCGATAAAGAAAAAGTCCAGCACAGGAACCTTGTCGGCAACAACGACCTGATTGACCCTTTTGATACTGCAGAAGACGGCCAGCATTGAACTATGGCCACCAAAAGGATAATTGATAATAGTATCAAATATACAGCCAAGAGTGAAGAGCCCATGGAACCCATGGGTGGTGAACCCGACCTTCTGGAGTTTTTGTCATCGGTCTGGTCGTTCATTTCATTTTTTGTTTGAGTTTCATCGGACATATTATTTTCTCCCATTTTAGAATTACTATTTCTTTTTAAGAAACTATAACTTACCCGACTAAGATTGCACAAATTAGAGTCAGACCTGCCGCTCGATGCGATAATACCCAAATAAGAAGCTGAAGTCCTGCGTCAATAAAAACGGTGACTTTTCATCACTTTTCTCATCAGGAATACTAATTACCGCCCCGCCGTCTGTCAAGATTTTTCCGAGCCGGGTGAAGATTTAATGAAAAATCGCTCATTTGGGACCATCATCAGAGTAAAAACTATGTAGAAATTGTGTGGAACTTTAGTAAACGTTAGTTGTATAAAAAAGGTAGAAGATCTTCGTATTAAACCGGATTACGCGTAATGACACAGGAAACAAAGGTTATACATCAGGTACTGGAAGGTGATACCGGATCTTTCAGGCATATAGTAGAAAGGTACGAAAGGCCGATTGTCCGGATGATAAGAAATATAATCAATAACAGAGAATCCTGTGAGGACATCGCCCAGGACGTATTCTTTACGGCCTACAGGAAGCTGGCATCTTTTGACCCGGCACGGAGTAAATTTTCAACGTGGCTGTTTACCATCGCCAGAAATAAAAGCATAAACGCGATGAGAAAAAAAAGGCCGGTTTCGATGAGTGAATTGCCACACAACAGCGATGCGCATAATCCATCGGATGAGCTTGCCGAAAGGGAATTCTTCGACAAGTTAGACGCCGGGCTGGACGCTTTGCCTTCTGCACAGAAAAGAGCATTTGTTCTGGTGGAATTCGAGAACCTGTCATACACAGAGATTGCGCAGATTGAGGGCGTAAGGATTGGAACAATAAAGTCAAGAATCAACAGAGCAAAAAAGAAACTCGCAAAGGCCATGAAAGAGATACGGTATGAAAAGTGAAGAGATATACGACGCGTGGAAAGAACGTAAAAGTCAAATAGACCTTCGGGAATACTTCGCAGATGAGGTGATGAATCAGATATACCAATATGAACGTGACAAGGGGAGACCGCTGTTCGACGTGCAGCGAATGATTGAGCTGATATCGGCACATCGGTTTGTAAAAGCAGGGGTGGTTACGGCAGGTGTCGTGGCCGGTCTTGCCAGGATTATGTTTGTGGTTTACAACTTTTTGGCGTGCTGAATAAAGGAGATATAAAATGATAGAAGAAACAGTAAACATTAAACACAGAAGGCTGCCGTGGCTGGCCGTGGTACTTTCATGGATTATGGCCGGGCTTGGACACATATATTGTGGAAGATTCGTTAAAGGCCTTATATTTACCTTTCTTGTTTGTATATTCATTCCGATGTTTTTCGGGGCATTGTCGGTCGGCCCATCCTCGGTACGGATCATGGTAATAATCCTATCTTTGTTAATCTCCCTCGTGGTATGGCTGGCCGCGATTATCGATTCATGGCACACGGCAAAGCACACGTCAGCCAGTTATACGCTTAAAGATTATAACCGGTGGTATGTGTATGTACTTATGGTTTTGATGGGCACGGGCGGTTCAACACAAATTGCTTTTAATATCAGGATGACTCTTCTTGAGGCATTCAGAGTTCCGACGGCATCCAATTATCCAACAATAGTGCCGAACGACAGACTTCTCGCAAACAAACTTGCCTACAGACACAACGATCCCAAAAGAGGCGACCTTATAGTCTTTCTTAATCCTGAAGACAGGAGACAAAACTTCATTAAGAGAGTAGTAGCAGTTGCCGCAGATACGTTTGAAATCAAAGACGGCCAACTCTATGTTAATGATGAACAACTCCAGCGGCAGAAGCTTCCTCAATCAACTCTGGATAATATAAAGGTCGAAGTCAGCGGTGAGCCGTTAGAGGGAGACGTTTTTGAAGAGACCAATTGTGATGCTCAATACAAAATCTTCTTAGCCGGGCCGCCTCATAGCCAGGCATCATCTAATTTCGCAAAAATAACAGTCCCAGAACATCATTGCTTCGTTCTTGGCGACAATCGCAACCTCTCTTATGACAGCAGGCAATTCGGGCCGATTCCCTTGGCGACAGTCATAGGCAGAGCTGATTATCTCTACTGGCCGGTACAAGACTGGTCACGATTCGGAAGAATAAAAAATTAAAGAGGTTTGCTGCGGGAAGAAAGTGCAAAACAATCGATTCCGCCGACAGAAAGCGGATCCCGCTATCCGCCTTAGCGGGCACAGGCAGGGGCGAGTCCTGCGACTTCGACGGCATTGACAATTCATCGTTTTGGGGGAGCAATTTGGTTTTTTTGGGCAATAGGAAGAAAGTAGCACAGATGTATAGTCGATAGGTGGATGTAATACGGGCGACTATAGTTTCCAGGATAGGACGGGGCTTTTTAGCGATTTATTCAGAAAGCATATAAGCGGTTTCAAAACTGCTTCTAAATAAATTATACTTGAACGTAATGTAATTATTGATAAAGGTTTGCGAAAATGCTATAATAAGGAAGATTTATAATAATAATATTATATCATAATTGGGAGGTTCATAACTATGTTACTCTGGGTTTTCAGAAGTATTTTCATTATCGTCATTATGGCTATCCTGTTCGTGAGCGCAAGTGATAAGGATATTGCAGATTCTGGCAATTCACTCAGTTGGTGGGTGGTAGTCATCAGCGGTGCAGGGATGGCAGTGTTCGTTTTTCTCCTTGACTATCTTACTCCGAAAAAGAATCTCAGTGCCCTGGCCGGGGTTTTCTTCGGCCTGATAGTAGGAATAATTATCAGCGGGGTATTAGCCTACCCGATAGACATGATTGCCGGTTCGTATAATATCAACCTGATCCCGGAGGCGCTTTTATCCATCAAATTTATGTTAGGTATATGCATATGCTTTCTAACGGTCAGCACCGTGATGCGGACCAAGGATGACGTGCGTTTTGTGATACCTTATGTAGAATTTGCCAAGCATACGAAGGGGGCAAGGCCTTTGATTTTGGATACGTCGGCAATTATTGACGGGCGGATTGCTGATTTGTGTCAGAGTAAGCTGTTCGATGCTCCAGTGGTTGTTCCACGTTTTGTGCTCAATGAGCTGCAGCTTGTAGCGGATTCGGCCGACAAGCTCAAACGCAACCGTGGCAGACGCGGTCTTGATATACTCAATCAGATGCAGTCAAATTCCGCTATTGAGGTAGAGATTGATGATACTATGTACGACGAGGTCGAGCAGGTCAAGGGGGTCGATCAGAAGCTGGTGATGTTTACAAAGGCATGTAACGGACGATTGTCAACAACAGACTATAACCTCAGCAAGGTTGCACAAGTTCGTGAGGTTGACGTGGTGAATATCAACGATCTGGCGAATTCGCTGAAAGTTATTGCTTTGCCCGGCGAGACGATGGAGGTCAAGATAATAAAGGCCGGAGAAGAGGTCGAGCAGGGTATCGGTTATCTTGACGATGGGACAATGGTAGTCGTCGAAGGCGCCCGCAACAAGATTGGTCGGGATTTGCTTATCAGCATAACCAGCTCGCTTCAGACTTCGGCGGGTAAGATGATTTTCGGTAAGTTCGAGGGCTTTGTGCAGGAGACCGGCAGAAACAATCGACGAAGACCACAGAGAAAGCCGGCCGCAACACATACATCAGGGGGCAACAGAAACTAAGAAGTGCACAAGAGCAGAAGCGTTTGAGCTATATAGTTGAAATCTTTTCCTGTTGTCCCGGTTTAGATTTCAAAAGACATTTAATAAACATCCCAACAGCCAATACAAGCCCGGCGGCGAACAACGGCCAATAGAAGTATGATTCGAAGTCGGGCTGTGTGACGTGTGAGCCGGGGGTGCAGAAAGAGACCACTACAATAATCCCTGCAATTATAAAGACCAGCCAACCGGACCGAGTTACTTTGATGGTTCTGCCGTGAGCATCTCTATAGAGTATAACTGCGGCAAATATGAGCATTGTGATTGAGACAAGAACGGGGTAAAGGACGGCAGAGGCCCATGTGTCTGGTATTAAAAAAAGTATGTCCCAGTCCATAATCGAAGAAGGCCAGTCGAGGAGGACTTTGAGCCAGACGTAATAGAAGATGTCCCAAACTGCGAATATGGTCATAAAATAAGCGAAACGCTGTCGGCGGTTTTTACCGAAGAGCCAGGAGCCAGTGAAAATTAAGACTAACGTCGCGGCTTCCCTGCCAATTTCGGTCAGGAGAAGTCGTTTCCAGCGTGGATCGAGGCCGAACGTAGTCAGCGGAAAGGTAAAGCCGCCGGGGTGAAAGATTTCCCGCAAATAAACAACCACTGCGGCTTCTATATATGCAAAGGCTATACTGAAAATGACAACGATACAAAATACTTCGATTGTTGCTTTCAAAGGCCCTGTGATAAATAGGCAAACTTGTTGTTCGTCGGATATACACATAGTGTTATATTTTTTGCAGCTCTTTCAACAATGCCGGGACGGCTTTGGATTCGGGGACCACTGAGACCCTTCGGCCTTTGCAATAGATGTAAGCTTTGTTCTTTGCGGCACAGAGGGCGATATCGGCGTCGGCGGCTTCACCCGGGCCGTTAACGATGCAGCCCATCACAGCAATACGCAACGGTTTATCAATATCGCTTATGGCTTTTTCAACGAGGCGGGCCAGCTTGATTACATTAATTTCCACCCGGCCGCAAGTCGGGCAGACTATCAACTCCGGGCCCAAGCGGGGATAAAGGCCAAGTGAGATTAGAATCTGTTTTGCAATTTTTGTTTCTTCGACCGGGTTGCCGGCAATACTAACTCTGAGAGTATCGCCAATACCTTCGGCAAGGAGAGCACCCAGAGTAACGGCTGACGGTATTTGGGCATCTTCGGGCAGACCTGCATGAGTTAGACCAAGGTGAATTGGATAGGGGAAAGTTTCGGCAAGTTTGCGGTTAATTTCTATCGTTCTCAAGGTGTCACTGCTTTTTGCGCTTAGCACCAGTTGGGAAAAGCTGCGACTTTCAAAGAGCCGAATATATTTTTTCATTTCCCTCAACATCTTCGATACCCGATTCCCGAAGCTCGAAGCCCGATGAGTCACCTGAATTGAGTTTCTCGAATCGATACTTGCTTCGTTAACACCTGCGCGTATGGCAACTTTGTTCATTTTGGCGGCATCTATTATTCGCAGGATATCTTTTCGATTTTTTATATTGCCGGGATTCAGCCTTATTTTGGCGGCCCCGGCTTCTATCGCTTCGATGGCCCTGTCCGGGCTGAAGTGTACGTCGGCGATTAGAGGAACATCCACTTTTTGAACAATTTTTGCAAAAGCGGCGGTGTCGGCCCTTCTGGGCACGGCGATTCTGACTAATCGGCAGCCGGCCTGGACAAGCTGATTGACCTGCCTTACGCAGCGGGCAATATCAGTAGTCGGCACCTTGGTCATCGACTGGATGACAACAGGGGCAGAGGAGCCGATTTTTACGGTCCCGACTTTGACGGTCTTTGTCTTTCTTCTTTTAATCACATCGAGATTGTAGCTTGTTTGGTAGATTCGGGCAAATTTAAATATCGCCCTCGCTATCGAATTGATTATTTATTCAAGTATGTTATTATTACGGCAAGCGCGAAAGCAGTAAGGGGGTATTCAGCTTGGAAAGGATATGGAGGTAAAGAGCAATGGATTATTATAGATATAATAACGGCATTTCAGGCAGCTCAACCAGGAAAGCATGGGTAATGACTTTGTTTACGGCCGCGGTCTTTTTATTGGTGACTTTTAATACATGCTTTGCAGATGAGATTCATGTGTGGGAGAAAGTGGAGATTACCCTGCATGCCGATAAGTCGTACGAAAATCCTTATAAGGAAGTCGAGGTCTGGGTTGATTTGAAAGGGCCTGGATTCGAGAAGAGATGCTACGGATTCTGGGATGGTGATAATGTATTTCGGGTGCGCGTTCTGGCGAGTGCAGCAGGGACATGGAGGTGGCGGAGCGGGTCGAACCAGAGAGATAAGAGGCTTAACAGCAAAAGGGGGAGCTTCGAAGCTGTCGAATGGTCCGAGGTCCAGAAGGAGAAAAATCCGTGTCGAAGGGGGATGGTCAAGGCATCCGCAAACGGACATGCGTTTGAATGGGCGGACGGAACGCCTTTCTTTTTGACAGGTGATACGTGGTGGCCGGTCGGGACTTTTCGGTATCGCTGGTACGACGATGATAAGGAGCGGCCTATCGGTCCGGGTGCGGGTATTAAAGATTACCTGAGGTATCGCAAAAAGCAGGGATTCAACTGTATCGCGATGATTGCGGCGCTTGGGAACTGGGCCAACGACGACAAGCCGGCAAGTCTGAAGATGGCCGACGGGACAGTGCTGCGTTCAGCATGGAAGCAGGCGGGGACAGAAAGTGCCAAGGACATGCACGATGAGGATGGGAACAGGGCGTTTTTGTTTCCCGGTAAGGTGCCCGGGTATGAGAAATATTTCCCGGACGTCGAGCGGATCAATCCGGCGTATTATCGAAACCTCGATAAGAAGATTGACTATTTGAATTCGCAGGGATTTGTCCCGTTTATCGAGGTTTCGCGGCGTGACATTGGGCAGGCCTGGAAGAAGTACTATGAGTGGCCCGGCTCGTACACGCGTTATATTAAGTATATATGGAGCCGGTACCAGGCGAACATCTGCCTGTTCAGTCCAATTCATCTTGATTGGACGGGGGCCACCATACCGCCGGAGGAATGGAACGAAGCGGCCAACAAGGTCATTGAGAAGTACGGGCATCCGCCGTTCGGGACATTGGCGAGTACAAATTCAAATCCCTCGACGCTTCGCAATTTCGGTCATATGAACAATGCAAAGTGGCTAACGTTTCATCAGGTAGGCAACAGGCGAACGCATGATTTGTATCCCTATCTGACGGAAATTTTCAATGCCTCGCCGTCTGTGCCGGGAATCAATGGTGAGCCTTATTACGCGGGGATGCTGGATGCCGAGGGCGGGACGGACAAGTCGGCTCTGTATTGCCGCTCAGCGATGTACGGCAGCGTGCTGTCGGGGGGCCTTGGCGGACATATATACGGAGGGGGCGGCTGGCAGGGAGGTCTGTGGAGCGGTGAGGTTGAAGACGCCTCACCAACTCCTGTCTGGGAGGTCATCAAATGGCGGTCAGCCGAGCAGATGCGTCACTTAAGAACCTTTATTCTTTCCGAGGGAAACAGATACCAGGAACTTGTTCCCAGTGTGGACATGCTCAAGCCAAACAGAACGGGGGAGGAAAAATCGTGTATCGGGTGGGCATATTGTGCGGTGACCTCCGGGAAGGATTTATTTCTTTTGTACTTTGAGAAAGACTGCCCAAAAGCAAGCTTAACAGGAGCAATACCACAAAGCACATACAAGGCGCTGTGGTTCAATCCGCGCAGCGGCAACTGGATTGATGCAGGAGTTTTGAGTGCTGATTCGACGGGCAGAATTAACCTTCCGAATTTTCCGGACAAATCGACAACGTCCAAAACCGACTGGGCTTTGAAACTTACATTGAGAGATACTCGATAAGCCAATACCGAATAAGCCGGAATAAGCAATCGTTGCTCAATTGGATTTTTGCACCCATTTCAAACGGGCAATCTGAATACCTTTCAAACTCGGCATCAAAGAAGCAATATAGTACCGTCCATTGTGCAGGATGATTTCCGGAGCTGCCACGGGCAGAGTCGTAACTTCGAGACTATTGTCGTTTATGCCGAAACTAAGCGGGTCGGCCGAGCGAAATACGGTGGCATGTTGGCGACGACCATACCTTTGCGTATTGAAAAGGAAGTATTGCCTTGATTCGGGAATATAGACAACGTAGGGACATTCGGCACAGTACGGACCTTTGGCATAGGCGCTTCCTTCGGCGACAACTTTTGAGGGGCTCCAGTTTCGCAAATCAGAAGAGGTTCGGCAGTAATTAACACCGCGATGATTTGTGGCTGGAGAGCGCATCGAGTGTGCCGTGTAGTAGCAATGGTAGCTCTCGCCGACTTTCAATATCATCGGGTCGCGGGCGTGTTCTCCAACGCCTTCGTTGAACATTCCTGTCCTGCCATTGTCACGAATCAGCCGCTTGAATATTTTGCCGTCTTTACTGGTGGCCTGGCAGATATTCATCCAGTCGCCGTAGAACATATGATAGGTCTTGCCGATTTTGACTACGTGCGGCGCCTGCAGCCCGCCGGGCGCTTCACCGAAGGAAGGGTCACCTTCCATAGCGATACCCATCGGTTTCCAGTCGATATCCGTCAGATTCTTTCCTTCCCACCGGTAGAAAAATCGCGTGTCACCTCCCCTGCCGCCTGCGGTAGTATTGCGAATGCAGGACCATAGCTGCCAGGTGCCGTCAGCCGCCTGCCATACAGCAAAATCGACGGGCTGCTGCTTTTCTGTGGCGTATTCATGCTCCATCGGACTGCCGGCCACCTGCCACCATTGGCCGAAAATTTGCGGCACTAAAACTGGACCGGATTCTTCGTTTCCATAGACATTTATACCAAAGGCAAGAATGGAAATCAGCAATATCGCTGCGCGTTTCATTGTTAAGGCCTCCAAAAAAGACTTAGCTTGTACATTATTATACAAGCCATATCTTTTATCGCCTTTTATTTTACAGTCTCTCAGACCGTCAGTCCAGATTATTCACCGGACTGCTGTGAGACTTCAGGAGCAGAGGTACTGGTCGGATTTTTATATTCGGCAGTGTTGCCGTTAGCCGAAAGCTGGCTTTGCTTTTCGTATTTTCGACATATCAGACCGCGAACCATCCATGCAAGGCCTACACCGCAGAGAACAAAAGCCACAAACGCCCCCGGCCCCGCATTTCTCATGCCCAATATTCCCGGACCTACTGACATAAATGCCAATCCGATGAAAAAGATTGCAATTCCACCTGTGAGATACTTTATCCACGCCGGGCCGGACGGTTCAGGTTTACGAGGTTTTAAATCCGAGAGCGGAACACCTTTTTCAATGGCCGCCAATATCTGCTTGTGTTCGAGCCGTTTGCCAAAATAGACAAGTAAGCCGATAACTATTGCGACTGTTGCCAAACTCGAAAATACGATAAACACAATGATCGATTCACCATACATTTTTTGTTCCTTTCGAATTTTTCTTTAACAATTGAACTTTCTTTATTATCTGATTCTTATTGAACCTACATCGGTCCTTAAATACAATTTTCCTTCTCCGGCACCTATCGTACCTCGCAGATTTTTACCGACTTTACCTTTGATGGTCAGCGGCATGTCGGTTGTTATCGAGCCAACATCCGTATTAGCCTGCACAGCGGCCGAACACTCGGGCGGTATCGTTATATCGATACTGCCCACGTCGGTTTTGATATTCACATTGCAGGCGGCCGGGGCGGTTTTCGAATAAACTACGTTTACCTTGCCCACATCAACTTTAAGGTCGATATCGCCTGAGATTTCTTTGCAGGAAATCTTGCCAACATCTGTCTGGGCTTTAATATTCTCCGTAATGTTCGAGATTCGGATTTCTCCGACATCACTTGAAATCTGCAAGGCGGTCTGCTTCGGGACAGTTATGTTGAAGCTGATACTTATCGAGCGACGTCTTTTTTTACGAGGTTTTGTGATTTTGACCGTTAAAGCATCTCCATCCTGCTCAAGCTCTATTTTTATTTGTTCAGCCAGTTCTTTAGCTTCTTCTTCGGTGGGGGCCTTTACCGTAATTGTCGCAGTAACGTCGCAATTGGTAACATCCTGACCATCAATAGTTATTGAGCCAACTTCGTTTTCGAGAGCTAAGGTTGACCTGGGCGCAAGAGGGGCATCAAGCTTGTTTGTTTTTTCATACTCAGCTCGAAACCAACCATCTATGTTAATACAGCAACCGGTAGAAATCGTCAGCATGCCAAGAAGGCAAATCAATAATGATTTTTTTGTGAAATAATCGTATTTCATTTTTTGTCCTTTCAATTAACCTCCGGCTTATCCGGCCATCTGATTTTTATTGAGCCGCTGCTTGTTTTCAGATACAGCTTGCCATTACCCTGGCCGATTGTCCCAGCGAGCTTCTTCTTACTTATTTGGCCGCTGATAGTGATTGGCAGGTCCGTACTTATCGAGCCGTAACTGGTTGCCATATCCACACTGCCGGCGAAATCAGGCGGTGCTTCAAAATCGACACTTCCGTATGAGGTAACCACATTTGCATTGATTTCGGGAGAGGTAGAGTCTGAACAGGCGATATTAATATCACCACTGCCGGACTTAGCGGTAAGGTCAGCGGTTGTGAGCTGCCGGCAGGTGATGCGTCCGTAGGATGTGGATATATCGGCTGAGTCCGCAGAAGCTTGCGTGACATCAATACTGCCGCTGCCTGAATGCAATTTTAGGACTTTACCCGTAAGCTCCTCGGCCCTGATGGAACCATAAGATGTGTGCAAATCGAAATCGCCGCAGGAAGCCTTCGAGAGCTTAATTTTACCGCTGCTGGTTCGAAGTTTGAGATCGCCTCCTGAAATATCCTCACAGGTTATAGAACCGTAGGACGTATCCATATCAGCGGAGCCTCGAATATTCTCTGCGGTAATTGCACCACTACTTGATTTTACTTTGATATTGTCACCTGTGATGTTCCTGCAAGTAACGGAACCATAGGATGTGTCCAGATGTGCCGAGCCCTGAATATTCTCCGCACTAATCGAACCGCTGCTGGTTTTGCCCTTTGCGTGTCCGTTGATACCGCCGAGTTTAATCGGTCCGTAGGAGCTGGCACACTCGACGTTGGTTTGCTTTGGAACGGTTATATCGTAGCTTATAGATATCGAGCGTTTTAGTTTTTTATGAGGCTTTTTAGCTTTGACTGTTAACGTATTTCCAACCTGCTCAAGTATGATTTCCACCTGCTCGGCTGTTTCCCGGGCATCCTCTTCAGTAAGTGCTCGGACACGGATTTCAGCAACTACATTACAATCTGCAACATCGGCGCCGGTTATCGTAATCGAGCCGGAGCTTGTTTGTGCTACAACAGTTGAGCCGGAAGCAAGGGGCGCCTGTTTCTGAACTGTTCTTTCATATTTGGCTCTGGCCCAATTACCTATTTGAAAATCACAGCCCGTAGCTATCAATAAAAGGCAAAAGCCAATGACCGGAATTGAGTAATATTTTTTCTTCATTATTTCATTCTCCAGATTTATGTTTTTTACTTGTCTATTTTATTCTAATCGAACCGTTGTGGGTTTCAAGGTACAGCTTGCCCTGGCCTGTGCCTATTGTCCCCGTGAGCTTCTTCTTGCTGACCTTGCCTTTGACCGTTATAGGCAGTTCTGTTTTTATGGAGCCATTGTGGGTTGAAGCCTCAACTTCACCGGAAAAATTCTTTGGCGCTTCGAGTTCCACTCCTCCGTTGTGTGTGATTAGTGAAATATCGCAGACTGACGGGGCGGCTTGAGAATAATAAACCTTTATGCCGCCGTTATGCGTTTTCAGTTTTGTATCACCTGAAATTTCTCTGCAAATTACTGAGCCGTTATGTGTAAAAAGCTCGGCGGCGCCGGAAACCAGCTCGGCAGTAATCTTTCCATTGTGTGTGGTACCATTCAGGCGGCCGGTGATATTTTTAATTACTAAAGCTCCATTATGAGTTGTAAGCTCCAGGTCGGCATTATCAGGGATAGTTACATCGAGACTGACTGAGACAGACTGGCTGAACCTGAATTTGGGCTTGTCAATCCTGACGGTTAGCTTATTCGCTGAAGGTATGAGTTTTATCGTTGTTTGTTCAGCAATTTTTTTGGCACCTTCTTCGGTTCTCGCCCGGCCGACAATGGTCGCTGTAACATTGCAGTCGGTAATATCGGCACCGGCAATTGTGATTGAGCCATTGTGGGTCTGTGCTGTGAAGTTCGATCCGGGCAAAAGAGACGCTGATAGCTGAACTGTACGTACATACTTTGCAATGCCAATATTGATGCAACAGCCGACTTCGACTGCCAGCAGGCACAGTAAAGAAACTAACAATATTTTTTTCAGAAAACCATTCTTCATTATATGTTATCCTTAATTTTTATTTTCTTCCCTTGTTTTTTCTCTTTCGTAAATTAGTCGCTGGTTTTATTCATCAGGTTTCAGAAAAACCGAAACTTTATACCTAACCGTTATTTTCCATAATATACATCTCTATTAACTTAGTTTTTTTTGCAAATAAGTTACAAGTTTTATATAAAAAGTTATAAAAAATACGTATTTTTCCTCTGTTTTTGGGGTTATTATGATTTTTTATGGATTAGTCGCTATTTTTCCGGAAGAGGTTATAAAAATCTGAAACTTAAGAAGCCCCGGCCGCGACTAATTAATATAGAAAGGGAAATATTTGGTCTCTAACGTATTGGGCCAGCAAAAGAAGGACAATTGGTTACGGCTGCTTCGCAGCGGTGACCACGGGGCGTTTGCCCGGTTCATTGATAAGTACAAAGAAACGGTTTTTCTGTGCTGCCGAAGGTTAGGGCTGACCGAAGATGAAGCCGAGGATGTGGCGAGCGAGACATTCATGGCGGCATATAAGGGATTACAGCAGTATCGGGGTCAGGCTGAATTGAGCACGTGGCTGTGGTCTATAGCGTACCGACGGGCGGTAAGTTATCTGCGAAAGAATCGAAAGCAGTTGCAGCTTGAAGCCGAGCCGGATGAGTTTCAGCAGGCCGGTAGTAGTCAAGAGCAAGGACCGGAAGCGGCAATACAGGGCCAAGAAACAGAAAAAATCGTTTGGAAGGCAGTCGAACGGCTGCCGAAACTCTGGGCAATGGCAGTTATACTGTATTATCGGGAAGAAAAAAGTATAATTGAAATTGCAAAGATAATGCAGACAAAGGAAAATACTATTAAGACATATTTGTTCAGGTCACGCCAGAAATTGAAAAATGCCCTGGCTCCGACCCTTGGAGAAGATGTTGATGTTGGCGGATAGATTGAATAAAGATGATAAATTTGATGAAATGTTAGGGCGAACTTTGCGCAGGTCTTCGCAGGCGGTGCCGGCCGATTTTACCCAGAGAATGCTCAGCCAGATAAGGCAGGCCGAAGAGAAGAAGATTTTGGCTCGTGTAGTTCTGCAGGAAAGACTCGCTCTGGCGGGATGTTTTGCATTAGGCGCAGCCGCAATTATTGCGATGACAGTCTTTCCGGACACTATTACTGCGGTTTTTAATAATATTGTCGGAGGTTTCACCTCGCGAAGCAGTACATTAGTTAGTAGAATCCCGCGGACTATCGAAACTGTGCGGGATCAGTGGCAACTCTATTCGGTCCTTGCGGCCATGGCCGGATTCGCTGTCTATAGTCTTCTCGATTTACTGGCGGGCGACAGATTAAAGACAGCGTAAAGCACCTTTACCCGGAAGAGCCCCCCTTCAGGCCGGGCAGTATAGTATTCTTTAAATAATAGAGCTTAGCAGCGGTCCAGATAAGATTTCTTCGTTTATCAACTCAATCCATAACCACTCACCGTTTCAACCCGGATGCCCATTTTTAGGCTAAATACTCGTAATTAAGCCGTTTTTTCGAGAAATCACCAGGTTTTACTTGCCTTAAAATAGTAATTTTGGTATAAATATATAGAGTAGGCGCAAGCTGTGGAGTCTGGCTTGTAGATGAAGGAAGTGTTTGTGGTGTTTTTTTAAAGTGAGGTGTGGTGTGGTGTGATATCACATTCGAAGCAAGGGCCTCGTGATTTACGAGGAGGTCTTTACATTTCAATTGACAGCTTATCGTGTTCGCTTTTGTAGGGGAAGGAGTTAGGACAAAATCGTCATATTGTCTTGAATAAATAACATTCGCAATATTTATTATCAGTCGTTTTAATTATAAGTATTTAAGACAAGCAGACAGGCAAAAACTAAAACAAATGAAAACTATCGATTCTTATTGAACATAATCCTGCAAGTTTGGGATTTTGATGTACTGTAAAAGCAAATTATTTTAAGGAGAAGTGTTATGTGTAAAAATTTATTGTATTTAGTTTCTTTTGTTCTGGTGCTGAGCCTGGTCGGCAGCGCTTCGGCAGCGCTTCCGGCGGGATGGCTAAACCAGGATATCGGCACTACCGGCGGCAGTGCAGATGAGAGTGGTGGCACGTGGACCCTTGAAGGCGACGGTGCCGATATCTGGGGTACTTCCGACGGTTTCCACTTCGTGTATCAGTTTCTGGAAGGAGACGGCGAGATGACTGCTCGCGTAACCGATGTCGGTACGGGCTCGAATAACTGGGCCAAAGCCGGCGTTATGATTCGCGAGACGCTCGAGCCAGGCTCCACGCACGCTATGGAGATTATTACGCCGGGCAGTGGCTCCGGGATAGGCTTCCAGTGGCGTCCGACCACAGATGCCGGCTCGGCCTGGTCGGGCAGCACTGAACCCGTTGTGACGCCGCCTTATTGGGTCCGGGTGAAGCGAACCGGCGACCTGTTTGAGGGCTTCCATTCGCCCGATGGTATTACCTGGGAAAAAGAGGGCGATATAACAATCTCAATGGTTCAGAATGTTTATATCGGCCTGGCCCGAACATCGCATGCGGCCGGCGAAGTGCGTTCGGCCACATTCGACAACGTCAGTTTTATCGGCAATATCAGCGGTCCTGTAAAAGCTTATAACCCCGAACCTGCTGATGGTACCCTCCTTGCGGACACATGGGTAAGCATGAACTGGACAGCGGGATACACGGCGGACTCGCACGATGTATATTTCAGCGACAACCTTGCTGATGTCCAGGCCGGTGCCGAAGGAGCTTTCCAGGGCAACCAGACCACGGCGTCTTTTATTGTCGGCTTTCCGGGATTTCCTTATCCGGATGGTCTTGATACGGGCACGACATACTACTGGCGAGTCGATGAAGTTGAAGCAGACGGAACTACGAAACACCAGGGCTCTGTCTGGAGCTTTACGGTTCCACCCAGGAAGGCAAATAATCCAATCCCGGCTGACGGCGGTGCGTTCGTTGACCTGGAAACAGACCTAAGTTTTGAACCAGGCTTTAGCGCGAAACTTCACACCGTATATTTTGGTGACAATTTTGACGACGTAAATAATGCCGCCGCAGGACTCCCACAGGGAAATACGACCTTTGATCCCGGCACGCTTGAATTAGAGACGACTTATTACTGGCGTGTCGATGAGTTCGATCCTCCTGCCACACACAAGGGCGATGTCTGGAGCTTTACTACTACTATCCCCGGTCTGGGTACCCTCGTCGCTGAGCGGTGGGAAAACATCGATAGTACAGATTTGAACACGCTCAAGGACAACGTTAAGTTTCCAAATTCTCCCGATGTAACCGAGGAAATAACAGAGTTTTCATGGAACGGACCGGACACCGACAACTATGGAGGCCGAATTTCCGGCTGGGTTTATGCTCCGGCAACCGGCGAGTACACATTCTGGCTTAACTGCGACGACAATGGTGAACTTTGGCTTAGTACCGATGACGACCCGGAAAACGTGGCGTTGATTGCAAGTGAAAGCGGCTGGTCGCCCCTGGACACTTGGGGAACCGGCGAAGAGCAGTCCGAGCCAATTCAACTGCAGGCAGGCAACAGGTATTACATTGAGGCGCTCTGGAAAGAAGGCGGCGGTGGTGACCACTGTCAGGTAGCATGGCAGGGACCCGGCATCCCGGAAATTACGATTATCCCGGGAAATAATTTGTCCAAATATGAACCCGTCCAGGCCTACGGTCCTAATCCGGGTAATGGCGGCTCAGATATTAAGCAAACAACTGCTCTTAACTTCAAGGCTGGAATTAAGGCCGCTTCGCACGAGATTTATTTCGGCAATGATGAAGACGCAGTGACAAACGCCACTGCAAGTTCACCAGAGTATAAAGGCACCATGGACCTTGGTTCCGAGAGCTTCGAGCCCGGAAAACTTGAATGGGATACAACCTACTACTGGCGTGTTGATGAAGTCAATAACACCAATCCAGGCAGTCCGTGGGTGGGTAAGGTCTGGAGCTTCACGACAGCTAACTTCCTGATTGTGGACGATATGGAGGCTTACAATGACCTTAATCCCGATGAGCCCGGCAGCAACAGGATATTTCTTGCCTGGGCAGACGGATTTGACAATCCGGCGATAAATGGTTCTGTCGTTGGTTATGCAAGTCCTCCGTTTGTCGAGAAAACAATCGTTCACGGCGGAAGCCAATCGATGCCTTTTGAATACAACAACAGCGTTGGAAAATCTGAGGCTACTTTGACCTTAACAGATCTGCGTGACTGGACCGAGAAAGGCGTAAACACATTGACTGTCTGGTTCAGAGGTAATCCCGGAGGTTTCGCTGAAGACCCGGTTGGTACTTTCACGATCACCGGAGCCGGCACAGACATCTGGGGTACGACCGATGAATTCCGCTTTGCTTATAAGCAGTTGTCAGGAGACGGTGAGATAACTGCTCATGTGACCGATGTCGGCACGGGCTCAAATAACTGGGCAAAAGCCGGCGTTATGATTCGCGATACGCTCGACCCGGGCTCTAAGCACGCGATGACCGTTGTTACCGCCGGCAGCGGCGGTGGTGCCGCTTTCCAGTGGCGTCCAAACACGGGCGACTCATCATCTTCGCTGCACGATCTGACTCCGGCCGTATCGCCTCCGCATTGGGTAAGAATAGTGCGACAAGGTGACACATTTACGGGTTATCGTTCACCCGATGGCGTTACATGGACTGAGCAGGGCTCGACAACAGTTTCAATGGCCCAGAACGTCTATATCGGCCTGTGCATTACCTCGCACGCACCCGGAGAAGCGCGTTCCGCCACATTCGACAATGTACAGACAACCGGCTCAGTGGGTCTGATGTGGACTCATGAGGCAATAGGCGTAACTATGGCCGCTAACGCTCCTGATGCTATGTATGTTGCTCTAAATGGCGGCACAAAAGTCTATCATGATAATCCTGATGCAGCTTTGACGACCAACTGGACCGAATGGAATATCGACTTACAGGCGTTCGGTGTGAACCTTACTAATGTCAATACTATTACTCTTGGTCTTGATAACAGCAGCAATCCAGCGGCTGGCGGTTCAGGTTTGATATATTTCGATGATATCAGACTTAATGCTCCGGCACCATAAGCCGAGATTTGACTGGTAAGTAAACTGCGTGTTTGTTTACCGTAGCGTTAATTCGGGGCCTATACCTATACGGTATAGGCCTCTTTTTTATCGGTTTTTTAACACTCTGAAGACCGTGGCATCTCAAGTCATCAGCTCACTCGGCAAAGGGGAAAAGGAATATTTTAACGTAGTAAACCCACAGGCATATTCGACCGATATTTCAAAGAGTTTAATCCGAGGCATGGATGCGAGGGTCCCATAAAAAGGAGATC
>VRUK01000006.1 GCA_019456195.1 Planctomycetota bacterium | reverse complement strand
TAAATGTGGTTGTTTTGTTGGTTTTGGTTGTTTTTGAGCTTTTATTTGTCGAAAATTGAGCAATTTTCGATGCTTTTTGCAAATAATTTATGCTGCCGAAGGCCAGCAGGAGCATCATACAATCACGCAGGCACGAAGTGCCGGAGTGATTAAACTGGTGCGAACCGAAGGCAGCACATTTAGAGGGATATTTAGTAAAGAATGTGGTTGGTTTTGTTGATCCTTCGACACCGCTCAGGACTTGCGCTTTGCTCCAGTTTTGGGGTTTTTTGGTGGTTATTCTTAGTTTTTTAGTGTTTTTTGGCAAAATTGCTCGATTTTTCAGAAAAATGGTGGGGCAAGCTCACGATGACGAGTCATATAGCATTTCTACCGGAGGCCAGCAAGAGCATCAAACAATCACGCAGGCACGAAGTGATAAAAAATTAGTGCGAACCGTAGGTAGAAATGCCCCCTGTTTTAGGCCAAGAAGGTGGTTCTCGGGGGTAAACTCCGGAGTGATTAAAACTGGTGCGAACCGAAGTGAGAAAAAGTCAGATTTGTTTGTTGTTTTCCTTGACAGATTACAGTTTATCTGTATTTTATGAGGGTACAAAAGAGGCTGGGATTAATCTGAATGACGAGAAGTTCGGGATGTTAGTAAACAAAAGTAAAAGAACTGAATAAGGTATAATAAATGTCAGCAAAAATGTGTCTGACCTATTTTTTGTAAAGCTGTGATATATGAAAAGAATAGTTTTTGTAGTTACAACTTTCTTGATGATTGGTGTAAACCTTACAGCAGAGATCCAGAGCACTAATAGATTCCCAATCGAAGAGTCGGTCAACCAAAAAATAGATCTTGTCGAAGATATCAAAAAGGTGAATGGTATGGAAGAAATATCGGAATTAGTAGAGCTTGCCAAAAGGCGATTTGGCGAACTTAGTGAAGCAGAGATTAAATTCTTTACGGCAGTTGAAAAAGAAAAGGTCGCAGATTACACAAGCAGTAACAAGGAAGAAAACAATCCTGAAAATGCAGACAAGTGGGGAAATGATCGGGTATTGCATGCAGAAAAAATAAAATGGCTTTGTACAAACAGAAAGGCGTCAGAGTTCGTCACTCATAAAGGTATTCAGGTTGTAGGGGTGAAAGTTGAAGGGGAGCTTGATCTGGAATTTGCGACAGTTGATTATCCTATAATGTTCGTTGGATGTAGGTTTAAGGAAACGATAATTCTTGTGCTTAGTACGCTCAAGCTGTTATCGCTCAAAGGATCATATACAGGGGGAATTGCTGCGGATGGCATAAAAGTTGAAAGTGGAGTTTTTCTAAGCGATGGCTTTAAAACTGAAGGTGTCGTAAGTTTTATAGGTACAGAAATTGGAGGAGATTTCGATTGTTCTGGAAGTATGTTCGTTAATCCTAAAGAAAAAGCTTTTTTGTTCGATCGGTCATGTATAACAGGTACTGTCTATCTCCGTAATGGCTTTAGGGCAGAGGGTGAGGTGTGTTTAATAGAGGCGGAAATCTCTGGAGGTCTTGACTGCAAAAGGGCAGAGTTTATCAATCCTGATGGAAGGGCTTTAAGTGCCGATGGTATAAATGTTAAGTGTTCTGTCAATCTCTCCGAAGGTTTTAAGGCAGAAGGTGAGGTAAGATTTGGGGCAGCTGTAATTGGCCGTGATTTTAGTTGTATAAATGGTATATTTATCAACCCTGAGGGCTATGCCCTTTCTGCCGATGGATTACATGTTGGGAGAAGTGTTTTTCTAAATAAAGGTTTTAAGGCTCATGGAGAGGTTAGATTAATAAGTGCAACAATTAATAAAAATCTATCCTGTAATAAGAGTGAATTTATAAACCCTAAAGGCGTGGCTCTTTATGCTGATACAATAAATGTTAAGGGCAGTGTTAATCTTAGAGATGGTTTCAAGTCAGAGGGCGAGGTGAAATTCTTAGGTGCGACAATTGGAGGAGATTTCGATTGTAGCAAAGGTGAATTTTCCAATCCCCTAGGAAGGGCTCTTCAAGGCGATGGCTTTAATGTCAAGGGTGCTGTTTTTCTAAATAATGGTTTTAAGGCTCAAGGGGAGGTTAGATTAGTAAGTGCAACAATTGATAAAGATCTATCCTGTAATAAGAGTGAATTTATAAACCCTAAAGGTGACGCCCTTTGTGTCGAGAGTGCAACAGTCAAGGGTAGTGTTTATCTCCGCGATGGTTTTAAGGCAGAGGGCAGGGTAAGTTTATCGAATGCAAATATAGGGAGCGTTTTTTACACTAAGATTCAATCACCTGAGAAAACAATATTTGATTTGCGGTCTGCCAAGCTAGGGACATTGTTGGACGAAAAGGAAAGCTGGCCACAGAAAGGAAATCTTTATCTACATGGATTAGTATATGGTAATTTAGGTGATGATGCACCTAAAGATGCTAAGAGCCGAATTGAATGGCTAAGGCTTAATGGGGGAGAAGAATTCAGCCCACAGCCATACGAGCAATTGGCTGAAGTGCTGAAGAGAAGTGGTCATGAGAAAGATGCAACAGAAGTGCTTATAGCGAAAAATGAAGACCGTGCAGAACTGAGTAGAACTCAGTGGTGGTGGTACAAGTTTTTTGGACCAATGATCGGATATGGCTATAAGCCTTTTGATGTTATATGGAAAGGGCCTATGGGAATTCCGTTTTTGGGTTCGATATTGTTTTGGATGATACTTGGGAGTTCGTTGTTCTGCTGGGGGTACTATGGCGAGAACAGGATAATGAGTCCGAGCAAGACAGAGGTATATGCTGAGAGTGCTGAGGATGTCAGTAAAACGAATGCTACAATTCATAACGAATATCCGGCATTCCAGTTTATTACATATTCAATTGACGCATTTGTGCCTGTGGTTGACTTGCATCAGGGTAAGTACTGGCTGCCCAATGCTAATAAAGGCAAGGTGCTTTGTGAGACGAGGTGGTTTAAGATTCGTTCGGGCGGGGTTTTTCTTTGTTATCTTTGGTGCCATATTGTAATCGGATGGGTGCTGACTACATTGTTTGTTGTAGGATTGACGGGATTAGTAAGAACATAGAGAAACTTATGACAGGGAAAACGACGGTGTCTTTATGGTTTATTATGTTTATGGTTTGGTCAGGGGAAAACTAGGGATAGCCACGAATGGCACTTCCATAAGCAATTCCTCAGGGGGAATTGAAAGTGTCCGGTACATTTTTCGATGAGTTGTGGTTGGAAATTAGTTTTGAGTTTTGAGTTAGGTTAGAGAATTGGGGATTTTGGGTGAATCCCGATTAGATAGGCGTAATTACCTAACGGGGCAAGAATGTGGTTGATTTTGTTGAATTTTGGTCCCCGACAGGAAAGCAAGGAAGCACTCATCGAGGATAAATTTGTTTGCTTTGGTTTTTAGCGTATTTTGTCGAAAATTGGGTGATTTTTATATGCTTGATAATTAATGCATGATCGACGGACAGGCTGTACCATCAAAACTGCCTTTAATACTCCCTCAGAGATACCCTTCGGCTTGAGTTTGGCCATTGTAGAACGATAAAACACCTCTTAGAGTAGTCCTGTGGAAAATCTTGAGCCGGTTGCATATACTCATTGCAATTGGAGTTACGATGACATATTCTATAATCATATATGACTTTCCAGATGGTTAGAGATAGAGAGGAACTTGAACGATGCGGAAAGAAAAACCAAAAAAGGTGCTTACCGCTATTTGCATCGTTACGTTGATTACTGTTGTTTCGATAGTAGTCTTCCTCAAATACCATCAAAGCACCGATCAACCGACGGGAACCGACAAAACGCCTGTGGGCGCAGCGCAAGAAGTGGCAGCGGAAGAGTCGGGCAATGTAGTAACCAATTCCATCGGCATGAAGCTTGTCTATATTCCCGCCGGTTCGTTTATGATGGGCAATCCTTCAAATGAAAAGGATCACTACATCGACGAGGGACCTCAGCATCAAGTACATATATCCGAAGGCTTCTGGATGGGTCAGACAGAGGTAACCCAAGGCCAGTACAAGTCAGTTATGAATGCCGAGCCATGGTCTGGAAATAAATGTGTTCAGGAGGATGCCAACAATCCTGCTGTATTCATGAGATGGGACAAGGCAGCAGAGTTTTGCAGGAAGCTGAGTCAGCAGGAAGGTAAAACGTACAGGTTGCCCACCGAAGCTGAGTGGGAGTATGCCTGCCGGGCGGGTACAACAACTCGGTTTAGCTTCGGCGACAGTGACTCGTCCCTTGGTGACTACGCATGGTTTAACGACAATACCTCCACCGTGGATCAGAAATATGCTCATTCGGTGGGGCAGAAGAAACCCAATCCTTGGGGTCTGTCTGACATGCACGGCAATGTTTGTGAGTGGTGCAGTGACTTCTGTGGTGTGGATTATTATTCCTATAGCCCGATCGTCGATCCTAAGGGGCCTTCATCCGGCGATGCCCGTTCTTTGCGTGGCGGCTCCTGGGGCCACTTCAAGAATGATCTTCGGTGCTCGGAGCGCAGCAGGGGCTACCCTGGCATCAGCAGCAGCAACTTCGGTTTTCGTGTAGTTCGTTCCCAGCCATGAAAGAAACTGTTACTCTGATACTCTGTCCATCTGATACTCTGAAAAAAAAATAAAATTTCTTAAATAGAACTCATTCAATCAAATAAGCATCCACTTGCAGCCCTTTTTTCATTAACTCAGCCAATCCACATATTGTCCTGTATCTTCCAATTTAAATCGCCCAGCAGGCCGTAGGATGGACGAAGTCAATAATTAGCCTTGTAATACTCCTTGCTTAACAATAATCAGATATTTATAATCATATTAGTTGCGAGACGTTCTTAAAGACTGACAGGAGGTTATATTATGAAGCGTCTTATAGTTATTTCGGTGTTAGTGATTATCACTGCCATTGGTTATAAATATCTTCGACCTACAGTACAACGGAAATATAGACGATTGCTTTGCGCTAGCAACTTATACGGCCTTGGCCAGGTAATTCTTTACTACTCCGAAGACTACGATAACAATTTCCCGACACCAACAAAATGGTGTGATTTACTGATTGAGAAGGAGAAAAACGAGACCGAGTTAATGAAAAGACTCTTAAGATGTCCAGATGCATCTGAAGGCTCTTGTAATTACGCAATGAACAAAGAAAAACTGGATACGCCTGCTCCTCCTGATATAGTGGTTCTGTTTGAAGCCCATCCTGGCTGGAATCAATCTGGCGGATCTGAAATCTTGACCACCGATTACCACCAAGGTAAGGGCTGCAATGTCCTGTTTGCTGATTTGCAAGTGGAATTTGTCAAAACAGAAGATTTAGGTAACCTGAAGTGGCACATAGCAAATAACGAAGCTGAAAAGCCATAGTGAAATCGTCGAATACCTGGACAAGTTCATTGCTAAAGTGCGAGCAATAATAATCAAATCCGTAATATCCCACAGCAAGCTGGTTTTTCTCCCTCCGCACCGCAGGGGCTTTTATATTTGTTTTATTACAACTAAGTGTATTATAATGATGCTAAACATACAGGAGAGCTTCATTGAAATGTAAATGCGAAATCACGGATAAAAGATTTCATTCAAAGCTATCTGCAAAAAGATGATTATTTAACGGTTAACCACAAAGCGAGGTCTAAATGCCTTTTACTCCATATCATTTCGGGCCCAGCGGATTTCTTGGGCTGGTTTTTCGAAAGTGGATTGACATCCCAGTATTTGTCCTGGCAAATGTGATTGTTGACGTCGAGGTTTTGGTCGTAATGATTTTTGGATTAGGATGGCCCCCGCACCGATACTGTCATACACTGCTGATTGGTGGAGTGGTGGGTATGCTCTGGGGGATTGCGGCGTATCCATTACGGCACATATTCAAGAAAATAATGCGAATATTTCACATACCCTATAAACCTCATTTCTTGAAGATGGTTATCTCTGGAATAATTGGTGTTTGGTTGCATGTCCTGATCGATGGCTTTTGCCATATTGATTTAAGAATATTCTGGCCTAGCAAGGAATTTAACTGGAGTTTCACTCCCCTGGGAATCATAACGTATATTTTCACTGGTCACATATATCGAAATGTCATCAGCATAAAAGAGCTTGAAACTATATGCATTGCCTTCTTTTTTGCTTCTTTTATTGTATATATAATAATACTGCTCACGTCTAAGAAGAATGTGGTTAAGAACAAAATGAGTAAAGAAGAGTAATATAAAGTCAGTAGTCTTACCCTAAAGTCTGATGGTTCACTGGCGGCATGCGGGGGCAACTACAATGTATGGCCAATTCAGCAATATAGGCAAAGCTTCGTTTTGATATATTTCAGAACTTTTTTAAAAAACTGTAACATTTTCTAATCGGGAAGAGTCTAATATTAAAGAAACCCCCTTTGGTATTTCATATTCCAGGGAGGGAAGCCTTGTTCCAAGGAGGGATGTCATTAAGCCCCTGTTTTGTTTTATCCACACACCTTAGAGGCAGGGGCTTTATTATTTATAAGTTTTGCATTTGGAGGAAAAAAACCTTATATTTCTATATGAATACAAAACAAAATTTTATAAATCCCAAATATGTTCCTATAATGAATAATCGAAAATGAAGAAACCAAAAAAAACAATAGATGATAAGATTGATATAGAAGAAACTAATAAATATCTTAATACTCTTAGTGCTGCAGAAAGGATTAAATGGGCATATACACGTGCACCAGACAAACTCATAGCTACTACGAGCGGTGGAAGAACTTCCCGTGTACTGCCCCACCTGATTAAAGAGGCTTTAGGCTTTTCAATACCGACAATATTTGTAGATACAGGACATTATCCTCCTGAAACATATAAATTCATAGCGCAGATGCAGAATGATGGTGTTGACGTCCGACCTTATGGAGCGGGTATGTCACCTGAGTTGATGACTGCCGTATATGGGGAGTTGTGGAAAGAACAAGGAAGGGACTATGAAACGTTCTTAGACATAGTAAAGCACCGTCCACTTAATCAGGCTTTTCAGGAATTAAAACCACATTATTGGCTTAGAGGATTGATGGGTTTTCAAACAACAGAACGTTCAAAGAGACCTGTGCTGGAATATATAAACAACTTATACCAACTTCATCCTATGATTGATTGGAGCCTGGAACAGGTAAATGACTACTTAAAAGAGAATAATCTTCCAATAAATATGAGTCATTATGATATTACAAAGGGAAAGAAGCTTAAGAGTGAATGTAAAATGGCAGATAACTGTGGTTTTGTCAATGGAGGAGGCATATAACAGGACTATATCTATCGCTTCAAAATATAAAAGAGATTATTAAAACGCGCCTTTCCTTTCCCCACCCTGATATGGAACGACCTTATTTCTGATAATGTATAAGGGTATTTTTCAACAGCTCCACTGTCCATAGTTTTACTGCGAAATACCCTTAAAAGATTTCGGACAGTTATCGATTTATGAACAATTGATAGAATTCCAATCTAAGTTATAATATACAGCAATTGCTTCAAACTAGTCGAATCAGCAGAATATTCTTCTTATAATTTGAATCGAGGAGTCAATTATGTTTAAGGTGTTAACTCTTACATTAATATACAGTAGTTTTGCCTGTTCGACGGCCGGAGGTAAAGGCATCTCCGACAAAGCCTATGTTGTACTGGAGCGAGGAGATAACATGGCGGTTATAGTTAACAACGAGCCTGTTAGTGATAAAGTTTTGCCGGGACATCGCGGCGGATATAGCGGTGTGGCATCGCTTACTCACGACGCACGAGACAGAAACATGTTTGTTCCATCGTACGCCGGCCTTAATTTCGAGCACATTCATGATGGTACTGTCAAGCCGAGAGAAATCCTCTTCGAGCCACGACAAGCACCGATGCAAACGAGGAAGGTTGATGAATATACAGTTGAACTTTACCAGCAACCAACACCATACTGGAAACTCGAGAGTTGGTTGAGATATCAACTGCTTAAGGATGGTGCCATCGAAATGACTTTGGAATGTGTTCCACACGCTCGGACATTCAAGAACGGCTATATCGGTTTGTTCTTCGCCAGTTATATAAATCAGCCTGAATCATTGGATATTCACTTTTTGGGTCATGGGATTAATCAGAAAGATGTAAGGCCCAGGTGGATCCGAGGTGTGACTCCTGCGCATGGAAAATTATCGACTCATCCGGCTCCGGATGATAGTCGCATTTTTGCTCATGATCCTGAGTTTCCGTTGACGCTTGTCTTCAATATGTCG
Organism: Planctomycetota bacterium; assembly: GCA_019456195.1. Taxonomy (GTDB): domain Bacteria; phylum Planctomycetota; class Phycisphaerae; order Sedimentisphaerales; family Anaerobacaceae; genus NIOZ-UU13. The sequence continues at coordinate 78,132 of VRUK01000006.1, read as the reverse complement.
AATTATCGCTATCATGAACCATGGTACTACGGCGTAAGTCACGGGATGGCTTTAGTACTAATGTTTCGGCCATGTGATAATGTCAGATTCAGCCAATCCCCTTCGGGAGGCGGTAAGGGGAATCCGGCATGGGATTTCCAGTGGTTTGTGCCACAATACACGGTAGGCCAGCGCTATCGCTTCGTCATGCGGGCTATGTATTTACCGTTTGAATCCGCTGAACAGCTCATACGGGCAACTGCTTCACACCGAAGAGCTTTGGAAGGTAAATGAAAGGGAATGTTGTTTTTGTGTACCTGCTGCTGCGCAAACTCTAATGTTGAAATATACTTGTGTTACTTATAGAATATGACCGATGACACGCGAAAACATTGACAGGAGAAATTCTATGATAACTACATCACGCCGGGATTTTCTAAAAACAGCCGCTATAACAGGTTTGGCCGCAACTATTTCAGGCTGTTTATCTGCCTGGCATAAAAACGATACTGGAAAGCCGAATATTATCTACATTCTTGCTGACGACCTGGGCTATGGCGACCTGGGGTGCTTCGGCCAGAAAGATATCCGCACACCCAATCTCGACCGCATGGCACATGAAGGTATGCGTTTTAGACAGCACTATTCAGGGAGTACCGTGTGCGCACCAAGCCGCTCCTGTCTTATGACCGGCCAGCATACCGGACATACGGCCATTCGCGGCAATAAGGAATATTACCCGGAAGGCCAGCATCCTCTGCCTGCTAAAGCTGTGACGGTAGCTAAGGTATTGAAGAGGTCTGGTTATATCACCGGCGCATTTGGCAAATGGGGATTGGGGTATCCCGGCTCAGATGGCGACCCAAATAACCAAGGCTTCGACGAGTTTTTCGGTTACAATTGCCAGCGGTTTGCTCATAATTATTACCCTTACTATCTACGCCACAATGATAAGAAAGTAATGCTGCCCGGTAATGAAGGAAAGAAAACGGAACAGTATGCACCTGATTTGATTCAGAAACAAACTCTGAAGTTTATCGAGGCGAACAAAGATAAGCCGTTTTTCCTGTTTGTACCTCATGTGATTCCACACGCGGAATTGCTGGTTCCTGACGATGACATTGTCAGAAGTTATCGAGGAAGATTCCCGGAAAAGCCCTACGAAGGTACCGATGACGGGCCTAATTATAAGATAGGAGGCTATGGATCGGTTAAAACTCCGCGTGCCAATTTTGCGGCAATGATCACACGCCTGGATAAACACGTAGGAGAAATACTCGATAAACTCCGCGAAACCGGATTGTATAAAAAAACACTTGTGATTTTCACCAGCGATAACGGTCCACATGCCGAAGGTGGGGAGAATCCTGCTTACTTTGACAGCAGCGGGGGGCTTCGCGGCCAAAAACGCGACCTTTACGAAGGTGGAATAAGAGTGCCCATGATAGCATGGTGGCCCGGCAAAGTCACCCCCGGGTCCAATACTGATCATATCTCCGCCTTCTGGGATGTAATGCCGACTTTTGCTGAACTTGTCGGTGCTGAAGTACCAGAAGATATTGACGGCATATCCTTCCTGCCGACTCTTCTGGATAAGAAACATAAACAAAAAGAGCATGAATATCTCTATTGGGAATTTCATGAGCAGGGCGGAAAACAAGCTGTTCGCAAAGGTAATTGGAAAGCGGTTCGTCTTCAGGTCAAGAAAGACCCGAACAATCCTTTGGAACTCTATAATTTACAGACGGATCCGCGAGAGAAAAATAATATTGCCTCACAGAATCCGGAAATCGTTCGCCGGATGGAACAGATTATGAGGCAGGCTCACACAAATTCCGACGTTTTCCTGTTCGGCCAGTCACAGTACCGTGGAGATAGATAAGGTTTTTGATGAACTATTTATATGGAGGTGTAACTATGATTATTCACAATAATACCAAACAAATATCACTTATCGTTTGCATGCTGCTTTTATTATCCGGGGCAGTACAGGCGCGGGAGTATCATGTTTCTGTTAAAGGTGATGATATAAATAAAGGGACAGCCAAAGCCCCTTTTAAGGCAATATCCAAGGCCGCGGAGGCTGCACAGCCCGGCGACTTCATAACAGTGCATAAGGGGACCTATCGCGAACGAATTAATCCGCCGCGAGGTGGCAGGTCTGATAAGAATCGCATCGTTTATCAGGTCATCCCTGGCGATAAAGTCGTTATCAAGGGCTCCGAAGTCATCAAGGGCTGGCAGAAGGTTCAAAACGACACATGGAAGGTCACCATCGACAATAGCTTTTTCGGGGATTTCAATCCGTACAGTGACTTGATTAACGGTGACTGGTTCAATCGCAAGGGACGGGACCACCACACGGGGGCGGTTTATCTCAATGGCCACTGGCTCACCGAAGCAGCCAAAAAGAATGATTTGCTGAAACCTATTGGGAACACCCCGCTGTGGTTTGGGCAGGTGGATGAGACTCACACCACAATCTGGGCGCAGTTCGAGGATGTCAATCCCAACGAGGGCGAGGTCGAGATCAACGTTCGCCAAGCGGTGTTCTACCCTGAGAAGACGGGGGTCAATTTCATAACCGTACGCGGCTTTACAATAATGCACGCGGCAACGCCCTGGGCACCGCCCACGGCAGAGCAGATCGGCTTGATCGGCACCCACTGGAGCAAGGGATGGATCATCGAGAACAACGATATCCGCTATTCGACGTGCGTTGGAATCACGCTCGGCAAACACGGCGATCAATGGGACAACACGTCGGCGAATACTGCCGAGGGCTATGTCAAAACCATCGAGCGCGCCGTGGAAAAGGGTTGGTCGAAGGAAAACATCGGTCACCATGTGGTACGTAACAACCATATCTCACATTGCGAGCAAGCGGGCATTGTCGGAAGCATGGGTGCGGTGTTCATCAGCATCACAGACAACATCATCCACGACATCCATATCCGGCAACTGTTTACCGGGGCCGAGATGGCCGGTATCAAGATTCATGGGGCTATTGACACCGAGATCAGCCGGAATCATATCTACCGTACTTGCCGGGGTATCTGGCTGGACTGGATGGCGCAGGGCGCGCGAGTGACCAGAAACCTTTTACACGATAACAACAAATCAGAGGACCTTTTTGTGGAGGTCAACCACGGGCCGTTCCTAATCGACAACAATCTCTTTCTTTCTGGCCGTTCGCTCTTTGACATGTCACAAGGCGGGGCATACGTGCACAATTTGTTCGCAGGTCGCATCACGCTTCGCCCTGAGTTGCGACGCGAGACCCCGTTCCATAAGGCGCACTCCACCGAGGTTGCGGGCCTGCAGAACATCCAGGGCGGCGATGACCGGTTCTATAACAACCTGATTATCCAGCCGGGGGGTTTGGACGGATATGACAAGGCGACGCTGCCCGTACAGATAGAAGGCAACGTTTACTATAATGGCGCTAAGCCTTACTCTAATGAAAAAATTTATCTTGAGAAGGCAGATTTCGATCCAGAAGTTAAGGTTGTTGGAAAAGGCGACAGTGTGTTTCTTCACATTACACTTGACGATTCCTGGTATGCTTTAGATAACCGCCTGGTGACAACATCGCTTTTAGGCCGGGCCAAAATACCAAATGCAGCATTTGAGAATCCCGATGGTACAGCTTTGAAAATAAATACTGATTATTTCGGCAAAAAGCGAAATGAAGCTAATCCTTCGGCAGGCCCTTTTGAGAATCCGGGTGAGGGGAAACTCACGCTTAAAGTATGGTAAAGTTTATAAATGCAGGGGTGGACACGCACACATTGCCCTAACTCACCTCGATATCTCCACGTCCAAAATCTTCCCGGGATTTCTTATCCATTGGCGTTTACTATAATCATAAGGAATCGCAATTAGCCGATTTGATGTGATTCGAATCACTGTCACCTCCGGCCAGTCCGAATTCACCGACGGAAGCTGCACAAAATTCACCCCCCGATAAGGCGTCACCTTTGCTTTGTGGTAGTGCCCGCCCAATGCCATAATCACATTCGCATCACCCAGGGCCTCTACAAACGCGTTCCGATTGGTCATCGCATCAAAACATAAATGCGTTGCCACAACGATAGGCGCCCCTTGAGGTATGGATGCCAATTTTTTCGGCACAAGGTCGGGCGAATAATGCCGGTGTAGATTCTTCCTGATAAAGGCCATTGCTTCGGCAGTTATGTCCTGCGCCGGATTTCCAAGACTTTCATCATAGGCCGAAAAGGGGCACACAAAATGAATCCCGCCCTGATCGAAGGTATAGCTCAGGTCCCCATAACGTCTTTTGAACCACTCTTTCATAATCGCTGGTGCTCCCTCGACGCCATCAGCCCCGGCCTCATCATGATTGCCGAGCATTTCATAACTGGGATACTTCAATCGTTTTGTAATCATATCCTCATAGGTCTTTTTTGCCTGATGCGTGGGCCATTCAGTAATATCCCCACAATGAAATACAAACGCTGGTGTATCAACAACGCCGCCAATATTCTTTGGATACGCCTTTCCCGGCAATAGATTCATCGCATCAATGGCCGGCCACAGCTTGCTCCCATCGCCATTGACCGGTATATGAGTATCCGACCAGCCGAAAAAGGTTAACGGTTTTCTCGCCGCCTGTTTATTTTTGCCGCCTTTCTGTGCGCCATGCAGCATTTTTGGCAATGCCATTGATGTTGCTCCGACGCCTATAAGCCGCAACATATCTCGCCGTGTAAATCCAATACTCATGGCGGTCTCCTTTTCAAAGCTGTTTTATTAGTGCACCTGGGCCCGGGGGCTGATACTTGGCCGTTCAACCGATACTTTCAAGGTGTATTTCATAGCAAGAGATTATCATAAATCCTTAATATTTCAAGGAATAACACTATGAGAAGATAAAAGCCACCACCTTCATCTGAGACGCATAGTGCGGACAGACCGACGGACCGATTTTATACACTCGTTAAATGAACAGGGATGTTTTGTTATTGCTTTGTTGGTTTCTTTTTTGGCATTTTCGTTGTATTATCTGTGTATTGTAAGTTATGAGAAAAGGGTATTTTTTTGGAGGTTTGATAATGAAGAGACGTGAATTTTTAGCCAATATGATTGGGAGCTCTTTGGCTGTCTTATCTCTTGAAGAAACATTGATTGGCCAGGAGACAAGCTTTGAAAAGAGCGTCAGAGAATATCTTCGCACGATTATGCCAAGCCGTCAGAGGGTGGAAGATTTTATCACGGGCGAATATGGTCCCAGAGACAAGCGCCCCGGCGAGATTTTTCAATACGATTCCGAGCTGGGCTGGATCCCTCATGAGGCTATAGGCAGTACCGGGGTGGATGGTTCTAAGGTGTTCTATAGCTATGAATCCGACGGTGCCCGCAAAGTTATTAACTTTCCTGACAAACCCAGCCGTATTCGTACTTATGGTAATAGTTTCACACATTGCAGTCAGGCAAACAATAATGAAACGTGGGAAGAATACCTGGCGGCTCACATTCAAGAACCTGTTCGTAACTACGGAGTCGGCGGTCACAGTGTCTATCAGGCATATAGAAGGATGCTGAAGGTAGAAAAGCAAACTTCAGGCGGATATATCATCCTTAATATATGGGATGACGATCACTACCGTAACCTCGATGCCTGGCGGAGCATCCGCTTTGGTTATGGTTCAAGATGCGGATTTACACTGCCCCATTTAAGGGTAGATGTGGCGAGGGGCAGGTGTGAACAGATAGAGAACATCTCGAAGAGACCTAAAGATCTTTACAAACTATGTGACGAAGATTACCTGTGGCGAACCTTCAAAGATGACCCAATCCTGAAGATGGTGATGGCCGCACGCAAGGGCGGCAGGAATATTTCATCCAAACTCATAAATCCTGTGGCGGTTACGTTTGGTATTCCTGATGAAAAGATAGCAGATACCGAGACAGCCAAAAAGATCAAAAAGATCCATACTGAAGCAGCCTTATTTGCGACCCAAAACGTTGTTACATGGGCGGAGGAGTTTGCCAGAGATACCAATAAAAAACTGATGATTATGCTTTCTTTTGGCCGCGGCAATGTAGCGAAATATTTGTCTGGAGAGCCCCGTTTTGACGAGGGTTTTGTTTACTGGTTAAAAGATAAACCTTATCCGGTCATTGATATGCGGGAGGTTTTCGCGGCAGATTATAAAAAGTACAAGGTAGATGTCGATCAGTACCTTGCGCCTTTTTATAATGGCCATCATACCCCCAGGGGCAACTTCTTTACCGCCTGGGCAATCAAGGACAGGGTTATTCAATGGCTAAATCCGAAACCCCTGCCTTATCGTTGAGTTGTATTAAATGGATATGGACGGCGAGGATAACACAACAAATGGTTGTTTTTCTTAAAGAAATTTAGTACCATATTAATATGTGACAACTTGTTTGTGTAACCAAGTATTCTGCCAAACAATAAAGTCGTCCTATTAAGCCGAGGATATATGATTAAAAGCATACACTGGCTGCTCACGTCAATGAGCATCCTAACCCTCCTGACAGCCAATGTGTCCCGAGGTGGTGATTGGCCAACATATAACCACGACAAAGCAAGAAGCGGTATAACTTCGGAACAATTGCCTTCGACGCTATCCGAATGCTGGCGGTTCCAGTCTAACCACTCACCTCAGCCTGCCTGGCCGCCACCAGCCGCTCAGGACTTCTGGCACAATGAGGACAAACTGAGGCCGACCGTAATTTACGACCGTGCTTTTCATTCCGTGGCTGTCCGCGATACTGTCTATTTTGCTTCCTCCGCCGACTTTAGCGTTTACTCTCTGGACGCCAAAACCGGGAAGGTGCGATGGGTGTTCTCCACTGCCGGACCTGTTCGACTGGCTCCTGTTGTAGTTGGGAACAGACTTTACGTTGGATCTGACGACGGCTGCGTATATTGTCTTTCAACTGACAACGGCTCATTGATTTGGAAATTTGACGTTGCTGATAAAAATAGCATGGCCCCGGGCAATGGACGAATGATATCCTTGCTGCCCGTTCGGACCGGGTTGGTAGTCGATGCAGGTAAGGTGTTTTTCGCGGCGGGCCTGTTTCCGATTGAGGGCACGTTTTTATTTGCTCTGAACGCTGAAAGCGGGGCGGTTCTGTGGCAGCAAAAACTCGATGTCTCACCACAAGGTTATTTACTCGCTTCGATTCAAAATCTGTACGTACCGACCGGACGAACAGGCCCTGTTTCTTTTTCGCGTGAAAACGGTACATTCCGGGGAGAATTCGCCAGTGCTGGTGGAGCTTATGCGCTATTAACAGAAAACACTCTTGTGACAGGCCCCGGACGCGGCGCCAAGCAACTTAATGCCGCCAATACCACAACGAAGGAGACGATAGCAACATTTGGTGGGATGCGTATGGTCGTTAAAGGTCATATAGCATATATGCAATCGGAGAAAGGGCTTACTGCGATTGATCGAAGGAGATACCTTGTACTTTCGAAGCAAAGAATAACTCTCAACAGCCGGCAAAAACAGATTAGCGATCAGCTTAAGAAACTTGCCAGGAACAGCGCCCCGGCAAACAAGCTTAGGGGAGACTTGCGTAATATTCAACGTTCTCTGGGACAAAATAAAGAGTCACTGGAACAATGCTTCATCTGGAAGCACGCCTGCGATGATACATACTCACTAATTATGGCTGGCAGTACGCTGTTTGTCGGCGGAAAAGATGAAGTCGTGGCGATGAGCGCTACCGACGGACGTGAGTCATGGAGCGCATCTGTTAACGGCGATGCCTACGGATTAAGCGTTGCAAATGGCCGCTTATTCGTCAGCACCGACGAAGGAACGATTCATTGCTTCACTAATCGCTCGACCATATCTTCCGGGAAACCGGAACTCGTCCGTTTAGGAACTGGAATCGATCCTTATGCTCAGGACGGCTTGACTGATATGTACTCTTTGGCTGCTCAGCAAATCATTAAAGAGGCAAATATACATCAGGGATATTGCTTAGTGCTTGGCTGTGAGGAAGGCCGTCTTGCATACGAAATCGCCAAACGCACGAAACTACAGGTTATCGCGGTAGAGCAAGATGCTCAGAAAGTAACTGCAGCTCGCAAAAAACTCCACCGGGCCGGGTATTACGGCTCCAGGATTACTGTTCATCACGGCAAGCTGGATGAGCTTCCATATCCAGCTTACTTCGCTAACCTGATTGTCTCCGAACGCACACTGCTCTCAGGCGAGCTGCCCCCATCGGCGGCCGAGATGTTCCGCGTGCTTAGGCCATGTGGTGGTGCAGCAATTATCGGCCAATTCAAAGAAACCAACAAGAAAAGGAATAAACTCAAACAATCCAGCATCAAACGTTGGCTCAATGACGCTACGATTCCAGGCTGGAGAATCAACAGAGATAATGGATTATGGGCGGTCATCAGGCGCGGGCCCCTCTTAGGCAGCGGAGACTGGGCCCAGCTTTATGCAAATGCTGCCCATACCGCTTGTAGCGGTGACCAGCTCCGCGGGCCGATGGCCCTGCAGTGGTTCGGCAAGCCCGGGCCTCGGTCTATAATCGATCGCCACCATCGGCCGATGTCATCATTGGTGAAAGACGGACGCATCTTTGTTCCTGCTATCAATAGTATCATCGCAGTTGATGCATACAACGGTACAGAACTGTGGCAGCTTGATGTGCCTAACTCAAGACGTATCGGCGCGCTCAAGGACAGCGGCCACATGCTGGCCACCGAAGAATACGTTTATATTGCTGTAGAGAACCAGTGCTGGGCTGTCGATGTTGTTACCGGTGTCCGCAAACTAACTCTCAAAGCCCCTCAATTTGATGATCGCTACAAACACGACTGGGGTTACCTGAATCATCTTGGGAATTGCCTCTTAGGTACCGGCCAGAAAAACAGGGCCTCATTTTACAAACAGGATTTTCATGGCAAACCTGATAACGGAAGCCACATACTGGAAGGTGACTTTAGAGAAGTTATCGTAAGTGATTATCTCTTTGCTTTAGACAGGCACACCGGTGCGAGGCGATGGATATACAAAGACGGGACTATCATGAACAGTGCTATTACGGTCGGTGACGGCCGAATCTATTTCGCAGAATGCCGAAATCCGGAAATAATGAAGGACGATGACGGTCGGCTTCGAATCGATAAGTTCTGTGACAAGAACCTGTTCATTGTAGCGCTCGACGCGGAAACCGGCGTGAAAATATGGCAACGCCCCTTCCGGTTCCCATACGAACATATCATGTTTCTCAATTATGCCGAAAACACACTACTTTTCACAGGCACATACAACAAGGACAATCTCGTCAACTACGGCCTGTTCGCTTTCGCCGCCGATACGGGAGAAAAAAAGTGGCAGACTGATTACATAGGTTTAAATTCTGTCGGGACCGAACCATTCGGTACAGGCGGCGAACACGGCGAACAATGGCAGCACCCGGTAATCAATGGGAAGACTCTTTATTCGCGACCTTATGCCTTTGATCTCCATACCGGCGAGAAGAAGCAATACTACGTCTATCGTGGCGGTAACGGCTGCGGTGGACTGACTGGTTCGGCCTATTACCTTTACGGTCGAGGAGCAAATCCACGCATGTATCCGACCGAAGTCGATATCACCAGAGGAATCCCGTTGACTAAAGTCACTCGGCCGGGCTGCTGGCTTAATATAATTCCGGCAGGCGGCTTGATTCTTGTGCCGGAATCCAGTTCCGGGTGTACTTGTGAATACTCACTCCAAAGTTCTTTGGCTTTTGCCCCGCAAGATTATTACAGTTCACCAATAATATTGACCCCTCAACGGAATTTTGACAGTTCAATGCAAGTTGAACTTGCCGACCGCAATGGTATTGGGCGGATACACTACACACTTGACGGAACCAAACCAACCACACTTTCACCTGTATATACCGGACCAATTACACTTACCCGCAGCACAACCATCAAAACCATAACTTTTTGGAAGGAACGGAGCAAAATGAGTGACGTCCGCCATGCAATCTTCACAAAGCTCTAACTGCAAAGGTAGATAGCAGTCAACAAATATTTCAATTGCCGGAAGTCTGTTACAGATTCTTGTGAGATTCAGGGAATAGGGCATCAATCATGTGCGTGATGAGCGATACAGTAAAAGCTTCCTGGTCCGGCCCAATCCACGACATGACACCTCGTTCATATCCGTAGCCGCCTTTCTCATCTTTGTCGTAGTAATACCTGTCAGGTGAGATATATCCAACATAGTCACCGTTGAAGCTTAGCACCCAAAGATCGCCAACGCGATTTTGCGTACGGGATTTCAGGTCTATACTGATTTCTCCGCAATAGTCGGCCGGCGTGCCCACCAATACTGTATCTCCAATGCGCACGGCGTGCATCCAGCCGTCGGCATCAATGCCGAGAATCGGAAACAAGAATTTCGATACACGCCAGTTTTTACTAAGACGCAGTTGAAACGACGGCAGTTGAACTGGAAGTCCAATGGATGCAACGTCCACCTTATCTTTGAACGGTTTGGCATCTGAAACCGCATCCAGCACTTTGTCCGCCAACGCTTCACCCATGGCACGGCAGCGTTCAAAAGGATTCTCTCCCTCTGGAGGCAGGGGACTCATACTACCAACAGCTCCGCCGAGATAAATCGCCTCCGCACCTGTCCGCTCAGTAATACGGCGCACAAGGAAGCCCGGATATTCGCCTGTAAACTTCATGTTGTCTGCGCCAAGAATAGTCGGATGTGCAGAGTAGCTTACCACGAAGCAGCGATCTCCGTCTTTTTGTTCGACAAGCATATAGCTTAGTTCGCTGTCAACCGGGCCGTCTTTGCGTGTTCGATTTCTGATATACTCAGGAACTTCCAGCCCGCCATGTGCCATCTTTGCCGGCTCAAGCAACCGGTAGGCCTCGACTATGGCTTCTGTGAAAGCTCTTGCCAGAAAATCCGGGATGTTCGGGTCGTATGGACCGTTGAAGGCTTTTGAAGCAAAGCCGGGGGCAAATCCACCAGGGCCAGAATGATTGTGGCTGGCATTAAAGAGAATTTCATTTCCCGTAAGCAGCGTTTGCTTTGAGACACTGGCCAGAACCAGCTCGACTACGTTCTCGGGGATAATCAGCATATCCGCACCGACAATAACGGCCGTGTCCGTGCCGTCACTGACCGCCAGTGCCTTGACAAAGATTTCATCGTGCACACCGGTCGATGGTTTGCCTTTTCGGTCTCCAAATCCTGCCAGGGGAGTACCTGTTGGAGGGGTGATAGAACGTGAACTCCAGCCCGCTTCGAACTGGCCGATGTTGGAACTATGAGAAGAACGCTCTTTATATCGTTCAATTGCAGCAAGGGCTTTCTTGTAGTAGGACTTATCTTCAAAGCCGCTTTTGTATGTGGGCCAGGGTCCCACAAGAATCACAAAACATCCGGCGACGACAACCAAAAGAGCCGTCAAGAGAAGCAGGATTCTGTATCTTCGCGTCATAGAAACACCCTTCTATATAAAATAGCCCCACCTGATTGTCGGTTAGTTTTCTGACAGACATCCATTTTTCTTACTCGGTTTCTCCATGGTTCAGCAGTCACATCAAAGAGGTTTACCGTGCGAAATGACTGTAAGTTTCAGGCGGGGGGCAGGTCCATCTCCTGCATCGCACGAGAACCGGATATGATTCTCTCCGACTGAAAGCATAGGAACCTCGCCGTCCGGCATCACCCGTCTAAGCACCTCACCCTTTGAGCCATAGAGTACGCAGTCATTGCCTGCATTGAATTGGAGATAACTACCCGACTGCATTTCCACCGGGAAGAGTATTGCCCTGCCATTGACTGTCACAACGGGATTTTTTACCGTACAGGCAACCATCGGCAGGGCCTTGATCGGGCCGATGATACACTTTGTTTGTTTGTCTTTAGGGAGATTGTTATACCAGATGCCGAGGGATTCTACCGTACCAAAATCGATGGTCTCACGGTAAACATTGTAGAGCCCTTTGCCGTCGTTCCAAACGTAATCGTTCCAACGGGCCGATTCAGTCTCTACGAGCGTAAACAGCCTTGGACCGGTGAAATCGACCGTGATATAACGGTCAGCCACCGCGCCGTAGGAAATGTGACGTGGACTTTCGAGGCGGATAGCGATGATCTCTCCCAAACCATCCCCTTCGACCCAAACACCGAGAGCCTGGTGGTTTTTTAGATTCAAAGAGGGATTGAATTTACGATTGAGCCTTGCCCATGCAGCGTTGCGAGGAACCTTTCCGGAATTCGTTGCACTGAAAACAACTGCCCCTTTCGGTCCATTGGATGCTTTGCCTAAAGATACAGTAACTCCATCTGCAGCGCGCTGTGCCCCTGTAAACTGGTTCGGATCTGAAAGGTCTGCCAGAACTATATTGTTCGCGTCATAATATGACCCGGCAGACATCAATGCTTCAATGCGGAATTTCACCGGCTGCTTATTGAAGGGATTCCGAGTTTTCCATGACAGACTCCATGGCTCTGAAAATGAGGCCGTATGTGAGTCATAGTGAGCCCGGCGGAATCGCCACATTCGGCTCTTGTCGCGAAATAGCGAGAACTCTTTTCCCGGCTCCCGCAATTTCGCTCTAACTTTTTCATCGAATGCGTTGCTTCGTTGGAGTTCTTTGCATGTAAGCAGGATATCCACTGCTCGGCGAAACAGCGGTACCGTAGCGAGACGATCACGGTTTATCGCACCAGTAAGGGAAATGCCGGCATCCCATCCGATGAGCTTGGCGCCGAGATACTCGATCACGTCAGGATAGGTTGGCTCAACCTGAGGTGGATTAAACTGCTGAAAATTCCACCATCCGAGATGCAGAGGCAGCAGGAGCCCACTATTCACAGAGGCGGCGTGGATATCAATGAAGCGCTTGTGCCCCCGCTGTGGATAGTCCCATGCCTGCCATCGAGTGCGGAACTGCCAGAAGTGATGCCACATAGCGCTCATTTCCATACCCACCGGTTTCTTGAGATGCTTCTGGATTTCAAAAACGAATTTGTCCGCCCAATACCAGCACTCATCCGGGCCTCGCAAGATACTGCTGCCGTCAATAGCGTCGAGGTAAATTCCGTCGAAATCGCACGAGTTCACGATGTCCGCATGGTTCCTCGCAATCTCTCCAAGAAGCGACGACTTCGGATCCGGGACAAGAAGGCCGAAGCATTCCTTGAGATGGCGGACCTTCACACCATTCTTATGGGCAGCCGGTTTCGTTCCTAATGCACCTCGCCGGACCTCCGTGAATAGCCATGGAGACTCCTGGCTCACAGCGCCGAAGGTAATCAGCTCATCACCAATATGGAGTATGACACTGTTGTGCTCGAAAAAACCGGTAACGGTGTTCATGCCATGTGTGGATTCATTGACTGTAATCTCCGTGGCATTGGGATCAATGGCTTGGGCCAGAGTGAAGGTCCGAAAGGCATCAAGCCGTTTATCAGGAACCGGAGTAACATACTTTGACTGCTTGTCGATGAAAAATGCATAGGTGTGAAAAATAGACCCGATGCCGGCATCATGCAGGCGTTTTACAATACTACGGTAAGTGTCCCATCCTTTAGGCCATTTCTGCCGATTCAGAACGAAATCACCGAAGCGGAAAAATTTACTTCCGCCGTGATGGTCGATTTGAGTCACCCCAAGTTTCCTGGCCATCGCTATCCATTCGTCCACATTTGATTCCGTAATCGAGCCGAAATTGAACAGATATGAGCCGTGGTTAAACGGGACATCATGCGCCCATGGCCCAGCAACCGTACAGTGCGGCATTTCGTCGGCATCGGTTAAAACCTGTTTGAGAGCAGTTAGCATCTTGTCCATCGGCATCGCTACAATTGCGACCTTGGCCCCTTCTAAGCCAAACTTGTCATAGCATGACGCTTGCAGACTTGTCTGAAGTGCGGGCAACTGGTTTACTCTCGTGATGAGATTGAGAGACAAAGCGCATGAACCGAATGACTCATCTGGCCGACCCTGCAAAATAAGCGGAATATTCAGGAACACAAGAGATTCGATATTATCACCGCTCACCGACTCAAGCGCCAGGCGTATGTATGAGTCCAGAGATTCAACATGAAGAACTGCTTTGACGTTCGCTTTGTTGAACTTTATAGTCAAATGGTCATTCGCCAGAACGGCCGAAGTAGCGGGATATTCCACTCCACTACAGCGAACCAGTGCGCAAGCTGATAGTGTATCGTGTCTGAGATAATCAACTCCCGATGCGCGGTCGATGAATGCAAGATTCCTTCCTTCTGCAGACACGGTATATCGCACGTGTGCATTCTCTATCACGATATGATTGGGTTGTGCACTGCCTGCTGACGTAAAGACTGCAAGCAGGCCAAGAACAAATTGCATTATTTTCATAATTCACCTTCCAGCATACTTACACACGCCATGGCGTCCGCATAGCTCGTGACAACAAACGGTTGGCCAATTCATCGTTAACAATTCGCTGGACCCGCGAGTCCCACCTTACTTTACGGCCCAGGCGCGTGGAAATCTCCACCAGATTACAGGCCGTAGCAGCGTGATGCCCGATTTTTGCGGAAGCCGCCGCAGGTTGGCGTGTCTTGATACAATCCAGGAAATTGCGATGGTGCCCCGGACTGTCGTACAGATGGATCTCGTTAGGGCCGATCACGGACTTCAGCACGTCCGTAGGATTGGCACTCAATGTCCCGCCACCAGTGATGTGAATCCAGCCTTCGGTTCCAATGAAACGGATACCGTCGGGATGCGGGTTGCCCTCACTGCTGTAACTCATGCGTACTCCGTTCTCATAGATGACCTCCGACTGCCAGGCGATTGCATCGTCAACCAAACCGTCAGCAGGGATGTCGGCAGAGGGGGCATGAACCTCAATTGGCTTTATCTCGTCGCCGATACCCCATTGAGCTATGTCCACAAAGTGCACACCGTTACCAGTAATGAAACCCGCGGTGTAATCGGAGATGTAGTACCAGTAGCAGACTTCATTGCCGCGGGCGACACGCTGAGGACAGAAAGGAGTCTCTGGAGCCGGCCCCAACCATAGGTCGTAGTCAAAGCCGTCGGGCACCGGCGATATCGGGAAGTTCCGTCCTGCCTCTACGCCTTTGTTAATTCCAATGATGCCGACCTCTACCCGGGTCAGCCGCCCAATCCGGCCGTTGCGAACTAGTTCACAGGCGTGACGGTAGGCTCCATGGGACCGACGCTGCAAGCCGTTCTGAAGGATTCGGTTATACGTTATGGCTGTCTCGACAACGCATTGGCCCTCAGTCACCGTAAGCGTGAGGGGTTTTTCTACATAGACATCCTTGCCGGCCTGCATGGCCGCGACTGTCTGGACCGCGTGCCAGTGGTCAGGTGTACCGATACAAACAGCATCCAAGTCCTTGCGATCCAGCATCTCACGGTAGTCGCGATAATCAGCACATACTCTGCCTTGATAGGCCTGATTGATGCGGTTCTGATAGGCCTTGCGCCGGGTCTCCACTGGGTCGCAGACAGCGACAATGCGAGTGTCCTTTTCAGCCAGAAAGGTCTCACGGTGGTGTGTGTTGATATTACCGGCGCCAATAAGACCCAGTGTTATGCGATTGCTCGGTAGGACTGCCCGGTTGCTACCGAATACAGATGATGGGACGATGTAGGGAAATCCCATAATTCCTGCTATTGAGAGCGCGGTATTTCTGACGAAACTTCGCCGAGTTATTCTACCTTGATCCATCTGTATATTCCTCTTCGGGCGTTAAAACAGCTTGCTTAATCCAGACGCTCACAAATGATATTTGTTAGGTCCAAACCAAGACCCTGAGATTCTGCGTGCTTGCCTGTGAGCTTGAACAACAATTTGTTTGGCCCCTCTGCCAGATTAAGCGTGGCAATATATTCGTCCAATGCACATTTTCTTTTAGCGGCATAAAAGTCCACTTCCGGCCCTACCGGTGCTTCATCTATAAACATCTGTACCTTTCCCTGTGACGGGCCCTTGACTGCGTCAAGGCTGACTTTGTATTTGCCGGCTGACGGGAGCTCACATTCAAAGCAGATAAAGTGATGTCCAAAAGTATCGTTCCCTTTAGCTCGCAGAGAAAAGAATCGGACATTCTTATCGTCGATTTTCTCCACTTTCTTTGTAAGTGATCCATCGCGGTATGAAAATGCGCTAATGGGAATATTCCACCAAGCTGCAAAGACAATGCGCTTTAAGTCGATTACTTTCCTTTCCTCCGCTGGCGGAAGGTCAAATTCGCAGGTTGGCCTGTCCAGCGAATACAGAAACGTAACGGCGCAGTAGTCATTTAGAAGGTCGTTTTCGGCAGGAGCATGTTCAATTGTCTGTAGTACACTTTTACGATATGAATAGACATCACCCAAGAAAAACCGGTATCCACCGGTTCTGCCCAGATGCTTCTGATATCCGAGACAGCCGCTCAGTGGAAATGACCTCTTTGAGTCCCATCGACCTGTGACATCATACCAACCACCGTTATACAAATCTTCCGATCCTGTACCATGGATGACAAGCTCCCCGTCTATCGTTGTTTGATCGTCACCCTCAAAGAAATAAGTATTGCCCGATTTGAATCCCTGCGATTGCTGGATAAGTCCGACGATATGCCCCCGACCTGTAGTTTCGACAAATGTGAAAGGTTTGCCTTTGGTTGTAGGATTCTCGCGTCGCCATATAGCGTAAAACCTGCCTTCGTTTTCCCGCCGGGCAATGGGAACAAACAACACCTCTACCTCAAGCTCTGTCTCTTTAGCCAGTCGCCGATCGGAAAGCAATTCGATTCTGGCGGACTTATCGAACGGCATCGGGAAGTAACAATAGTCCACTCCATTGGCTGATCCCACCAGTAGAGACTTTGTTGCCGGCTTACCCCATGCATAGCCGAAGAAATCTCCGGCAGGGCTAAGTATTGCAGGTTGCTCATTGCCATCCCAGTATGCCCGAAGAATAACTCTGCGCTCCTTATCAACCAAAGCTTCCGGAGGCGAAATGCGAATTCCAACAATTCTTCCAGGACGATCGATTTCGAAGATATTCACAGCCTCTCGGCCCTTCAATCGGACTTTGGAGTTGAATCGCTCAATCCGCCCACCGGCCGGGACAACATACGAACTGATGTCCGTACCGTACGATTCGAAAAGTTTCCTGGCTTTCTCCAGATGATATCCGTATTCATCTGCAGGCTGCTTCGGAGAACTTACTATTGCCGTTCCTTCAGGATATGTTGCATAATTTATCTGGTAGAATTGAAAACGCTCAGCCCTGATGAAAACTTTACATGACTTTTCATAGGTGAGCGGCACATAACTATAAAATCCGCCAGCTCCGTATCCGACTAACGGCCTAATAAAGGCAGGATGTTTGCCTAAGAAGAGGTCACGAAGCTTGACACTTATGCTCGGCTCACTCTCACCATCAAAGTAGAACTCGATTATGTCGTCTGTTGGCGTTGGAGTCCAGATTCTGTAGATTATTCCCGGTCCCTGCAAGTCGGCCAGAACCAAACCATCCTTTTCCTTTCGCACGTAGGAATATTGTCCGCCGAAGCCATCGTTATTTCCGCCTGTCCGATCATAGCTGGAGACCGATGCAACCTTGATTGACTCCTTTAATACTCCGAGCCGGTCGAGCCTGTACAGTTCTTGAATTCCAGGGATCCAATCATCTGCCGCCGATAGTTCAGTTGAACAGACGGACAGAGAAAACAGCAGGATAACAAGGAAGCGAACTGAACTATACAATACGTGAACTCTCATATCTTTCTCCTTCCAAATAGACTGAAATATCACCGGACGTGACGAAGCAGCAGCAATTCCGGGATTCCTGATTTCGTCATAATGTCGAACATATATTTTTATTGTAATGCTCTGCGGTCATTCTTGCAACTTTTATAGATGCGGCACTCCGAGAATACCATTAAATCATTAGCTATTGAATTGTTGATGGTTATTCACTTCCCATTTTGACAGTTTCCTGAAGTTGGGGTATTATGTTTGAGGTAAGTGCTCTAATGCCAGGTGCCAGGAATCTGTTTGGAGGACATAATGAGAATTATTATCCGGTTGAACGTCATTTTAATGAGCGTCTTGTTACTTGCTCAATTGGCCATGGCGGAGTCATCGAAAAAGAACAATATTGAATCTGGCGAAGCTGCTTTCATTAAGCCTGAAAACAGTCCCGAACACAATGAACTTGCCAAAAGATTTCAAAATCCACCGGATTCAGCCCGACCAGGTGTATATTGGTATTTCATGGACGGTAATCTGAACCGAGAAGAAATGACGGCCGATTTGGAAGCAATGAAAGAGGCCGGTATTGGTAATCTGGTTTTCCTGGAAGTCAATGTTGGTGTGCCGCGCGGTCCTGTGGATTTCATGAGCGAACAGTGGCAAAATCTCTTTGTCCATGCCGTTCGTGATGCTGAGCGGTTGGGTATTGAGATTACTTTAGGCAGTGGCCCCGGTTGGACCGGTAGTGGGGGCCCCTGGATTAAGCCGGAACAGTCAATGCAGCATTTAGTGGCCGGTTCCGTTGAGGTTAAAGGGCCTGTCCGTTTTAATAAGAGACTACCTGTTCCTGAGCCTCGCAGTCCCTACTTTCCAACCGTCACGAAAGAGCTGCAGGAAAAAAGAGAAGCTTATTTTGAGGAAGTGGCAGTACTGGCATATCCAACGCCTAAAGCAGATGTGAAGGTCGATTTTATTGACGAGAAAGCTATTTATTATCGTGCGCCCTTCTCTTCAGCACATGGAGTTAAGCCTCATTTACCGGCACCGGCCGAGTATCTTTCAGCGCCCAAGTCGGCGTGTATAGATATGGACAAAATTATCGATTTAACTAACCGACTTAATCCGGATGGAATATTGGATTGGGAAGTGCCCGCTGGTGACTGGACGATTATGCGATTTGTCAGCCGCAACAATGGAGCCAATACTCGCCCGGCACCACAACCTGGTTACGGATTCGAAAGTGATAAATTCTCTAAGAGGGCTTTTGACGACCATTTCGAAAATTATATTGGCAAACTATTGAAGAAAGTTGGCCACAGAAAAACTGGTGCCGGATGGACGATGCTTCATATGGATAGTTGGGAAATGGGAGCACAGAACTGGACACATAATTTTCGCGATGAGTTTCGCAAACGACGGGGCTACGATCCACAGGTGTTTTATCCGGCTTACACAGGGCTTATTGTTGGAAGCCCTGAACTTACCGAACGTTTCTTGTGGGACTTGCGCCTGACCGGGCAGGAATTGGTTCTGGAAAACCATGCGCAACACTTAAAGTCACTTGGACATAAGTATGGTTTAGGGCTGTCTATTGAGCCTTATGATATGAATCCCACTGCCGATTTGGATCTGGGTGCTGTTGCGGATGTACCGATGTGCGAATTTTGGAGTGAAGGTTATTTTAATACCACTTATAGTTGTATTGAAGGTGCATCTGTAGCGCATACAATGGGACGTCCGATTTTGGCGGCAGAGGCTTTTACTGCAGGGTCTGAGGAAGCCTGGCAACAGTATCCCGGTTCGATGAAAAATCAGGGGGATTGGGCATTTTGTATGGGAATCAATCGTTTTGTTTATCATACTTTTGCCCATAAACCACTTGGAGAAGAACATCGTCCGGGTATGACTATGGGCCCCTATGGCGTGCACTGGGACAGAGGTCAGACCTGGTGGCCTATGGTTTCGGATTATCATCGTTATATCACCCGTTGTTCTTATATGCTGCGACAAGGGATAACTGTGGCTGATGTTCTTTATTTGACTCCTGGGGGCGCGCCGCATGTTTTCCAGCCCCCAATGAGCGCATTAGATGGCGATGGAGTTTTAGCTGATAAACGAGGCTACTCTTTTGATGGCTGTTCACCGAATATACTGATAGAGCGGGCGCAGGTGCGTAACGGACGCATTGCATTTCCCGGGGGAACTGCCTATAGTCTGCTCGTTCTGTCCGGCTTTGACACAATGCTCCCGGCCGTTCTGAGGAAAATCGAGGAACTCGTGAATGCCGGCGCTGCTATCGTCGGAAATCCACCACTTAAGTCCCCCAGTCTGATGGACTATCCACAGTGTGACCGGGAATTGCAGAAAATCGCTCGACGTCTCTGGGGTTCATTAGATGCACCCGCAACGCTCACGGAGCGCAAATACGGGAAGGGTCGGATTTATTGGGGTGGTCCATTTTCAAGGTCAGAAAACGAATTGTATCCCAGCTATGAAGCTACTGCCGAACTGCTGGCTAAAATGGACGTGCCGGAGGATTTCAACGCTACCGGACCGGTCCGCTACACGCATCGCCAGACAAAAAACCACGATATTTATTTCATTGCCAATAAAAGCCTCGATGCAATTGAAGTGGATTGCACATTCAGGGACGGCAGCGACCAACCCGAACTGTGGATTCCGGTTACAGGAGATATGCGCAGTCTTACGCAATATTCTTATTATGAAAATGGACGGACCACGATTCCTATGCGTTTTGAACCTTACGAGAGCTTCTTTGTGGTCTTTTCACGCACGCAGGCAGAGCAGCCGAGCAATGTTTTGCATGAGACAAACTTCCCGCGACTCAAGCCTATAGCTGTAGTGAATGGCCCCTGGGATGTTTCTTTTGATACTGAGTGGGGCGGCCCGAAAAATATCGAGTTCAACGAACTTGAGGACTGGACGCAACGTAGTGAACGCGGTATTAAATATTACTCGGGTCTCGCGACCTACAGGAGGTCTTTCGACCTGCCTGACTTTCAACCCTCAGATGGTGAACTCTACCTTGACTTGGGCGTTGTTCATCATTTGGCCAGGCTGCGCCTTAACGGGAAAAACCTTGGCGTTATATGGACTGCACCCTGGCGTGTGAAGATTACCAATGCAGTACGGTCAAAGGATAATCACCTGGAGATCGAGGTGGCCAATCTCTGGACTAACCGTTTACTCGGTGACCAGCAGGAACCGGACGCTAACGTCAGAACAGTAAAGTGGCCTTCGGGATTACTTGAGGGCAAAGAGTGGCCGGCCGGCCGTTATACCTTTACAACAAAGCGTTTTGGTAAAATGAAATCACCTCTATTGAAATCCGGTTTGCTTGGCCCCGTTACTGTGCAAATTGCTGATTTCAAGAGGTGATTAGAACATAGACAATAGCTGATGTATGATACTCCTGTACGTTACAGCAGTTTTTTCAACTCCGCCTGTATGTCGCCGTTGTAGCGGGGTCCGATTTGCGCGACAACCCTGGCAGAAAACAAACTTGCTATCATGCCGCTTTCCCTGCTCTTACGGCCGCTGATGATTCCGTACAACAGCCCGGCCGCATACGCGTCGCCGGCGCCGGTAGTGTCCAAAGCGGACACACTATACAGCGCGTTCTTCATAACCTCACCGTTAAAGCTAAGCATTGAACCATGCTCTCCGTCGGTCACGGCAACACCTTCGCACCAGCTGGAAAGCACCCGTAAAGCCGCATCGTTGTTATCGGTGCCGCTGAGCGCCCATGCCTCCCGGGTATTGGCAAAAAGCAGATCAACATCATTCTGAATGAGTTGTACGAGCAGGTCCCGGTGCCGGTCAACACAGTTTGCATCGGATGCGCTCAGAGCTATCTTCACACCATTATTTCTGGCAACCGCAACCGCCCGGAGCATGGTCCGGGCAGCACATTCGCTTTCAAAAAGATATCCTTCCAGAAAGATATACCGGCTGTGCTTGAGCAGTTCCTCATCAATATCTTCGTAATCGATCTCACCTGAAACACCAAGGCAGGTAAGCATGGTTCTCTGGGCGTCTTCGGAGATCAGGACAACGCACGTCCCCGTCATCCCCTGCCCCGTGTTTTCTTTGAAAACAACACTGCATTGCCTCATGTGTTCCGCATATAGAATCCCGAGTCCATCGTTGGCAATCTTTCCACAGAGTCCTGCCCGGCCGCCCAGTTGTGAAATGCCATACATCGTGTTCGCCGCGCTGCCACCTGCGGCTGTCTGCAGTTTACCCGCTTTCTGCGCACTTTCCAGGCTGTCCGGCCCGAGCAGCTTTTGCAATATCTCTTCCTGACGGTAGCGATCGGTGAGGTACCTGTTGCCCTTTTCAAGGCCGAGTTCTGCAAACTGCGAATTTTGAACTTGAATCTGAATATCCACTAAAGCATTGCCAAGAGCATATACATCAAGCTCCATAAACTCCTCATCAAATCTGTTAGCCATAGTGTGTTCCTGATTTGCTCTCTATTGGTCTCTATTATTAAGCAGAGAATTAATCCTGGTGGTCAAAATATCAAGAGCCTCTGAATTCATCCCTTCTCCGGAGATGAAGATATCTGCATATTGCTTTGAAGGTTCGATAAACTGAAGATACATGGGTCGAACCGTTTTTGTGTATTGCCAAATCACAGAATCCACAGTCCGTTCTCTTTCTTCTATGTCCCGTTTCAAGCGACGAACAAAACAGATATCCAGAGCCGTGTCGATAAATACTCTATAATCCATTAGCTCTCGCAGTCTCGCGTTGTTAAGAATCAAAATTCCCTCCAAAATAATCAAGCCGCATGGTTCTACAGTTTTTGTTTCTTTCGAGCGGGTGTGGAGCTTATAATCATAAATGGGATGCGAAATAATCTCACCATTCAACAGTTGCAATAAATGTTTGGCCAGGAGATCGTGATCAAATGAATCGGGATGGTCGAAGTTTCTGCGCTCTCTCTCCTCATATAGTACATCAGACAGATCCTTGTAATATGAATCCTCCTGAATTATCACCGCCTTATCTGATCCAAGGTTTTCAATGATGCTGTTAGCAACAAATGTTTTACCTGAACCGGAGGCGCCTGCGATGCCTATTAGTATTCCTTTCTTCATACTTTGCCCCGAAAATTCTGTTGCTGCAGGAAGTGTAATATATATGACGTGTGCGAGCAAAGGATTTCTATGTTTATGGCGATGCGTCAATTGCCAGACACATCACCTCCGGATTTTACAGATTCGTAGTTTCCATCTCTCTATCGACTAATCTTTTCCTTTTAATATTGCCTTTTTGATAAAACTCGTTTTTAATAACAAATGACTACGAGATTACTTTGAACCGTGTCACGCGGCGACTTATGCAAAGAGGTGAAATGATGCAGGATATAACGCCCAAACTGATTAGCTTCTTAGGACTGTGGGTGATGTTGGGCCTGGCATGGGCGCTATCGGAAAACCGCAAGAGCGTTCATGTGCGGCTAATCGTAACGGGGATGATGTTTCAGTTTGTCTTTGCATTGCTTATCCTGAAGACAGCTCCCGGGCGCATGGTCTTTGATGGGCTGAAGCGATTTGTAAATGGAATTATTGCTTGTGGAAACGAGGGGTCGGCCTTTTTGTTTGGAGACGGATTTCGAGAACATTATTTTGCGTTTTCCGTATTGCCTTTAATCATTTTCTTTTCATGTCTGACAGCCGTTCTTTTTCATTGGGGCGTAATTCAAAAGATTGTCAAAGTATTGGCCTGGGCCATGGTGCGTGTGATGGACGTATCCGGCTCAGAGTCACTGGCTGCGGCTGCTAATGTTTTCCTCGGACATACCGAGGCCCCACTAATGGTTCGTCCATATCTGGAATCTATGACTCGCTCTGAACTTATGGCCATGCTTACAGGAGGTATGGCCACCATTGCGGGCAGTGTTATGGCGGCGTATGTCGGTCTTGGTATTGATGCAGGGCATCTGTTAGCCGCGTCGATTATGTCTGCGCCGGCCTCGCTTGTGATCGCCAAGATTATGGTGCCTGAACGAGAGATTTCGCCAACTAAGGGACAGGTTCGAGTGGAAGTGCCGCGCCAGGGCCGAAATGTCATCGATGCGGCCTGCAACGGCGCATCAGTAGGTTTGAAACTGGCTCTTAATGTCGGCGCTATGGTGCTGGCTTTTGTGTGTCTTATTGCCCTGATAAATTGGGGCCTGGAGCGAGGGCAGTTCCTTGTGATGTACCTTTCGCGCGGTGCTGAGGCCGCTGAGGAGATAACTGTGTCGGCGCCGCTGACATTCGAGAGAATCATGGGATGGATATTCTGTCCATTCGCCTGGGTCATGGGCATTCGCACTGAGGATGTGCTCAAGGTCTCATCTTTACTTGGTGAAAAAACTGTGCTCAATGAGTTTATCGCATATATGGACCTTGTAAAACTGCAAGACCAGTTGAGTGAACGCTCGTTCACTATTGCTACATACGCGTTATGCGGATTCGCCAACTTCGGCTCCGTCGCCATACAAATAGGCGGAATCGGCGCGATTGTCCCATCCCGCCGGGATGACATTGCACAACTTTCTCTGCGCTCTATGGTCGGCGGTACGTTAGCCGGTTTTACGACCGCGTGTATTGTTGGAATTTTGATTTGAAATGTTGAATTTAATGGCCTAAAATTGGCCCATTCGACACTTCGACAAAGCTCAGTGCAGGCTGCGCTCAGGACAGGCTTTGAATTGGGTTTGATTGGCTTTGAAATTGGCTTAAATTGGGTTTGTTTTGGGTTAAATTGGGTTTGAATTGGGTTTGTTTTGGCTTTGTTTGTCTGAATAACCAAGTGTCCATATTTGCATATCTCGTTGTTATCATAGAGGTTACGCTCATTTGACTCCTTTTGAAATTGGGTTTGTTTTGCATAAAAGAGTGTATCTGGAAATATGTTATAATTGAAAGATTGCCTAAAGTGACTAAAGTGCCTAAAGTGAGCTAAAGTTGGATTCTCGATGCTCATGGCTGGTAAGGCCCCTAAGGATTTTGCGTATCGTTCCAAATTTACAATTGACGACTGAATACGGACGACAGATGATTTAGAATTTACGAATCTGGGTCTGCTGACCCTGTGGTCTTGGCCTTCTGGCCGGGGTGCTTAAGCAGTTTGTAAAAAAGGCAAACTGAAAATGTCTATTTTTCGTCGCATAACGACGATTTGTGTTAGTCTTTTGGCTAATATTTACGTATTATAACATTTTTAGCCCGAAAAAGCAAAGAAAAACTGCTAAAGAATGAGCTGTTGTTCTTGACAACTTCACGTTAATAGTGTAATTATTCTTTAGATTTGCGAGCGAGGCATCTTGGATTTGTTGCGAGAGATATGACTATGTGTAAAACAATTTGGCGTGTTATGAAGACTGCGAAATGGCTATGAATTTTTATACGGAGAGCATATAATGATTAATTGTGCGAAAGAGAAGGATCGTATGAGTCAGAATTATTCACAAGAACAATACAATAAGGATTTTAAGGACGATAAAAAGAAATATACTGCTGCACTAGAGCACGCTCTTGGTATACGAAAATTTGAGATTGAGCTTTATTGGAAAAGAGCCACGTATTTTTGGGCTTTTATCGGCGCTACTCTGGCGGGATACGGTGCCATTCAAGCTTCATCTATAGAAACAAAAAATGAGCTTTCTGTTATTCTCGCATGCTTGGGAATAGTATTCTCTTTTGGCTGGTTTTGCGTGAATAAAGGAAGTAAAAAATGGCATGAGAACTGGGAAAACCATGTAGATCTGCTGGAAGATGATGTAACTGGCCCACTGTATAAAGTGGTACTCGGACGCCATAAACCTAAGGGCATTAAAGAATCGATTTATCGTTTAATAACAGGGCCATATGAGTTTTCTGTATCAAAGATTAACCAGATGATCAGTTTATATGTAACTTTTTTATGGATTTTTCTTCTGTATAAAACGCTACCGGGATTTAGGCTTGAAGGCACTATAAATTGGGAATATGTGGTTGTTATTGGATTATCCTTTCTTACTTGTATAGGATTTTTATTTTTAGGTAAAGCATCTTTAGACCCACACAGGTTCCTCGCACATAAAAGGAAATCATATATTGATAAATCTGCGTAACAAATTGCTGCACTACACCCGACTTTGCCAACGGCTTCGAAGAGACGGTACGCTTTTTCATGATATGGAAACTATATATACATAGTTATGCATTCAAAAAAAGGAGACACAATGCCAATTGAATGGAAAGTAACTTTGGCAGTTTCTGGGCCAATAACAGTAGAGCAAAGAACAACATTCAATGCAAAAAAAGGAAGTGAAAATCCGTTTTGGACAAAAATTCAAGTAACTGCTGCCCAGCATGGTGTGAAAATTGAGCTAGTGGCTAGAGCTGATAATCAAGAGGACGCAAATGAAGCTGCTCTATATTTTGTGGGTCAAGCATTAGACTATTTATGTTTATTAATAAATCTACCTCTTTATGTCAGCTTATCCGGGACTCAATTTAGACCAGTAAATGACAATGTTAAGCGAATATTAAGAAAAAATGATTGGGAAAACTGTTTTCAACAATCCAGAGAAATAGGACTTGAAAGAAGAACATTTTCTAGGTCTATTAGTTGGTATAGAAAGGCCATGGTTAGCGAAAATCCTATAGATTCATTTTTATCATATTGGTCATCATTAGAAAGTCTCGGTTCAAAGTTCGCCCAAGACAATCCGCGAACTCAAAATGGAATTATTAACAAAATATGTGATTGTTTTGACCAGATATGGAATTCTTGTGATTCATGGAAGGTGATTCCAAATCAGGTAGATAAGGTGAATGAATTTCATGAACTTAGAAATGGAATCGCTCACGGATTTATTAGTGTTGATATTGAAACCTTAAAGAGAATTACTCAAGAATTACCAATTATAAAGAGGCTTGCATATGAGTTCCTCAAGGATTGGGATTATAGAGATAGAAATCCTGAACTATACCAAAATGCCTAACATGGCAAATCAACACGAAAATGATTAGGACGTTTACTATTTTTAGGCTTCGTTCATGATCAGTAGGTCGTGCAAAGAAGAAAAAGTAGGCTGAAGCTGTAAATAAACAAAAGTAAAAGACCTGAATAGGGTAGCATAAATAGGTAAACATGCCTATTAAACTGTGAATCATGCAACCAGAAAAATATCCAGCACATGACAAGACGCATTTTTACAAATATATGTCTGCGGAGACGGCCTTTCTAATTTTGCGAAATAGGAATTTTCGATATAGCTCCCCTATCCTTTTTAACGATCCTTTCGATATACAGACTGAGTTGCTATTCGATTTCGATAAAAAGTTGTTCCCAGAATTGGTATTTGAAGAAATTGAAAAGATTATTCTGGGTAAAAAAACCGTAAAGTTGAATCTCAAAGATGAATGGGGCCAAGCAATCTCGTTATTGAAAGCTAAAGTTGAGGAGTATGGTTATAGCAGAGAATGCGCCAAATCTACTACTGTTCCATCTATCAAGGCCCTTACTGACGTTATGGAGAAGACAAGGTCCGATTACAATAAATGGTGGCAAGATTTTCTGCCACGGATTAGAGTTTTCAGCGTGAGTGAAATAAACGACAATATCTTGATGTGGGCGCACTACTCAAATAAGCACGAAGGCGTTGTGTTAAAACTAAGAGTTCTGCCCAAACTTGGTAACCTCTTGTGTGCCGCAGGTCCTGTGATCTATAGAGAAAAACCACCTCTGTTCTTTTCAATGAAAGATTGGATTGATGAGATTATCAGTATCAGAGAAATCGATCATACGAAGCTATATTGGGAGTATGCGTATATTAAGAGCGACATTTGGTCATATGAACAAGAATGGCGAGTATGGGATATGTTACCTAAAAGAGAAAAAAACCTATACAATTATAACAGATTATATCCCGAGGAGATAGAGGCTGTATACTTTGGATGCAGAACATCCGAGCAAAACCGTACGGAAATCATGAATCTAGCCAGAGAAGTAAATCCTAAAGTACTATTTTTTCAGGGGAGCAAATGTAGCGATAAATTTGCCCTTACTTTTTCTCAAATATAACGTGTCACTGAAAAAATGGGGCACAAACTATGGCCATGCACTCGTTTCAACCTTATCAGGAGATTATTGTTGGATTTCGTTGATATTCATATATCCTATTACTGAATACTAGAGACGTTGGGACTGTTGAAAAACAAACAGCAATGATTGTCTTAGAGGGTAAAGTCTGAATCTTGGAGGCAGAACACGGTCAAACAAGTTTGGCCGTACCACCCTTTGTTGGGAAGTTGGGCTTTTTCACCAGCCCCGTTGTCCCTAGTTTTTTCTAAGAAGGTTGGTTTGAACAAAAAGCATGGAATCGAGGAGAATATTATGGAATCGACTGGAACTACAAACCCTAAGTCCACAATTCGTACAGAGAAGCCTCAATCACGTGTGCGAGGATCCCTTTTGTGGCTTTATGTGCTGGCGGCAATGCCTTTCATGTTTGGCTGTGGATACCATCACAAGTATCCATCTCATTTCCAGAAAATCTCTGGTCGCGCAAACGCTTTTCGCCTGAAAGTGCTGGAGCCGGGTCTTCTCGACCCGAGGGAACACGTTAAGAAGATAGAAGTATTTAAGGGCGAGGGCGGTAGCGGTAGCATTTTTACTCGACCGCCTGGGCCACTCTGTTGGGAGGTGGTTGCTGTTCCCCCGGTTCGCGCGAAAGGCATTGGGGATGTTGTAGCTGGGCAAGTCCCGAAGAGGTTCAGGCAAGTAGTTCCGCCGCCATCGGAAACATTCAAACCTGTCCCGGGTAAATGGTATTCTATCTCTGTCACTATAGCTCATCCTCAAGCTTGGCCCTATATACTAACGCCCTGGAAGGCGGAGTAGGGAGGGTGCTATGGATGCACCCTTCTTTTAAAAAATAGGGACGGTGGGGATGTCTGATTTTATGCTTTAGGATTGGAGAGTATTATGAGAAATTTGTTAGTTATTATTTTTGCGTTTTTGGTTTTAGGCGGGGCGTGTGAAGGTAATGAAAAGGTAGCCAACGGCGAGAGTGCAAGAGCGGGAGTTGTTACGGCTCATTCTCGTGGGCTTCATGGGTACATTGGCTACAGCGCATCTCGTCCGGTGGACCGTGCGCTATATAGTGCGGGTATGGGGTTTTATTCTGCTGTGTGGCCGCTGATTGATAAGCCTATTGCCAACTTTCAGATAGGCCTACCCAGCGCCTGGATCACGCCGGACAACTCGGACAATAAAGATACTCCGCTTGCTCCGATTGGTACATACGCCAGAGACAACTGGCCGGAGCGGGGGCCTACCTGGGGGAGCGTTTTTCAGACCGTGGAAGGTGGTCTTGGCTATTGGGCGCGCAATCGATTTCGATACGGCCCGCCGAAATTCAGTATGAATGCCACGCCGCAATGTTACGACTATGAGGTCGGCTCGCCCGGGTGGTCGTTTTTCTATAGCAGCACAGCCCTGCCGGACAATCGACTTGGCATTGCCCAACTGAGCAACCGACTGCTTATTCCGCCGGATGCACTGCCTTTCGAGGGTAATCCTAAAGGGAAGTTCCTTGGTTATACATACATGGCATTGCCCTTTACCAAAGCCACAACCGGGGACCCACCGACCGGCGATCAGGCCTGGACATGTTTTCTGAGTGCGGCCAATTTCAAGGGACCGATGGCCTACTATATCCCGGAGACCTGGAGCAAAACAGGTAAGCTGTTCAATTATCCTTTTATCTATGGACGGGGACTCGATGCGCGGCCGGGGAGAATGGGCGGCGGGGCGATGGAGATTAACACTGTGCCGCGTTTCGATGCTCAGGACGCCGAGGGTGCTATCTATTCGAAGCTGCCGAAATTGCAGTTCCCGGTTGACGAGCAGGGAAGAACGCTGCTTGTGCAAGACGTTACGTATTACTCGAAGGCGGCTTTGTATGAGGCCTTCAAGGCATGGCGGGACGGCGGGGCGGCCTGCTCCGGACGGTTCGACGAGAAGGGGGCCTGGAAGTCGAAACTGACGACACGTACAACGCGTTTCGATCAGGCCGGTAAGGTGATGACCGGTATCGAGAAGGTGTTTAATACTAAGGTCTTCGAATCAAATGTGTGGGGGCTGGAGTGGTACGATGGCACTGCCGGCGCCAATGGCTATTTTCCGCAATATTACAAACATGTGGGAGATGAGCGTGTGGCGGTATCGGCTGCGGATGTGCCGGCAGAGACGAAACTTCTTAGTAAGGAATTCAAATTAGCGGGGCGGGGTAAGCCCTATACGTCACCGGCCAGCGGAGCCTGGACGAATCCCGGGCCGGAGCGCGGACCGCTGACGGTGAGGCTCGCCGATGGATCTTTGGTGACCTACTGCTGGTATCGTTTTGTCGATCAGCCGTCTTTCCAGCAATATGAGTGGAGTGATGGCAAGAAGGCGAAATTGCAGTCCTTTATCGAAAAAATACACGCCAACTGGCCCATTGACAGGGACTACATGGCACCGCCGAGCAGCGGGACTCTGGCGAGACTCGATCCTGCTCTGATTGTGAGGCCTCCGAAGGATCTGGAAGTTGGCTACGTGCCTATCGTGACACGTCAGGAAGATGCTGCCGGTGGTAACCGCTGAGAAGATATATGAGCATACTTCCTGCTGAAATCACCCACATTTCCGTCAAGGATAATCTCTCAGTTATGCGCTGTTAGGTTCGCAATCTATGGTAACGTTCTCGAAAGAATAAGCCCGCCCCAAGAGGGACGGGCTTATTTTTAAGACAATCAATAAACCGTTTGTTTTAATTCTCTAATAGAGAATTACTGAGCGTAAGTTTCGCCGCTTTGGATACGTGTCGCAAGGAAACCAGCCATGTCATCATTTCCAGATACGTCTGAGCCGTATTTTTCCATGACATAAGCGACAGAATCAGCTACCGGAGAGCCCATTTCAGTGTTCAGGATAGCGATATACTGAACGAAAGCATCAATGTAGCCTCTTGCCGCAGCGTACTGTGCTCCGGGATCAGTAGCAATCGAGTTGGCCATTTCCGGTGTGAACGGCACATTAGGATTAAATACCTGTAGCATGGCAGTCATTGCGGAACCATCTTCGTCGGCCAAAACCGTAGCGGCACGCTTGAGCTTTGCAGCGGTCTCACAGGGCTGGCAATCGGTAGAAGAGACAAAGGCGTTCGCTACAAAGACCTGTACATCCACGGCAACACCAACTTCAGCAGCCAGCCATTCCATTAATGCAGGACAACCGCCCTGACCGAACAGTATCTCCTGCAATCCCGGAAGCGGAGCTACGCCTAATGGTGCCGGAGGTCCAAACGGTATTGTTTCGATTATCGAATCTTCACATATCGGGCACTCCGGTAAAGCCGGGAGATCGGTGCGTTCACTATAACCCTGAATTATTAATGTGGCATCTACATCGCCTTCGTCAACTACTTCACCATCTTCGGTTAAGATGTAATCGGTTTCAGATATTTCTTCTACTGCTCCCAATGCCTCTATGTAAGCGAATTCAGATACAGCAACTTCACTGGCGTAAACCCTGGTAGTTGCGCTATTTTCCGCATCAGTTGTGTCAGCAAGCGAACTTATATAGGCTATGCCGCCATCATCCTGTTCCTGTACCAACACTTCTCCGGGGGCAGCAACTACTGTTTCAGCAGTGTTCTTACCGCCATTGTAAGCTTTGGCTGATATGTAAGCATGACCGCTGGATCCGTAGCTTTCTACATTCACATTTCCTGGTCGGATGTTTTCCAACCACTGATCTATGGGTGGAAGCTCAATATGGCCATTGGTTACAGGTTCGACTAAATCTGAAGGTGAAAGGTCGGCTCCTGCAACAACACCAACATAGGCATTGTTCTCGTCAGCATTAACAGCCTCAGCTTCAATTAAAGCTGTGGTGGGGCTTCTTCCGTCTTGTCTGTCTATTACACCAACACCACCCTTCTGGGAGATAACCGTAGTATTGGCGGTTGCCGTAGATACCGAATCACCGTCTCCATCACCATCGCCATCACCGTCGCCAATGCTCGCATCCGCTTTAGCTTTTATCAGAGCGGTACCGCCCATATCATCGAGGCCTGCGGCTACCAGAACATCACCTTCGGCATGAACGCCGACAGTGGAGGTATTATCAACACCATATAGAGCGTCGGCTGTTATCGAAGCCGGGCCGCCGCTGCGACAGAGGTCTATTACGAGAACATCGCCATCGGTGCAAATTGAAGTAAGGGCGGTATTGGTCCCGCCCCATGAGGCATCCGAACTAATCGAAGCTTCGCCGCTGCCGTGACCGGCTATTACGCTAACGCCTTCATCGGCACTAATCCCGGTATAGGCATCGTTAATGTTGCCGAACTGGGCGAGAGACTTTATCGAAGCAGTGGTCAGGTTCCAATTATATGGGCCCGGCTGCATAAAGCCACCAAGTACTTCAACCTCACCCTCGGCACAAATCAGGACATCGGAGGTGTTTTCATCGCTGCTGGCAGCCTGGGCAAGTATTACAGCTTCGCCGCCGTTTTCGGCTTTGACCGTTACATTTCCGCCTTCGGTATAAGTTACGTCTTCATATACATATTCTATCGTTGGTACGTCATGCTCATCATATGTAACTATTTCATCAACTATAACAGACTCGGTTACATCGGCGCCAGTGGCGTTAATCGTAACATTGGCAGTGTTGGAGGCAGGATCCGCCCCCTCTTCAGCCTCAGCATTAGCAGCGTAAGCTATTATTTCAGCATGGCCGCCGTCTTTGGCAACGACCTTTACATCACCACCTTCTACTTCTTCGTAAACTTGACCTTCGTCCTCAACTGTGGTGGTAGTGGCAGTGGCATCTATCTGAATATCGGCTGAATTACTTAATCCGGCATACTGTGCAGTGGCCAATATTCCCGCTGAGTCAACGCCGCCTTCACCTATGTCGATTACCTTAACATCGCCACCAACGGCATCGATAACTACAGTGGCGGTGTTATCAACACCATCTTCAGCAATAGCTTCTATGAAAGCATCACCGTCGTTACCTTCCACTTTAAGATCGCCATTAGTGGTAATATCAACAGTGGAGGTGTTGTTTCTGGCATACTGAGTTAAAGCTGTTACAGCAGCCTCGCCGCTATAGCCTGCCACCTTAACTTCACCAGCGGCGTCAATCATCACAGATGCATTGTTATTCATATTAGCCGGGATGTCATCGGCAGATTCGGCTTCTACAATATCCATAATCCCGTTATAAGCATCAGCACTTATTCCGGCATATTGGCCGCCATCGGATTTTACTTTAACATCACCGTCACCATCTCCGTCGCCATCACCAATTACCGGTTCAGGAGCCACTGTTTTAATATTAACATTGGCGGTGTTATTTATGTTGTCGCCTGTTAAAGCTAAAGAGAAAGGAGGAGGTCCATAGTCCTCAAAATTCCAGTCCAGAATATTGGCGGCCTCTGCTAATATTACAGCTTCAGCGCCTTCATAGGAAAGTACCTCAACTTTAGCGGCGTCAATATCAACAGTTGCCGTGTTCGTAAGGTCATTGAGAGAAACATTTATTGTACCTTCATCCTCAGCCTCAAAGAAATTATGAGCTTGGGCTTCTATTCCAGCAGAACTGGGTATCCACTCACTATAGTCATAGTCATACCAATCGTCCTGGGCTTTTACTAAAACACGGCCACCGGCGTCGATATCAACACCAGCAGTGTTAAGCACCTGAGAGAAAGTATCATCCCCTTCGTCACCAATATAAAGCCCATTTACAGCCTCAGCCAGAATTTCAGCTTCGCCGCCACCTCTTGCAATTACCTCAACATCACCGGCGGCATCGATTTTAACATTGGCTGTATTCCCGGCGGGTTCATCCCCACCCTCGGCAAGAGCCATTATTCCAGCATAGCCTGGGTCACCTTCGCCAGGATCGCTTTTTACTTTTACATTTCCGCCTTCTATGCCAACAACTACATCGTCTTCGATTATTTCCTTACCTATGGCGTTAATCGTAACGCTGGAGTTATTGGTAGCGCCATCATTAGTATATGCTGTTATTTCAGCAGTACCACTTTGTGTTTTTACCTGAACACTTCGAGCCGTTATATTAATACCAGCATTATTAACGACATTGTCGGTTTCGGCAGATCCGGCAAAAGCATATATTTCAGCAGTATTGTCGTTACTTGTTACAACAACATCGTCAATAGCCGTAATATTAATATTGGCCGTATTGGAAACATCGGCGCTCTCGGCTTCAGCTCTTATCCTAGCATTACTATTGTTGTTCGAGTCGGATTGTACCAGAACTCCACCATCGGTTAAAATAGTCGTAGTAGCGGAGTTAGTTGAGCCGGCGTCAGTCTGAGCTTCTATTTCAACGTTGGCGCCATTGCTGGCTATTGCCGTGAGATCGCCACCGGCGTCAATCATTAGATTGGCAGTATTGTCACCACCTCTATGTGCTCGAGACAATATATGGGCATCGGGGCCGTTGCCGGATGCTGATACCTCAACATTACCACCGGCGATAATCGTAATATCGGAATTGTTATCGTCCCCATCGCGAGCCTCAGCGTCTATATAAACATTATCATCCCAAGCAATACCATTGGCCTGCACCTTAACATAACCGCCAGCGTCAATTTCAATAGCAGCATTATTTGTAGTACCATTATCAGCCAGAGCATGAATTTTCGTCCATTCAGAAGTGCTTTTCACATCAACATTGCCCTGGGTAGCGGTAATCTCAACAGTAGCGGTGCTGGTAGCACCCTCATAAGCCACAGCCCTTACTTCTGCATCTTCTATTTCAATACTATCGTCGGCAACAATCTTAACTTTTGCAGTCGCATCGCCAAAAGTAGCGGGGGACTTACCAATCGGACCAGCGAAAGCCTCTATGTAGCCACGATTGACGTAAACGCTATCAGCGGAAAGAATATCAACAGTTGCGCTTAGATTACCGGCTTGAGCAGGATTTTCATAGCCAACCAAAGCTTCAGCCATAATTCCGCTATATACATTGAGATAATTAGCGGGCTTAATGTTGACCGTTGCAGTAATATTACCTGCGGTACCGGCTATTCCGCTTCCGGCCTCAGCATGGGCTTCTACGGGACTCAAAGTAAGACCCAACCCTTGATCGAAATAATCGGAAGAATCCACAGTTATATCACCGTCAACATCGACTTCATCATCATAACCGATAGCGTCAATGTCAACCGTCGCGGTTATATCACCTGCATTAACGTAGGACTGGAAACCGGTTTTGGCCACAGCAGCAACAGTGCCGTCGAGTATATTAACTAAACCGGCATCGATATCGACATTTGCAGTTATATTTCCGATTTCGCCGGTAGCACCAGCGCCGGTCCTGGCCACAGCCAGTACGAATCCGGGATCTCCATCGTCGCCTACAGCAACCTCTTCAACAGCGTCAATATCGACAGTTGCAGTCAGATCGGGACTGGTAGTTTCGGGCCACCCATCTTCAGTTACAGCCCAGGCTTCAACGGAGCCACCTTCTATATACACACTACCACCGGCATCAATAAGAGTCTTTGCGGTGGCATTACCTGCATTATCGCTGGTTCTGGCCCAACTCTTAACGAGGGCATTGCCTCCCCCAACATCAACATCCCCAACTGAGTAAATCTGAACATCGGCCATTGCATTGCCTGAACCATCTTTTACCGTCGCCCAGGATTCAACGATACTCTCAACATCCACATGATTACCTGCTATATCAACAAGAGCAGTAGAATTACCTGCATCATACTGGGTTCTTGCGTATGCCTTGACTATATTATCAACATTCACATTTAAACCGGCGTCAATATCAACAGTAGCACTGGCATCCAATGAACTATATTTGGCCTTGGCAAAAGCCTCAACCCAACCGCCAATATTCACAGTATCATCACCGTCAATTTTAACGGTTGACTGTGCATTACCTGACGCATTTCGAGACTCAGAATATGCATAAACCGTGTTATTGATATTTGCATCTCCACCTGCATCAATGTTTATAGTTGAGATAGCATCGTCTGTCGAAACACCTGTGTCTGAATAACTTTGTGCGGTTACATTATCGTTGATATAAACATCACTACCCGCGATAATATCAATTTCCGCAATGGCGTCAGAAGCTGCATTCGCATTTGCTAATATACTGCCGTCGATTTCGACATCACCGACTGCTTCTGCCCTTAAAGTCTCGACGTTCATGGCACCCGACCAGATATCACCGGCAGCGAGGACTACATTCTTCGCTGTAATCGAACCACTGCTGCCGCCGCTATTAATATCGTTATCGGTATCACCAATATAGTCGCTAGTGGCCATATCGACAATGACGGAACTGCCGGGCTGACCGAGTTTAACCGAATCGCCGGCAGCCATTACCACCATTCCGTTCGTAGAAACAATGGAACCGTTGTTTGTAACGTTTATACCAACAAGATAGACACTATCGGAAGCAGTGATTGTACCATTGTTGATCACATCACCAGCACCGCCGTCGGTGAAATCCATCTTGAGATTTTGGGTCAAATCAGTTGCATCAAGGAAAGCCTGGTTAGTCATTCCGAGACCAGAAGCGACCAACTGGGCAACATTTACAGTTGCAGTGGAGCCGAAGATGATACCGGCAGGATTAACCATAAATATCCGCATACCTGCACCAGTGAGGTCACCGTTAAACGTTGTTCCAGGCCCTGAAATCCTGTTCAGGACTGCAGAATTGAGTAGGGCACCTTGTTCAAATTCCATCAGTTCACCATTAAAGGTGTTAAAATTATCCCACTTAATGATAGTTTGTGCTTGATCCACTAATACATTTGTCCAATCAGCTCCTTGTGTGATTGTGGCAGTACCAGGATCAGTCCAAGTAGGCGTTGGCGATACGGCCATAGCGACTTGTGCGGGCAGGCCGAAGAACATCCAGCATGCGAGCCAATATGTCATAATTTGTCTTAGATAATACTTTTTAACAACTTTTCTTACCTTTTCCATTGTTTTTCCCTTTAGTAAAACACCCTATTTCTTTTATAGCTCCCTCTTAACGCTATATATCATTCCTATTGGTCCGGCGACTACACAACCGGTTTTAATGTTTACCATCTTAACAAGAAGCCGACATTGATTCTGCCTTTGCCTTTCCTTGTGTCAGGAGTTTTCTTTAGGGGGAAGCCGTAATAGACTCCTCCACTAAAATTATCACCAATTTCAAAAATCGCACCTGCACCGGCGGAAAAGAGAGTTTGATGCCTCTCTTCTCCTGCAACGGGATGTTGTACTGTTGTGCGGCCGACATCAAGAAATACCAGTGGGGCCAGCTTTTTGAGTTCATATTTATTAACCGCTGCTTGTTCGGGCTGGTCTTCGGAGGGATTCATGACCTGGTCGTATTTGATAAGGTCAAACTCATATTGAAGTGATCCGAGGATACCGCCGTCAGCAACGATTTCGTATTCGTCGTAGCCCCTTACCGAGTACATTCCGCCAAAGGTGGTCATTTTAGCGGGGATAAGTCTTTCGACCGAAGTTATCCAGCGTAAAGAGGCGCCGAGGCGCTGTACTTTATTAGTATCAAGAAAATGGCTGTGAGCGGCGGTTGTGGTGTAGATAGTAAAATCTTTATCCGCACCGGTTCGTGCCGTATTAAAATCGCCGCTGTCTGAGCCGTCAAAATTATCGTGCCGGTTAAATGTGACAGATGAATTTGTCATGTCGGTCGAGCGATGAACGTCAAGACCTATACCCCATATACCCATTCTTATACTGCTTCCCAAAAACTGCGGGAATAAGGATGGCGTAATTCTACTGCGTTCGTAGCTCATCGAACCGAGGATATCGAAGAACCAACCATCCATCTGAAGTGCGTTGTATCGTAATATGGAGCCGATGAACGAACCATTACCAATAAAGTTAATATTACCGCCCTCGGGGTTAATATCATACTGGCTGTATCCGCCATATACATTAAGTCGCAGTTTCGGGCCCATGACGGGGAAGTCATAAGTGCCGTAGAGCGAATAATTATCTTCAATACCCGATTCCGGCGGGGCCTGATAAACGGCCATAAATTTATCATCAAAACCCAGGACGTTCGTGTTGATGACGCCAATTCTCGGCGTCCATTGTCTGTCCCTTGTGCCGGAGTTGTCAACCTGGATAAAGCCATGCCATGGGTCAGTTTCATAAATGTCATAAGCGACTGTGAGTGTTTCAGGCTCATCTCCCTGTGTTACAACGGCGGAGACGTATCTGTCGGGATTCAGGTTTAAGAGGTTGACGAAATCATCGAGCTTTTTCTGATTTCCGACCTGACCTTCTTTTATTGGCGACCAATCGAGAACGGCATCTTTTGAAAGGTAACCTTTTTCAACTGCATTTTGTTCGATATCATATTGTGTTACTCTGACTTGAGAAACCAATGCTTCGAGGACTTCGACCGGCAGAATGTCATCTATTAGTTTTTCGCCATCTATCATTGCCTCTGAGGGTACATAAACATATATACCGGAATAATTATTTTTGCGATAAACAGAAACGAGATACTGCGTGAAAGCCCTGATTGTCCTTGTTGAAACCTGCCTCGCCTGGCCGGGGTCTAAAATGATGTCATGAACAACCCTGAAATCATAGAGGTCACGGCTGTCGGCCTTCTTTAATGTATCGAGGGATGCGTTGTAAATCAGAGGCATGTCATCTAACAATTCATCGGTTGTTAAAAGTGTGTTGCCGCTGATACGAATTTCCTTTACGGTGATTTTTTTTGTTGTGTCTTGTGATAAGTCAATTTCCGAGATATCCTCATCCAACTTTGCTTTAGCTTTTTCGTGAGCTTGTCGCTTAGCTCTTTGTGCATCCTCCCGCATTTGCTCCATCTTTGGATCGTATTCGGTTTTTCGCTGTGAGGCATCGGCCGGAAAGCAAAAAACTAAACCCAAAAGAAATACAAGAACAAAGCACATTATTGTTTTTGTGCTACTCATAGTGAATCTCCTTAAATTAACAATTTTAGGTACTATCCATACCCACAGGAAAGGGTGGAACGAAACAAATAAAGTATGCTCTGAAAAAGTACAATAGTACCACACATAGCATATAATTGCCAAAAAATATCAAAGAACGTATTGATATTGTGTTTTGTGAAATCCCTTCCATCAAAGCCACTAATAGAATGCTCATTATATGAATAATCAACGATAATAACAACAAAAAACCGTTTTATTTATGTTTTTTTTGTGGTTTTCAGTACTAATAATCTGGTTTCTGCTGCAACGTCTTATAATAATCGTTTTTTTTATCCATACAATTACATAATTATCAATAATGAGGATTATGTGATTGTTCTATATTATAGTTTCAACAACAGCACATATATATGGGCCTTTTCAGGAAATAAAATGCTGTAATAATCCTATATCAACAACTCATCAACGTCTAATGAAAGAGTGTTTTTTCTTAAGCTATATTATCATTGTGTGCCTATAAGAAAAAATATGGATGTTTTTGCGTATCGGTGGAGAGCGGTGTAAATACATGGTAAGGCAGATGAGCACTTTTATGCGTGGAAAGGAACCAGCTACCATTGGCCCTTGTACGGGCTGGATTTGAGTGACAGAGTC
This sequence comes from Planctomycetota bacterium, assembly GCA_019456195.1. GTDB lineage: Bacteria > Planctomycetota > Phycisphaerae > Sedimentisphaerales > Anaerobacaceae > NIOZ-UU13. The sequence continues at coordinate 38,726 of VRUK01000006.1, read as the reverse complement.
CTCAGGAAAGTATATGCGGCTTTATTCTTTTAATGCATTTATGCAATCCGGACAAAGCAGGTCGCCCGAATCCACTTTAACCAAATGCTCCGGTGGAGAGTTTCTTTTACCGCAACCTTCACAGCTTTCATCATTTTCCGATACAGATAGAATTTCTATCGGAGCTGTTTGAGGAGCTAAATCAGGCTCTTTGTCCCGGTGGTTTCCAAAGATAGATCCTTTTTGTCTGGATTCGGCTTTTCGCCTGGATTTCAATTCAGCTTTCAACCTCTGCTCGGCCTCTGCTCTTGCCGCCGTTTCGGTCTTTCTTTGTTCTTTGGCCTTTTCCAGGGCCTTGATATATCCTCTTCTTTCGGCTCTTGCCTTTTCCTTAGACGCGGCCTTTTCTTCGGCTCTGGCTATTTTATCAGCCCTGCCGGTGGTGATTTCTTTCAACTGAGCTTCCAAAGCTGTCTTTTTCTGGACTTGGGCCTCGGTTTCGGCTTCAGCTCTGCATCTTGCTTCAATCTCAGCTTGCAATTTCACATCGAGCTCGGCCCTGGCGTGAGCCTCCAGCTCAAATCTTCTTTCCGCTTCGGCTCTTGCCTGAGTTTCAGCCTCCAGATTTTTTTCTGTCTGCTCTATTGTCTGGGCATACGATCTGGCCTTTTCTTCAGCCTCAGCTCTGGTCTGACTTTCCGATCTGGCTTTGGCGTCAGACTCAAGCCTTGCCTTTTCCTTAGCATCAGCCATCGCCTGTAACTGGCCGCAAATCTTCGCCTTTTCTTCCATTTCAGTTCTGGCTTTCTGTTCGGCGTTGTCTCTTGCCTGAGCTTCAGAAGCGGCTCTTTGGTCCGCTTCAGCTTTGGCTTTTTCCATGACCTGGGATGTTGTCTGGGCTTTTATTCGTTCCTGCGTTTCGACGGCGGCTTTTTCTTCGGCTTTTCGTCTTTCCTGAATCTCGACTTCCAACCTTTCCTCGAGTTCGGCCCTTGCCTGAGCCTCCAATTCAAGTTTTCTTTCCTTTTCAACTCTTGTCTGAATTTCCGCCTGAAGCTTCCTCTGGGTTTCCGCTCTTTGCTCGGCATTAGTTCTGGTTTTTTCCTCGGCATCAGAGCGGGCTTGTCTTTCCACTATCGCAGTAGTTTCCGCTTCGAGTCTTGCCTGTTCTTCGGCCTCAGTTTTGGCCTGAAGGCGGCCACAGAGGCTTGCCTTTTCTTGAAGTTCAGATTTAGCTTCCTGTACAGCTTTATCTTTGGCTTGTACTTCGGCTTGTAGCTGGGCTTCGGCCTGGACTTTAGCCTTTTCGTTAGCCTGGGCAGTTGCCTGGGCCCTGGCCCTTTCCTGTGCTTCGACTTCCGCCTTGTCCTGTGCCCTTAGTCTTGCCTGAATTTCATCTTCCAGTTTTTCCTGTATCTGGGTCCTTGCCTGAGATTCGGCCTGAAGATCATTTTGTATCTGAGTTATTGTCTGGGCATAAGAGTCCACCTGGACCTCGATTTCAGCACGGGCTTGTTTTTCTTCTTCGACTTTATCTTGTGCCTCAATCCTTGCTTTGATTTCCGTTTCAATCCTGACCTGCAGTTCACCGCAAATCCTTGCCTTTTCTTCAAGCTCTGCTTTTGCCTGCTGCTGAGACTGGGCCCTGGCCTGTGATTCCTCTCTGGCCTGAGCCTGAGCCTCATTTTTGGCTTTTTCGAGTGCATCAGCTCTGGTTTGTGCTCTGGCCCTTTCCTGGGTTTCGGCTGCGAGCTTTTCCTGAATTCTGTGCCTTGCCTGGATTTCGGCCTCCAGCTTTTCAACTGCCTGGGCCCTTGCTTTTGCTTGTGCCTCTCTCTGCTGCTCGGCTTGTGCGGCAGTTTTTAGATAACCGTCTTTTTCGGCTTTTGCCTTTGCTTTGGCCGCAGCCTTTTCCTGGGCTTTAGCTATTCTGTTGGCTCTGCCACTAGCTAAAGATTTCATTTCTGCTTCAATATCAGCTCTTTTTTGAGATTCCGCTTTGGCAAGTTCTTCGGCTTTTTGCTTTGCCTGTGTCTGGGCTTTTAGCTTTTCCTGCGCTTCGAGTATAGCCTGCATCTGGGCTTGAAGTTTGTTTTCTATCTTATGAATTTTTTCGGCATAAAAATCGGCTTTTTCCTCGGCTTCAGCTCGGGCTTGTTTTTCAGTCCTGGTATTCTCTGCAACCTGAGCCCTGGCATTTTCTTCAGCTTCAATCTTAGCCTGCAATTGGGCGCAGATTCTTTCGGTTTCTTTCATATCGACTTTAAGCTGCTGCTGGGCTTTAACTCTGCTTTGAGATTCTTCTTCAGCCTGATTTTTGGCCTTTTCCAGATTTTCGGCTTTGGCCTGTGCTTTTGCCCTTTCCTGTGCTTCAGCTTCTGCTTTTTCCTGGGCAATTTGTCTTGCACGGATTTCAGCTTTTAACTGCCCCTCTGTCTCGGCCCTTGATTTAGATTCGGCCTTTCTCTGCTCTACGACTTTTGCTATTTCCTGATTGTGTCCCTGAAGTTTCTGCTCAGCTTCTTTCAATGTCTTACTGAGCGAATCGACTTGCAGTTGGGCTTTACTCGCGGCCCTATCATCACTGGCTGCTTGTTCCTCTGCCTTCGATGCAGCATCCATGTATGCTTTAGCCTGTTCCTGAGCTTTGGCTTTGGCTTCTTTATCCGCCCTGGCCTGTTCCTGTGCTTTGTCCCTGCCTTCGGTTGCTGCTTTTAACTTTGCATTCACCTCATCTAATTCGTCCTCCAAGGCTTCTCTTTCGGCTCTTGTCTGGGCTTCGAACTCAGCATTTACTTCGGCCTGAGCTTTGGCTTTTGCTTTGGCCTGGGCTTTTTCCCTTCGTTTCTTTTCTGATTTTTCTTTTCTGTCAGCTTTTGCTTTTGCCTTTGCTTTATTCTTATTAAAGCACGGAATTAACATATGGTGAGGCCAATGTTTTTCTCCGCATACGTGACATGTTGGTACGAATTTTTCTTTTGCTTCGGTGCCAACCATTTTTTCTGTCATTTTCGAGCCTCCTTCCTCTTTTTTTTGCTCATCCACACTGCTATCTATCATAGTGACAATATCAAAACTACAAATTATATTTTCAGACCAGGGATTGTATGCACCAATTAATAACCCTGTTCCGGTGAGTTACGTTCGCGTTCGAAGCTCGCATTTTTTAAAGCCGAACATTTACACGAAAGTAACAGATTTTAGTACACAATCGGCAAGTTGCCAAGTGAAAAACTTTTGCAAAACAGGTCAAAACTCTCAAAACATGGAAATATCCGGTTGCATGACTATGTTTATTTTGCCATCGGTTAATATTTGGCAAAGCGAAGAAGATGTAAAAGTCCACAAACCTTTACAATTAACAGCTTTACAAATTTTCACTTCTGTGCTGTTAAAATGGGTAAGTAGTATGCAGTATTTGTACAAATATTGGCAATCTCCTGTAGAAAGCTCAAGAATTAGATTTTTAGAGAGGTATTTTTTAGCAGGAGGTTTACAATAACAACTCTGATTTAGCAAATATGGGCTGCCACTTGTTTTATTTCTATCAAATTCTATAATGCCTCTAAACAGTATGTATGAGAAAAATTAAGCTATATTTATTCGGAGGAAGACAATGATTATGAGAAAATTTCACATCCCAATCTATCTGCCGGTTTTTGCCGCTATTATCATCGCGATAATTATGCATCCGAGTTATGCCGGCCGGAGTTCCAATAAGCCTGTTCGTGAAAAGATGAGCTATCTCGACAACGGTAATATTCGTGTGGGAATGAACCTTGACCTCGGCGGTTCGATTACGTACCTGGCCGACGCAAAGGAAAAGATAAATATCATCAATAATCACGACTGGGGACGACAGATTCAAATGTCTTTTTACTCCGGTCCCAACCCTTTTACACCGAACGGCAAACAACCCTCCAAAACGTGGGCCGGTCTGGGCTGGAATCCTATTCAGTCCGGTGATTATGCCGGGAATCGATCTGGTGTAGTTGAGCACCGTAACGACGGGAAAGTTCTCTACGTTAAATGTGTTCCCATGCAATGGCCGTTAGATAATGAGCCGGGGGAATGCAGCTTTGAAACATGGATTCGATTAGATAAAAATACTGTGCTGGTGCGAAGCCGTATTAACAACAAACGCTCGGATAAAACACAATACAGGGGACGCGGCCAAGAACTTCCTGCAGTTTACACCAACGGGCCTTGGTATCGTTTGATGAGTTATACGGGTGACAAACCATTTACGGGAGGTAAACTCTCCCGCTTTAGAAAAACATGGACAAGCTTTGCAGATGTTGATGGTGATCCGTGGGAGAACTGGTTAGCTACGGAGAACTGGGCAGCTCTTGTCGATGATAATAACCGGGGGCTCGGTGTCTTTAAGCCTGACACGTATTCATTCAAAGGAGGTTTTTTCGGCGTGCCGGGTAAAGGTGGAAGTAAAGATGGACCGACGGGGTACATATCGCCTATTCAGGCTGAAATTCTCGACCACAATATTCAGTACGAATATGAATACAGACTCATCCTTGGCACACTGGATGAGATACGACGGTATGCTTATGAACATTCTGCGGAAAAATCTTTGCCGGATTATCGATTTGAGAAGGACAGGCAACATTGGGTCTATCGCAATGCCGTCGATACCGGCTGGCCTATAAAGGGGAAACTGCATGTCAAGCTCGAAAGAAACGATCCACAGTTAATTGGTCCAACCGGTTTTTGGCTTGCAAGAGATGTGCCGAGAATCTTTATCCACGCCGCCTGCCGCACATACGATACAAAAGCACGACTATACTGGAAAACGCTTGAGGAAAATCGTTTTACGAATAACAAAAGCGTATCTTTTAATCTTCGTTCCGATGGGCAATATCATATTTACGAAATCGACTTAAGCTCTTGTCAGCATTATCAAGGAGCTATTACAGGGCTTCGTCTTGACCCGGTAACAACGGGCCAAGAAAGTGATTATATCGAGATAAAATCTATTACATGGAGAAATAGATAAAAAGACTAAAAGATTATTTCTATAAATATATAGTGACATAATATTGAAAACAGAAAGAGGGGATAACTGCTGACAAAGTCTGATGGGGTTTAACATCAATCGCATAATATGCTGGAAAAGAATGAACGACATCGATAAAATAGCAAGCCGAAACCAAGATAGCAGATAGAAATACTCTGATATCAAAAAAGCGTGTTTTAACCTGCAAAGATACAGATAGTAAAAAGGGGTGTGTAAGATGAAAAATACTAAACTAATAAAAATTACAGCGTTAGTGCTTTTGTTTTGTTCGTGTATGAACGGGCTGGGTGCTGAGGGCGATAAAATTCTTTGGCAGATTGGTACAGCCGACAATAATACCGCCGAGTTCGCATTAGGTCCGGACAGGAGCAATTTGTATTCTGGCAGGTTCCCTCATGATGTACTGTTCGTGGCCGGGCAATCCGATGCAAAGAAGGACTGGTCCTATATTCAGCCGGGGCCGGCGGATTCGTGGGCAGGCAGTAAGAGTCATACGTTTACGATTTTGTTCGGTTTGAAATCCACACCGAGGTCAGGTAAATGTACACTTGCCATAGACTTTGTGGATACACACAGTTCCAGTCCGCCAAAAATACAAATCAAAATCAATGATGAGTCTTTTATCCGCAAAATATCCCGCGGAGCCGGTGACGCCTCGGCCCATGGTCAGGTTGAGAAAGGACGTGAACATAAACTGATTATTGATTTTCCTGTGCGTGCACTTAAGACGGGCAATAACGAGATTAGCATCAAATCATTAGAGGGCAGTTGGGTACTTTACGACTATGTAACTCTGAGAACACCGAGAGGTGTCCAAACAGAGTCACTCAAACCTTCTACAAGGCTTCTTGATGTTTATAGTGAACCTTTTTTGGTTAAGAAGAAAGGGGGCAAGCTGTATCAGCCTGTATTGGCATCGGTAATGCATATTGGCGAACCCGTCGAGGCAACAGTCAGTATTAAAGGTTTGGAATCGGCCGGACAAAAACTTGAGCCGGGCTTTAAGGTTATCGAAGGATTTGCGCCGGCCGTTAACAAACCAACTTCAATTGAGGTTGATGTAAAAGTGGCGGGTAAATCTATAGGAAAGCAAAGCCTGGCTATAAAGCCCGTCCGTAAGTGGGAGATTTATGTGCTGCATCACTCGCATGTTGATATCGGTTACACGCACGTGCAGACTGAAGTTGTACGCAAGCATTGGGAATATTTTAAGCAGGTCATTGAATTAGCCCGCGAGTCGGCGGATTATCCGGAAGGAGCACGTTTCAAATGGAACGTCGAAGTGCTTTGGGCGGTGGACAGTTATTTGGAACAGGCCACACCGAATGAACGCAGAGCTTTTGTCGATGCGGTCAAGAAAGGCTGGATAGGTCTGGATGCTTTGTATGGCAATGAATTGACAGCTTTGTGCCGTTCAGAAGAGCTTATTCGGTTAGTGGATTATGCGCAGAAGCTACGGAATCGTTATGATTTGACGATTAATTCGGCGATGATTACGGATGTGCCAGGCTACACATGGGGTATAGTTCCTGTCCTTGCCCAGAGCGGGGTAAAATACTTCTCGGTAGGGCCAAACCGCGGGCATAGAATCGGCTATACGTTATCGACATGGGGCGATAAGCCATTTTATTGGGAGTCACCTTCCGGCAAAGAAGATATACTCTGCTGGGTGGCGGGTGAGGGATATTCCTTTTTTCACAGCGGGCGTCTTGATTCCAGCAAGCTTTTCGGCTATCTGAAACGGCTCGGTGACTCGGAGTATCCTTACGATATGGTCCAGCTTCGCTATTCGATTGGCGGTGATAACGGCCCGCCCGACCCGAAGCTCAGCGAATATGTTAAAGACTGGAATGAAAAGTACGCTTATCCCAAGTTAGTTGTGGCGACTACCAGTGAGATGTTCGATGAGTTTGAACGCCGCTATGGTAATAAGGTACCGAAAGCCCGTGGAGATTTTACGCCGTACTGGGAAGATGGGGCGGGCTCATCGGCACGCGAGACTTCGATTAACCGGGATGCCGCCGAGCGATTAGTTCAGGCAGAGACGTTATGGGCGATGCTCAATCCAACTGGTTATCCTGCTGATAAGTTTTATGATGCGTGGCGTGAAGTGATACTTTACGACGAGCATACATGGGGTGCTCACTGTAGTATAAGCCAGCCTGATAGTGATTTCACGAAGGCACAGTGGAAAATCAAGCAGGCGTTCGCAATTGATGCCGAGGGCAAGTCGCGTAAGCTTTTGAAGGACTCATTAGCAGGGCATCGGAAAGATACAACAACAGTTACGGCAGTGGACGTTTTCAATACATCCTCATGGGTGAGAACGGACTTGGTTGTGCTGCCAAAAGATATGATATCAGCCGGCGAACTTGTCAAGGGTCCTGACGGTAAATCCGTGAAATCACAACGGCTATCAACAGGAGAATTAGCATTTCTTGCTCAAGAGATAGCGCCTTTTTCTGCCAAACGCTTCACATTACAGGCCGACAAGGTTCACAGGTCAGGCAATGCCAAAGCACAAGGGGCGGAACTTAGCAACAGAAGAATTGTTTTGAAAGTCGATGAAAAGACCGGTGCTATAAGCAGTTTGAAGTTGAAGGGAAATAATATCGAACTTGTGAATCCGGAGAGCGGGCTGGGGCTTAACGATTATTTCTACGTAGCCGGAAGAGAGCCGAGTGACCCGAAGCGTAACGGGCCGGTAAAAGTTCGTGTTAAGGAGCGGGGGCCCTTGGTTGCCTCGCTACTGATAGAATCCGATGCGCCGGGCTGCAATAAGCTCTCTCGTGAGGTGCGTATCATCGACGGCATCAACCGTGTGGATATCATCAACATTATTGATAAAGAGAAAATTTACACACAGGAAGGGGTGCATCTGGCTTTTGCTTTTAACGTGCCCAACGGCATTATGCGAATGGACACTCCGTGGGCTGTAGTTCAGCCAGAGGTGGACCAACTGCCCGGCGCTTGTAAGAATTATTTCACAGTTCAACGATGGGTGGATGTATCCAACGAGAATTACGGCGTTACCTGGGCGACGGTTGATGTGCCGCTGATTGAGGTCGGTGACATTACATCCGACCCGAGGGGCAAAACTGTAGGATGGCTTAAACATATCGAACCATCAACGACACTATATTCGTATGTGATGAATAACTACTGGGAAACCAACTACAAAGCAGGGCAGGAAGGCCCGACGACGTTCCGTTATTCAATCAAGCCCCACCGTCGGTTCGATTCCGGCAGGGCGGCAAGGTTCGGCATAGAGAGTAGTCAGCCGCTTATAGCCGTGCCGGTTGATAGAAAGGCCGCTGTTCAGCAATCTATTCTGAGCGTTAAACCCGCAGGGATAATCGTAACCGCTTTTAAGCCCAGCGAGGACGGCACAGCCCGGGTCGTGCGTTTGTTTAATGCTGGCGGAAAATCTGAAAAAGCCAGACTCACTTGGGCGAAGCCGACACCTAAAACAGTATGGCTGAGCAATCTGGCGGAAGAAAGGGTTTCCAAAATAACCAGGCCTATTGAGATGGCTGCATACGAAATTGTCACATTGCGAATACCACTACCAAGTATGTAAGGAATAAAATATGAACTCACGAGAGCGGGTTTTAGCGGCGCTGGAGCATCGAGAAACCGACCGTGCTGCCGTTGACTTTTCCGGGCACCGGTCTTCGGGGATTGCGGCAATTGCATATCCGAAGCTGCGAAAGTATCTGGGTCTGGCAGCCAAGCCGATTCGCGTTTATGATGTTATCCAGCAGTTGGCCATTGTCGATGAGGATGTTTTAGACAGATTCGGAGTTGACACTATCGAGCTGGGCAGGGGGTTTGCATTAGACGAGAAATCATGGTCGCCCTGGACGCTGCCGGACGGTACAGAATGTTTTGTGCCCGCATGGACTCGGTTCGAGCGAGAAGAAGGCAGGTGGGTGATTCATTCTAAAAGCGGCAGGGTGCTGGCCCACATGCCGGACGGGGCGCTGTATTTTGAGCAGACTTATTTTCCTTTTCTCAAGGAAGATGATCTTAACGCTATCGGCGATACCCTTGATGAATGTATGTGGACTGCTGTTGCGAGTCCGCCCGGCCCGATTGATAACGAGGCACTTTGCGAAGGTGCGAGGCAATTAAGAAATAATACCGACCGTGCCATTATAGGTTTGTTCGGAGGTAATCTTTTTGAAATCGGTCAGTTTCTTTATCGCAACGACCAGTTTATGATGCTGCTTGCCGGTGAACCGCAACGTGCTCACCAGTTCCTCGATAAATTAGTTGAAATTCATTTAACCAACCTCGAAAGATTCTTAGGGGCCGCAGGTGAACATATCGATATCATTCTTTTCGGAGACGACCTCGGGATGCAGACAGGGGCGATGATTTCACCAGCGATGTATTGCGAGTTCTTCAAGGAGCGTCATAAATTGCTGTGGAACCGGGCAAAAGAATTAGCCGACGTGAAAGTTATGCTTCACTGCTGCGGCGGAGTCCGTGAATTGCTTGGACATTTAATCGAAGCCGGTCTCGATGCAATTAATCCGGTACAGATTAGCTGTTCAGGAATGAATGCGTCAGAGCTAAAGGCAGAGTTCGGCAGGGAACTTACTTTCTGGGGCGGCGGCTGCGATACCAGGGACATCCTGCCAAACGGTACACCTGAGCAGGTGGCTGAACATGTCAAAGAGCAGGTTGAGATACTTAAAACTAATGGGGGTTTTGTTTTTCAGCAAGTGCATAACATTCTGGCAAATGTGACTGCGGAAAATATTGTCGCGATGTTTGATGCCGTAAATGCTTAATTTTATACCGGAGAGAAAGGATTCATGAATTCAGTTGATTACGGGATAATTGTCTTATATTTCGCTGTTGTGATAGGACTGGGCTTCTGGTATCAGAAAAGGGCATCAAAGAGCTTAGGCGCCTACTTTCTTGGGGGCAAGAACATGCACTGGCTGCCTCTGGCGATGTCCGGCTCTGTGGCCACTTTCGATATCACGGGAACGATGTGGATTGTTTCTATCCTTTATATTCTGGGAATGAAATCCATGTGGCACCACTGGATGTGGGGATTTTATATGGGCGCATTTTTCATGGCCTATATGGGCAAATGGGTCAGGCGATCAAATGTGATGACGGCGGCAGAGTGGATGAAGACCCGTTTTGGCGATGATTCGGGGGGTAGGTTTGCTCGAACCACTTATGCACTTATGGCGGTGCTTACTTTAGCCAGTTTTATCGGCTATGCATTCCAGGGAATCGGCAAGTTCGCTTCTGTCTATATACCGCTCGAATCCCTTGGGCAATACACTTCTATTCCCCGGATAAAGACGTTGGTGACAGTACACGAAGCCACTGTTCTGGCGATATTAGTTATCAGCATAACGACGCTCTATGTTATTTTAGGCGGACTCTACAGCGTGGTGATAACCAATGTTATTCAGACTGCCGTTCTGACCCTCGGCAGCATTGTTATTGCTTATATAGCATGGTCAAGACTGACGCCGGAGTTGTTGTCGAAGCTGCCTCATGACTGGACTTCGCTTAGGATTCCGTGGCGTATCGAGGAATTAGCAGGGACGGACAACGCTACCTTCGAGCTTTTCGGCGCCCTTGTAATTGTCTGGGTGCTAAAGGGATTACTGCTGAATGCAGGCGGGCCGGCACAGATGTTCGATTTTCAGATATTTTTGGCATCGCGTAACGCACGTGACGCCGCCAAGCTCGGAGCGGCCTGGAGCTTTTTCCTGATTGTTCGCTGGGGCATGGCTACCGGAATCGCACTGCTGGCACTGGTTGGAGTGGCCGGCATCACAGATCCTGAGACAGTGATGCCTATAGTACTGATGGAATTTCTGCCTGTTGGAATCAGAGGGATTGTTATTGCCGGGTTGTTAGCGGCATTTATGTCAACATTCAGTGCAACGGTCAATAGTGGCGCCTCTTTTATTGTCCGTGACATCTGGCAGGCTTATTTTCGCCCCAACCCCACCACCGAGCAAGCTCTGCGATTCAGCCATCTGGCCACTCTTGGTCTGGTTCTGGCCGGCATTGGAATTGGTTTTCAGGCCAAGTCAATCGCTCAAATATGGAGCTGGGCAATGATGGCATTAGGCGCCGGCGTTGTCATACCTAATGTGCTCAGATGGTACTGGTGGCGAATGAACGGCTGGGGCTATTCGTTTGGGATGTTGGGCGGAATATTATTGTCATTGGTGAGTTTATTTTTTCCCGATATACCTCCATACTACGTATTTCCTTTGATATGCACAGCCTCTTTGCTCGTGTGTATTGCCGCCTCTCTGATGAGCCAACCTACTGATTGCGATATTCTTGTTCGCTTTTATAAATCCATCCGGCCCTTCGGTATGTGGAAGCCGATAGCGATAAAGGCGGATTTATCAGCAGAAGAGTTGTCATCCAAATCTGAAAACCTACCGCGGACAATTCTGAATGTTGTGCTTGCCATGTTTGCGATTACGGGCATGTATTTATTCCCTATGTATCTTGTGGGACATTGGTATTTATATTCAGTGATATGCCTTTTACTGGCAGTTACAGCAATAACAGCTCTAAAATACACTTGGTACCAATATCTGCCTGAAGACGACAGTAGTGCTGAGCCTCATTGATAAAATTAAAAGGACAGTGAGCCTTGATGAGACTACAGATGAGAAGGGTACAGGCGGAATATTAAGCTACGATTTTTTTATCGTCGCTGCACAGACTTTGTATTCCGGTATCTTGGCCAAAGGGTCCAGGGCGTCTATTGTAAGCATATTGGCGGGACCTTCGTGGAAATGGAAGGGCATGAACAGCCAGCCTTTTTCAATATTTTTAGTGACCTTTGCCAGTGTGGAAACCTTGCCCCGGATGCTTGATACTTCGACAGTATCACCATCGGCAATGCCGAGTTTGCCGGCATCTTCAAGGTGAATTTCGACGTAGCCTGTCGGTGAAACCTGGTTGATAGCGGCTGATTTTCTGGTCATAGTACCGGTGTGAAATTGATATAACTGCCTGCCGGTAGTGAGTACAAATGGGAATTTTTTTCCGGGTGACTCGGCAGGAGCCTTGAATGATACAGTGTGGAATTTTCCCTTTCCTCTAGTAAATTTTCCCTTGTGCAGATACTTTGTTCCGGGATGGTCCTTATCCGGGCAGGGCCATTGCAAGCCGACCGAATCAATCCGTTCATAAGACATGCCACCATAGATGGGTGTAATTGAGGCTATTTCGTCCATAATATGTCCGGCGGAATCGTAACTCATTTCATAGCCGAGTTTGGTCGAGAGATCACAGATTATTTCCCAGTCACTTCGGGACTGGCCGGGCGGGGGGACAGCGGTGCGGATTCGCTGGACACGGCGTTCGGTGTTTGTGAATGTGCCGTTCTTTTCGGCGAAACAGGCGGAGGGCAGGACTACATCAGCGTATTCGGCAGTCTCGGAGAGGAAGATATCCTGCACAACAAGAAAATCGACCATATCCAGGGCCTTTCGCGTTCTGTTAAGGTTCGGGTCGGAAAGCGCGGGATTTTCTCCCACTATGTAAATCGCTTTAATGTCGCCTGTCTCGACTGCGTGAAATATCTCGACAACAGTAAGCCCTTTGTTCGGAGAAAGCTTTTTTGACCAGGCTTTTTCAAATTTGGCCCGGATTTTAGAATCCTCGACCGATTGATAGCCGGGATAGACATTTGGCAAAGCTCCAAGGTCGCAGGCACCCTGGACATTGTTTTGGCCTCTGAGGGGATTTACGCCGGTTGATTCTTTGCCGACGTTGCCTGTAAGCATTGAGAGATTGGCAAGTGACAGGACGTTGTCGGTGCCGGTAGTGTGCTGGGTGATTCCCATGCTGTAAATTATACTGGAAGTTGAGGCACCGGCATAAATCCTGGCGGCCTGGCGAATTTGTTCGGCGGGGACGGTCGTGATTTCCTCAGCCTTTTCGGGCGTGAAATCCTTTACGGCCTCCGCCAGCTCTTTGAAGCCTTCGGTGCGTTCTTTTACGAAGCCGGAATCAAGGATATTTTCATTTATGATAACGTTTATCATTGCGTTTATCAGGGCGACGTCCGTGCCGGGTTTTTGAGCAAGGTGTAATTCGGCGAATCGGGTAATGTCGATTTGTCGTGGGTCTGCCACAATAAGCCTGGCGCCGTTTTTGATTACGGCCTCTTTTATGTCGAGAGCTATGACGGGATGGGCCTCAGAGGTGTTCGAGCCAATGATAAATATGCAAGCGGCGTTCTTAAACTCATCTATTGAGTTGGTCATGGCACCACTGCCGAAAGCTCTTACAAGGCCGGTGACGGTCGAGGCGTGACAGAGCCGGGCACAATGGTCAACGTTGTTTGTGCCTATGACGGCGCGAAAGAACTTCTGGAAGATGTAGTTCTCTTCATTAGTGCATTTGGCGGACGAAAGCCCCGCGATACTATTCGGGCCGTTCTGCTTTTTTATTTTGGCCAGACGTTCTGCGATAAAATTCGTTGCCTGGTCCCATGTCGCCGCTTCGAATGTGCCGTTTCGCTTGATGAGTGGTGTCGTGAGACGTTTTTCATGGCCGACGAACTCTATGCCGAATCTGCCCTTAACGCAGAGATTGCCGTCATTTGGGATGCAGCCGACAGGACTGGTTACACGGACAATCTCGTTTGCCTTCGGGTTGACATTGAGGTCGATCTGGCAGCCGACACCACAGTACGGACAGGTTGTTCTTGTACGAAGGAGGTCTTTGCACTGGCCTTTGCCTTTGGCAGAGCGCTCATACAGGGCGCCGGTAGGGCAGGTGGAGATGCACTGGCCGCAGAGTTCACAGGTGGACTCGTTCAATGGAATATCAAAGGCGGTTGTTACTTCAACGCCTGCGGCCCGCTCTTTGAAGGTCAGGGCGCTGTCCATCTGAACCTCTTCGCATATTCTTATACACCTGCCGCAACGAATGCATTTGTCCAGATCATATTCTATCGCCTCATTGCCTGTGGTGTAGTTCTCCTGTGCAGCGCTTATGCTGGAAGTCTGGAATACGTCATCATCGAGCTGATACTCATAGGCATAACGCTGGAGTTTACAGTCCCCGTTTTCATCACAGGTCGTACATACACCCCGATGCTCATAAAACAACAGTTCCAATACGGTCTTCCGCAAACGGCGAATAAAATCGGTCTCCGTTTTGACGACTAAGCCCTCAGATACCTCAAAGGTGCAGGCCGTAACCGGTTGTTTCTGTCCCTCTACCTCTACCAGACACAGTCTGCATGAACCTGAAGGCTTGAGACGAGCATCGTGACAAAGGTTAGGAATTTCGATTCCATTTTCGATTGCAACATCAAGAATAGTCTGTCCCGCTCTTGCAGTAAACTCTTTGCCGTTTATTGTAATCGTCTGTATATCGCTCATTTTTCTCTTATTTTGTTATCGCCTGGAATTTACACGTCTCGAAACACTGATCACATTTAATGCATTTGTTTTGATCAATTACGTGCTGTTCTTTCTTTTCGCCGCTTATAGCCCCAACAGGACAGACCTTTCTACATGCTCCGCAGCCGGTGCAGACTTCCAGAATCTCATACGTTAGCAAATTCGTGCATATACCCGCGGGACACTTCTTGTCCACAATATGCTTAACATATTCATCTTTGAAGTTCCCTAACGTACTGAGGACCGGATTAGGTGCGGTCTGTCCGAGCCCGCACAGGGAAGCTTTGCTGATATTTTCTGCAAGCTCCTTCAGCTTGTCAAGGTCTTGAAGTTTTGCATCGCCTCGACAGATTGCCTGAAGAATTTGCAGCATTTTGTTCGTTCCGACTCTGCAGGGTGTGCATTTGCCGCAGGATTCGGACTGTACAAATTCGAGGAAATACCTTGCAATATCAACCATGCAAGTATTCTCGTCCATTACGATAAGACCACCGGAACCCATGATAGCCCCGATTTGCTGGACGCTGTCATAATCTATCTTGGTATCGAGATAAACCGCCGGGATACATCCGCCTGAAGGCCCACCCATCTGGGCAGCCTTGAATTCGCGCCCTCCCGGGATGCCCCCGCCGATATCAAAGATAATCTCGCGAAGCGTTGTACCCATCGGCACTTCGACAAGGCCGGTATTATTGACCTTCCCTGCCAGCGCGAAGATCTTGGTCCCTTTGCTTTTGTCCGTCCCGATCTTGCTATACCAATGGGCCCCATTGCTAACAATCAGAGGAACATTCGCAAATGTCTCAACATTGTTGATATTTGTCGGTTTTCCCTGGTAACCTTTTACGGCGGGGAACGGCGGACGCGGTGTTGGCATGCCGCGTTTACCTTCGAGCGATGCAATCAGGGCGGTTTCTTCCCCGCAAACAAATGCACCGGCACCCATGCGAACCTGAATGTCGAAACCAAAGCCAGTCCCTGCAATGTTTTCACCGAGCAGGCCGAGAGCTCTTGCCTTTTCGATCGCGATATTAATGTGCTCGACAGCAATTGGGTATTCGGCGCGGACATATATGAAACCGTGACCAGCCCCGATTGCATAGGCTGCGATAATCATACCCTCAATGACACGGTGTGGGTCGCCTTCGAGCAAGGCCCTGTCCATAAAGGCACCTGGGTCACCTTCGTCGGCGTTACAAATGAGATATTTTTCTTCGCCGGGCGATTTTCGAGCGAAGTTCCATTTGACACCGGTCGGAAATCCTGCACCCCCGCGGCCTCTGAGGCCAGAATCGGTGACCTCGTCAATGATCTGCCGGGGCTTTTTTTCAGTCAGAACGCGAATAGCGGTAACGTAGCCACCGCGTTCAATAGCATCTTCAATACGTCTTGGATCGATTCGACCGCAGTTTTTAAGTACCTTTCTATCTTGTCTTTTGTAGAAGGCAATATCGCTGACCTTGACGACTGGCTTGCCATCCTGTACCACAGCAAGGCGCTCGATGGGTTTTGCCTCTTGAATTGTCGTAGAGATTATTTCTTCGACATCCTCAGGAGTAACGCCGCCGTAGAAGTATTGATAGGGTTCGATGAGTACCACGGGCGCGCCGGCACACATACCGATACAGCCGGTCTCGACAACAGTAACCTGCTCATCAAGAGAAAGCTGCTTTAACTGCTTACGGAATTCAGTGCAGACATCCTGAGCGCCAAGGGCCCGACAGCCGGTCATGCAGATAAGTACCCTGGCTTTAAGGTTTTGGCGGCTGCTTAAAAGCTGCTGGTGGAGCTTCTCAATTTCCTGCAGTGATTGTATTTTTTTGGGGGCCATTGCTTCTAAGCGTACCTTTCGAGAATGCTTTTAATCTTTCTGGCATTAAGGTGGCCGTAATAATCATTGTTGATCATCATAACAGGCGCAAGAAAACATGTTCCAAGACAGGCAACTGTTTCAAAGGTGTAGCGCATATCTTCGGTCGTTTCATTCGGTTCAATGCCCAGATTTTGCTGTATTGCATTGATGATATTCGGGCTGCCCTTGACGTGACAGGCGGTGCCACGGCAGCATCGCACTGTATGGCGGCCGTGTGGTTCCAGATAGAACTGCTCATAGAATGTTGCAACACCATAGATTTGGCTGGCTGAAATACCCGTTCGGTCGCTTACAGCCATCAGAATGGATTTCGGCAGGTAGCCATAGGCCTTTTGCACTTGCTGCAAAATCGGTACGAGGTCGTTTGGGCCAGCGTTGTGCATTGAGTCGAGAATCTTGTCCAGTGGTTCGGTATCTAAACAAGCTGTATTGCTGACGTTTACACTCATTGAACTGCCTAAAAAATAATTGCTAACTTAAAGTTCGAGAATTGTATAAGCCCGTCCCGACGATTGCAACAAAAAATATCGTCCTGTATTCCCAAGCGATCAAACCTGTGGTCGCGGCAATAAACCGGCACGCTCCAGGATGACAGGCGTAATACTCTCCCAGCCAATAGGCATAAGATGAATACCGGAAACCCCCTCGATATTCTTTATCTTTTCTATCATCTCAAGACAAATTTTAATTCCTTCTTCTTTGGCGTCCTCTGCGGACTCCATTCTCGTTATAAGCTCATCGGGTATGCTCATTCCCGCAACTTCACTTTTCATATATTTAAGGGCTTTGTGAGAACGGACAGGCATCAGTCCCGCAAGGATATATACCTTCTTGTGCAGACCTTCTTTGACAACAAGTTCCATCCAGCGGCTGAATTTGTCAAGGTCAAAGACACACTGGGTCTGGATGAAATCGGCTCCGGCGTTGATTTTTTTGGCCAGGCGCGCCACCCTGAATTCAAACGGGTCGGCAAACGGATTTGCTACGGCACCGATAAATAATCTCGGCTCGTACTCCTTTATGGGGTTGCCTGAAATGAATTGCCTGTCGTCCCTCATCCTCTTTACCATCGCAATCAACTGCACCGAATCGATATCAAAGACATTTGCCGCCTGTGGGTGATTTCCGAATTTCTGGTGGTCTCCTGAGAGGCAAAGAAGGTTCTTAGCTCCAAGGGCGGCTGCTCCGAGGATGTCACTTTGCATTGCAATTCTGTTCCTGTCTCTGCAGACCATTTGCACAACCGGCTCAACGCCGCAGGATATCGCGATAGCGGCGGCGGCTATACTTGACATTCTCACAATCGCCGTCTGGTTGTCCGTTACATTGGCACCTTCGACGTTTCCAAGGCAATGCTGAGCTTTCTTTTTTACAGCTTCGGGGTTGGCGTTCTGGGGCGGGCCGAGCTCGGCGGTAACCGCGAATTTCCCTGCTGTTAGAACTTTTTCGAGTCTGCTGCCTGATTTCATAGCATGGCCTCTTCGAACTTTGTTTTTCGTTGTCCCGCGTTAGTGCTCGTGCGCCAGTCTTTAGGCTCTCTAACGACGGTGAGATTATCGAGTTTGCCCAGTTTTTTTAGCCGTTCATAAATCAACTGCCAGGCACATTCGGTATCCTTATCGACTTCACACTTTCCGTCAGCGGAACCGCCGCAAGGCCCGTTCAGCAGTTTCTTTGCGCAACGGGCGATAGGACATACACCGCCGGTCCATTCGAGAACACAGTCTCCGCAGCCGGCACATCTTTCATCCCAGACTGCGTGCTCCACAGGATAGCCCATAAATTTCGTATTCAGGCCCGGGATTGTTATCGATTCAGGATGCCGCTCGGTCATAGCCTGAACTCCTACACCGCAGGCTATGGAGAGAACCGCCTCGACCGTTTCAAGCTCTTTTTTAAGTTCATCGATGAATTCATATTCACACTGTCTTTCGGGTGTGCATTCGATTATCTCTATCTCATTGCCTTGTTTCTTTCGTGCCATTTTTATCTGTGACGCCAGAAGCTCGACAGCTTTTGCGCCACCGGAAAAGCATATAGTGACACATCCACCGCAACCCATCAATATGATCTTTTTGTAATCCTTTATTGAATTGATTATTTCATCCAGGGGTTTTCTGTCAGCTACAATCATACCAGCGCCCTTTCATTGAGAAACTTTTTGGCATCCGTAAGATGCTTTAATATGCCGAGCTCTTTGGCTTCGATTCCCAGTGCCAGACCCATAAGCTCGGTAAAATAAAATATAGGTAGGTGAAAATTCGTTTTGAATTTACTGTTAATCTGTGTCTGTCTGCCGTCGAGATTGGCATGGCAGAGCGGACACCCAACCGAAATGGCATCGGCTCCTGATGACTCAGCATCGGTCAGGATTTTCTTTGTCAGCTCAAGGACAACATCGGTTTTTGTTAATGCAAACGCAGCGCCGCAGCAGAAGGTCTTCATATTCCAGTCAACGGTTTCGGCGCCGAGAGCTTCGACGAGAGACTCCATCTGAGTCGGATTCTCAAATTGCTTTTTACCGGTTACTTTCGGGGGCCTTGTCATAAGACAGCCGTAGTAACAAGCCACTTTCATACCTGCAAGGTTTTTTACGACCTTTTCTTTGATAGTTTCAGTACCCGCTTTTTCGACAACCACGTCGAGCATATGCAAAACTTCGATATCGTCGGGATATTCCAAATCAATAACTTTCTCGACGTCTTTTTTCAGGTTATCGTCCTTGAGCCGCTGCTGTGCAACCTTCAATCTCGAATAGCACGAGGCACAGGGTGCACATACCTGTTTCAAACCATCAGTTTGGCGAACCATCGCGAGGGTCTTGGCCGGCAAGGCTACAGACATCAAATCATCGTACTGATGCGCAGGTGATGAGCCGCAGCAAACCCAGTCTTTTACCTCCACGAGTTCAATTCCCAGAGCCGCGCAGACTTTCCTCGTCGAAATATCATACTCGACACCGCTCGAATGCAGCGAACAACCTGGATAATATGCGAGCTTCATTTCTTTAATTTCTTTGCCCTTGAAAACATTTTCATCGTAGCGAACGGCTTCTTGAACGATGGCCACAGCTTGAGTTTGCCCTTTTTCATCATTTTCATACCCAAAACCATATCCTTGGTGGGTTTGCCTGAGAATAAATTCAGTGAAGCGACAAGACCGGCTTCGTAGGCCCTTCCCATATACTTTATCATTGTCATCCAAAGCCGGTTGAACAAGGGCAGATTGTTATTCTCGGCTTTTATCTTCTTTTGCTGGCCTATGATTCTCATCGTATCGATAACATGAGCAATATCTATATCCTGCGGACATCTTGTAGAGCAGGTCTGGCAGGACAAGCAATACCAGATGGTGTTTTTCTTCATTGCCTCATCGACCATTCCGAGCTGGGCATACCGCATCAACTCGGTCGGAGTGCTGTCCATAAACATTCGAGACGGGCATCCGGAAGCGCACTTTTTGCACTGATAGCAGAGAAAAACATTCTCGCCGCTGAGTTTTGCGATTTCCTCAGCAAAACTATCGTCGAGCTTTATGTTTTCCTGTTTAATAACTTTCATTGCTTCTGCGGCTCCTTCTGTCCATTGCCATTCGCAGGGCCTAACTCTTTGACTCTCTTTGTCATTTCCTCTACGTACTCAGCAAACTGTCCACCCATCGCAGAGGAAAGATTAAACATTTCGACTCTTTGCGGGTCAGTTCCAACCTCGGCAAGGAGCTTCTTTACATACGCAACTCGTTTCCTTGCGCGGAGATTACCCTCGAGATAGTGACATTCGCCTTCGAGACAGCCGGCAACGAAAACGCCGTCGGCACCGTCTTCGAAAGATTTCATAAGATGTATCGCATCGACTTTGCCGGTACAGGGCAACCGGATAATCCTCACGTTAGGGGGGTACTGCACGCGCATCGCACCCGCCAAATCAGCGGCCGCGAAGGCACAGAAGTTACAGCAATACGCCACTATTTTTGGTTCGAACTCACTCATTTGCCACCAATTCATTTGTTTCATTAAGAAGCGCTCTGGTTTTGGCAATAACCTGAACATCTTTGTAGTGCATTAATTGAATCGCCTTTGCCGGGCACTCGGAAGTGCAGATGCCGCAGCCGTGACACATAGCGGTTTCAATCTCGGCAACGCCTTCTTCGTTTATTACAGGTACATCGTAGGGGCAGGTCCGGACACAGGTAAGACACGCAGCGCATTTGTCCGGGTCAACAACCGAGACAACGCCGCTTATTTCCATAACGTCCGCCGATAGGATTCTCACAGCCCTGCCGGCGGTGGCCTGGGCCTGGGCGACACTTTCGTCAATGAACTTGGGAGTGTGACAGGCGCCACATAAGAAAATACCATCAGAGGCAAAGTCAACTGGTTTGAGCTTCATGTGCGCTTCGAGGAAGAAACATTCGAGGGTCAAAGGAATTTTGAAAGCCGTTCCGACCTTATCATTTTCTTCGGAAGGAACTATTGCTGTTGTGAGGACAAGAGCATCGGGATTGAAATTCATATTCAATCCGGAATTCAGGTCCTGGATACGAACATCAAGGTCACCCGAGCTATTCTGAGAGACAACGGCTTTGCCGTCCAGGTCATATCTAAAGAATAACACGCCGAGCTCTCTCGCTTTGTTGTAGTATTGTTCCTTGAAGCCGTAAGTCCTAACGTCCCGGTAGAGAATGGCGACGTTGGCTTTCGGATTGGCTTGTTTTATGGCTATTGCGTTTTTAATCGCTTCGGTACAGCAAACCCTGCTGCACATCATATTATCCGGCTCTCTTGAGCCAACACACTGAATCATAACGACTTCATTCAGAGATTTGGCAAAGTCCGGGTCTTTTTCAATCAGCTCCTCAAGCTCTAACTGAGTGTGGACTTTCTTGTTTTTGCCATAGAGGTATTCATCCTGTTTTGATTCATGGGCGCCGATAGCTATTATGGCCGCTCCATGCTCTATTTCCACGTCGGTGCCGTTTTTGTTTATGAGGCTTTTGAAATTGCCCGCGAAACCTTTACAATGCTTAACCGTGGAATTTTTGTAAACAGTTATTTTATCGTTGCCTGTAATCTTCGATTCCAATTGCTTCAAAAGTTCCGGGGGCTTGAATCCCTCTACTGTTGTTTTGATTTTGGACAAATTGCCGCCGAGCTTGTCGGATTTTTCAACCAGATGCACATCAAAACCCTGATTCGCTATTGAAAGCGATGTTGTCATACCGGCAACACCGCCGCCGACGACAAGCGCGCTTCTTTTCGGAACATAGGTAGAGGTGGCAAGCGGTTCGATAGTTCTTGCTCTTCCAACCGCCATCCTTACAAGGTCTATTGCTTTTTTTTCGGTGACTTCGCCGAGGCGGGTATGGACCCAGGTACACTGGTCACGGATGTTTGCCATCTCAAACAGATATGGATTCAGCCCGCCTTCTCTGATTGTTTTCTGGAACAGGGGTTCGTGAGTCCTCGGGGTGCAGGAGGCAACTACTATTCTGTTCAAATCATGCTCTTCAATCTGTTCTTTTATTGTTTTAAGTCCATCCGGAGAGCAGCTGTACATTAAATCGGTTGAGAATTTGACGTCCTTTAGATTTTTGGCGTAGTTAGCGACTTCTTCGCAGTTTATAACACCGCCTATATTCGAGCCACAGTGACACACAAAAACTCCTACCCGCGTTTCGGCTTTTGAGATGTCTTTTTCGAGTGGATATTCTTCCTGCTTGATTTGTGTTCCCCTGACGTCCGCCAGAAGTTCCATAGCCAGGGCGGCAGCACCACTGGCCTGCGTTACGCTCTCGGGGATGTCTTTGGGGCTTTCAAACGAGCCGGCAAGATAAATCCCTTCCCTCGATGAGGCGGTCGGGGTAAACATGGCCGATTGAGCAAAGTTATATTGATTCAGCTCTATTTGGCAGACTTCGGCCAGTTTTGTCGCTTCGGCTTTCGCACAAAGACCGCTGGACAATATAACCATGTCGAATTCCTCTTCAACCCACTTTCTGCCGTCCTCGGTGAACTCGAGTGAAAGGTTATTTGTTTTGAAATTCTGTCTGACGGCCGAGGGTCTTGTATAGATATACTGAACGCCGTATTTATCCTTAGCTCTTTCGTAGTATTCATCGAACCCTTTGCCGAAAGCCCTGACGTCCATAACAAATACTTTACAATCGACATCAAGTATGTGCTCTTTAGTTACAATCGCCTGCTTTGTCGCATACATACAGCAAACCGTAGAGCAGTAGGGATTGTCCTGGTCTCGCGAACCGACACATTGTATAAAGGCGATTTTTTTGGGTTCAACGCCATCGGAAGGCCTTTGGATATGTCCATCGTAAGGACCTGATGCGCTTAAGATTCTTTCATAATCCATACCGCTGACCACGTTGGGGAAACGCCTGTATCCGTACTCGGCCTTTTTCTCTGCGTCGTACAGGTCAAAGCCGGGTGTCAGGATAATTGCGCCTACACCGAGCGATCTTTCCTTAGGTGTGTCGTTATAAAGAATTGCTTCGGCTTCGCATACCTTTTCGCACAATCCACACCAGGAACACACGGAACAGAATAAACACCTGTCGGCCTCAGCCCGGGCCATCACTTCGGTGAATCCCAAATCAACTTCTTCAAAAGAGCGCCGTCTATCAAGTCCGATGGTGGGCATCTCCTGCCTTTGGATAAGTTTTTCTTTTCGCTCTTTCAATTCCTCGGCGGTAATCTCCACGACCGGCTGATCGCATTCTTCCGGCTCGAACTTCTCACCTTTTATATAGGCATCTATGGCCTTAGCAGCGAACTGACCGTCTGCTGTGGCCTGAACTACACTTGCGGCGCCACGAATTACATCACCACCGACAAAGACTCCTTCCCATGAAGTCATACCATTATTTTCATCGACCTCAACCGTGCCGCGTTTCGTGAGCTTTATCTTTCCGCACTCTCCTAAAAGACCGAGTTCGGGTTTCTGGCCGATAGCCACTATTAGCTCATCTGCAGTGAGGACCTCATCAGTGCCGGAGATTGTTTCAAGTTCCAGCTTGCCCTCGACGAAAGCCATGCTTTTTACATCAATTAATTCCAGGGCGGTGAATTTGCCTTCTTCAACGACAATTTTCTTTGTCGCCTTGGCAGCTCTGACAGCAACACCCTCCTCTTCGGCCCATTCGACTTCCCATGGATAGGCCGGCATTTTATCCCGGCTTTCGAGGCACACGAGAGAGACGTTTTTAGCGCCAAGCCGCAGCGCCGTTCGGGCACAGTCCATCGCAACGTTGCCGCCGCCGATTACTATGACATTTTCCTTAACGGAGATCTTTTTGCCGAGCCTGACGTTGCGGAGAAAATCAATACCGCTTGCGGCGTTTTCAGAATCTTCTCCGTCCATGCCCATTCTCATGCTTTTGTGCGAGCCGACAGACAGGAAAACAGCCTTAACATCTTTATCGAACATCTCTTCGATGTCACTTTGGCCCTGAATGTGACTGTGCAATTTAACCTCGATGCCGTAATCGAGAATATTCTGAATGTCTCTATCTATAATTTCTGTCGGCAGCCTGTATTCGGGGATGCCTATTCTCATCATTCCGCCGAGTACTCCGTGCTTTTCAAAAATAGTAACGGAATATCCCATCTTCCTCAGATCCAGCGCCGCGGACAAACCTGCCGGCCCGGAGCCGACTATTGCAACCTTCTTACCGTTTTCTTTGATCGTCGCCTGTTTCTCTTCAGGAGTGAGCTTATGGCCTTGTTCATGGTACCAGTCCGCCAGAAACCTCTTTATGTAGGCGATTGAAACCGGACTGTCGAGATTGTTCCTGTTGCAACTTTGCTCACAGGGATGCTCACAGACCCTTCCACATATTGCAGGGAAAGGATTTGTTTGTGTAGCCGACTCATAAGCTTCCTGGTACTTGCTGGCAGCAGCCAGGGCTATATATCCGCAGGGATTGCCGTGTATGGGGCAGCTATCGTGACACGGGGGCACACCGGGTCTGGTCATTGCGAATTTGTTGGGTACGGCCTGCGGGTATTCTTTGAAAATCGCCTTTCTATCGTTAAGAAGCTGGTTGTATTCATCCTTGAGGGCGACAGGGCAGTTCTCCGCGCAAACACCGCATCCGGTGCATTTTTCAAGGTCAACGAAGTGCGGTTTTATAGCAAGTTTCGCATCGAAATTACCGGGCTGACCCGATAGTTCCGCAAGCTCGGCATTTGTAATTATCTCGATGTTCCTGTGTGTACCAGCGGCAACGAGGCGAGGAGATATGGTACACATAGAACAGTCATTCGTTGGGAAGGTTTTGTCCAGTTGTGCCATGTGCCCGCCTATAGCGGTTCCAGACTCAACGAGATAGACCTTGAAACCTGCATCAGCCAGATCCAACGCAGCCTGAATGCCAGCGATACCTCCCCCAATAACCATTACTGAACCTATTTTGTTGACTTGTATCATATAAGCTTCACTAATAATATTTAACTAAAAAGAGTGGATTATAAATTGTCGTATCAACTATTACAACTACAAAAATGTATCACTCAAAAGAATATGCTCTAAAATGATATTCCTCCTACGTCAAAGGACATAAAATGTGCAAAGTATCAAATGATAATAATCTGTCAATTAATAGCATAATTCCACTATCGCTGGTTTTATTAACATAGTGAATGAGTCTAAAGGACAAAATATTTTAGAAGATTTATGCAGCCGGTAGAGTCCGGACCTTCATCAACTTTTGACTTAGTCATTTCGGCTGTTTCTGATTTGGTCAAGAATTTCCCGCCCGCCGGCGGTTAACAGTTCCTGTGCAAGCTCCTCGGCACAAGACTTTGCATCATTGATGTTGGCGGTTTTTGAGCGTTTGATATATTTATCACCTTCCACGTCAGAAATAACTGCATCAATTGTTATATTACCACCGGAAATCTGTGAATATACACCCAGAGGAATACTGCATCCGCCGTGCATAGATGAAAGTATGGCTCGTTCGGCCTCGACGGCAATCCGGGATTTTTTATCATCAAGTTTTGAAACAAGCTCGTCAAGCTCATTATCATCGGTGCGAATCTGTATGGCCAATGCGCCCTGTGCCGGGGCGGGCAGGAACTCCTGAGGCGGCAGAATCGCAGAAATTTTATCAGCCAGGCCAAGCCTGTTCAAACCGGCACAAGCGATAACAGCAGCGTCAACCTTCCCAGTGGCCACCTTTGAAACCCTTGTTTCGACATTTCCACGTAAGGGAACACATTTTATGTCATTTCTGAGCCTGTTCAACTGAGAGATGCGCCGGAGGCTCGAAGTTCCAACGGTTGCCCCGGCCGGCAGGGCGGCGATAGAGGCCGCCTGGGATGAGGCTATCAAGGCATCGGCAACGGATTCCCTTATCGGTATTGCGGCAACTACGAGTCCTTCTGTGCAGGCGGTGGGCAGGTCCTTAAGACTGTGAACGGCAAGGTCAGCCCGGCCGTCAAGAATCGCATTCTCAACTTCTGAAGTGAAAAACCCCATTGAATCGGTTTTATAAAGGAAGTCTGATTTGTCACGGTCGCCTTTTGTCGAGATTTCTACTATAGAAATTTCAATGTTGTTACTGAGATTTTTCAATAAGTTGCAGATATAGTTCGATTGCACCAAAGCCAGCTTACTAGCACGGCTCGCTATTTTTAGGGACCTCATATATTAGCCTTCCACAATTCATATTTTTATGTTTTTGGACTTTTTACACTAAAAATGTGACCAATTCAAGAAATTCCGGAACTTTAGGTATGAACAAAAGACAAATAACATGACTACAAGAATCATTGTATAACTAACTTGCAATTTCCAACTGTTCTGATTATAATATTAAATTAACCTGTTTTTTTATCGATTTTGGGAAGAGTTAGAATAATTATTGACTCGATGTCTCCGGTAAATAATATCTGTTAAATAATGAAAAACAAAATATCTGATATTGAACAGAAGATTCTGGCGGTTATTCAACACGGATTGCCGGAAAGCCAAAGTCCATTTAAGGACATGTCCGAAAAGATAGGGATAGATACAGGACAATTGCTGGCGGTACTGAAAGGCTGGAAACAACAGGGTAAGATTCGTCGAATAGGGGCCATAGTGAATCATTTCAAAGTAGGTCTGGGCGGTGGAGCAATGGTGGTCTGGCAGGTAGAGCCCGCACGAACCGAGGAAGTAGGCAAGGTACTGGCCGGATTTGAAGAGGTTAGTCACGCCTATGAACGCCGTACCTATGAAAACTGGCCATATAGTCTTTATACAATGGTCCACGGGAAAAGTGGCGAAGATGTTCAGCAGACAGTCCAGCGAATGAGCCAGACGTGCGGAGTTTCAAATTACAGAATACTGGTTACCGAAAAGGAACTTAAAAAGGTGCCGCCGACCTATATTACACAAATTGATGCGAAAAGTACTGAATAATAAGGGAAACAATGTTAAGTCTGCCAATACCTGAGTTAATCATATTTTTATTTGTATTAGCATTATATCTGGCGGCATCAATAGTTGGTATTCTTCAACTACGAAACGGAGGTGAGAAATATAAACGCTTTCTTTTGCCTCTGGTTTGTCTGGCGATAACTCTGGAAGCTGTATTGCTTATATTCAGGGCTGTTGCGATAAAAGCGGTGCCGCTGACAGGAATTTTTGAGTCTATGATTGTCCTTACTATTGTATTCGGCCTCATATACCTATTCGTCAGCATTGCTATCCAGCAGGTATGGTTCGGCTCAGTGATGGTTTGGGTAATTCTTGGCTTGATAATTCTGGCTGCGATTGTTGCCAAACCGGCCTCCGAGGCCCATATAGCGGCTTCTACACCCTGGGCGATTGTTCACGGTTTTTCAATGATTCTTAGCGGAGCAGCAGCAATGCTGGCAACCGCAAGTGCAGTGCTTTATTTGTTCAGCAGGCAAAAACTCAAACAAAAGAAGGTACTGCAAGTCCTTGGAAAAGTGCCCAACCTCGAAAAACTCGAGCGAATGAATATTTTCGGTCTAAAGGCATGCTTCGTACTGATGACGTTCGGTTTTGCGAGCGGGATTGGCCTGGCAGCCACCTCATCCTCGCTCAATATGACGGTTTCTGACTGGCTCACAGATCCCAAAATCGTTCTTATCGGCTTAGTTTGGCTGCTTCTGGGACTGATTCTGGTACTGTGGCTCACAGTTAAATTACGAGAAAAGATTATAGCTTACGTTACGCTTGTCACATTTGCCCTGATCCTATTTGCAGTAGTGGGAACCTCGGTGTTTTGCAATTCAGGCCATGATTTCGGCGGCAGCAACGTTGAAGCTATAGAACAGAATAAATAAGAACAGAATATGAAGATAGTAGTTTTAGGTCTTAACCATAAGAGTGCTCCGATAGAAATTCGCGAGAAACTTGCATTTGATACGACACAGACTATCAAGGCACTCAGAGAACTTAAAAACAGATTTCATGAAGCGGAATTTGTATTGCTGTCGACGTGCAACCGTGTCGAGCTGTATTGTGCCAGCGAAATCTCGGAAGAGGTTACCGCAGATAACCTGGCTGAGTTTTTATCTGATTTCCACAACATTCCAATAGAGAAATTTCAAGAATCACTGTACGCATATGAAGATGAAGATTCCGTAAGACATTTACTGACGGTCGCTTCAAGCTTAGACAGTATGGTGGTGGGCGAAGCACAAATAATAGCGCAGGTGAAGGAAACATATCAGCTTGCCTGTACAGCAAAGAGCACGGGAAAAATTCTTAACCGGCTGTTTCACTACGCCTTTGCCACCAGCAAGAAGATATATACAGCCACCTCAATATCAACCGGCAGAGTCAGCGTTGCCGGTGTGGCGGTCGAATTGGCTATGCAACTGTTTGCTGACATTTCATCGGCAAAAGTTGTAGTGATCGGGGCCGGCGAGATGGGGGAGCTGCTTGTACAGCATCTTCTACATGTCGGATGTAAAAACATAACGGTTGTTAACAGGTCATACGAGCGTGGTAAAAATATGGCCGAGCGCTATGGCATTTCTGTTGAGAAATGGGAAGAAATCGAGAACCAGTTGGTAGGTGCTAATATTGCGATAGCCTCGGCGGCCGTGCAGGATTATCTCTTCAGGAAAGCCCCATTTAAGAAGATAATGAACAGCCGGCGAGGAAGAACGCTGCTTATTATCGATATCGCAGTGCCTCGAAACTTCGAACCATCAATAAACAAAATGGATGATGTGTACCTCTATAGCGTCGATGACCTTTCCGAGGTAGTGGAACGAAATCGCAAAGCTCGCGAACAGGACATCGCCAAGGGCGTACATATTGTACAGAAAAATGTTGCCGATTTTATGGATTGGCTTGGGGCCAAGGATATAGGGCCATTAATAGGTCAAATGAAGGAACAATTTGCCCGGATCAGTCAAAATGAGCTTAAACAGTTCTTCGTCGGAACAAGGCAGGAGGCATCATGCAAAGAGAACATGGAGATAATGGTGAACCGTGTTGTCAACAAGCTGCTTCATTGCGTAATTAAGAACGTCAACACTATAGCTAAAGAAAATGGTGCTACTGAGGCAGCAAGATATGTTGGCAGTATCGTACAGCATGCCGAACAGATATCATCGGAACTAAATAAGAAGGAGGATGAGCAGTCGTGAACAAAGCTCTAAGGCCAAATCAAATTCTGAGACTCTTGTTTTGGGAAACTACGATAAAATGCAATTTGACCTGCGCACATTGTCGGCGCCTGGAAACCGATGAAGCGGCTTTTAAGGACTTATCAACTGCCCAGGCGAAGAACCTTATAGAACAGTTGGCTGAATTAGGCAGGGGACAACCTATGATGCCGGTCCTGGTATTTTCAGGGGGCGAGCCGCTCTGTCGCGATGACTTATTCGAGCTGGTCGGCCAGGCGCGTGAAGCTGGGATTGTACCAGCGCTTGCGACTAATGGAACATTGATAGATGCAGTAGTAGCCAAGAAAATACGGGACAGCGGAATCGTTAGGATAGCGGTTAGTCTGGATGGTGCAACTGCCGAGGTTCACAACAAACTGCGTCAGTTGGAAGGCTCCTTTGAAAGGGCACTTCAAGGTATTAAGCACCTTCGTGAGAAAGATTTATCTGTTCAGATAAATATCACATTGACTAAGCACAACGCCGGACAATTAGAGGATGTTTACAAACTTGCCAAGTCGATGGGGGCTGTAGCTGTGCATATATTCATGCTGGTTCCGGTCGGATGCGGGCAGGTCCTGGCTGAAACTGACATGCTTTCACCTGAGCAATATGAACAAAAAATGCTTGAGGTATGCCGGCTGGACAGACGCGGTGAGTTACAAATGAAAGTAACCTGCGGGCCTCACTATGAACGTATAATCAGACAAGAGGGCCTGTATCAGGAGCGTACAAAACCTTCGCACAGCAGCGGCCCAGTACCGGGCAAAGCCGGACATGGGGTACCTACTCGCGGATGTCTTGCCGGGCTTGGTGTGCTTTTTGTTGGCCATCAGGGAGATGTATTTCCCTGTGGATATTTGCCGGTAAATTGCGGTAATGTGCTCAGGCAAACACTTTCAGAGATATGGCAGGGCAACAAAGACCTTGAGCGAATGCGTACAAGCAGCAGTCTCGAAGGCAAGTGTGGTATTTGCGGTTATAGAGAAGTATGTGGTGGCTGTCGTGGCAGAGCATACGCAGCGACGGAAAATTATATGGCGGAAGAACCTTTTTGTGCGTATATTCCACCAGAAGCAACACATTAATTATAGTTTAGAATATGAGGTTGAGTGTAAACAATGATAAATATCAGTAAATTATATTGTGATGAGGTTACACCCGGCGATTGGCTTCGCTACGGTAAAAAAGGCTCAGGCGAGCGCGAGGGTGAAATAATCCCGAAAAAAGCATCTGAAAGACGGCCTATTGTTGTCTGGAATATAACCAGAACGTGTAATCTGAAGTGTGTTCATTGTTATAACGACAGCGGTATCGGCAAGGCCAGTAATGAGGTCACAACAAGCCAGGCAAAAGCCGTTCTGGATGACCTGGGCCAGTTCAATGTGCCGTCGGTACTGTTCTCCGGTGGGGAACCATTGACTCGGCCCGACTTGTTTGAATTGATAGAATATGCAGGTGAGCAGGGCATGCGGGCGGTTATTTCAACTAACGGGACTCTTATCACCCCTGATGTAGCCAGGAAAATTAAACAAAAAGGAGTTTCTTATGTCGGCATCAGTCTTGACGGAATTGGGGAAGTAAATGACAAATTCAGGGGAGTGCCCGGCGCATTTGACAAGGCTGTGCAGGGCATAAGAAACTGTCAGGATGCCGAAGTGCGAACAGGTCTCAGACTGACTCTGACGAAAAGGAATGTTCAGGATTTGGAGGCCTTGTTTGACTTTTTCGAAGCAGAGAATGTCGAGAGGGCCTGCTTTTACCACTTCGTACCAAGCGGCAGGGGAAAGGTCATGGGAGAAGATGATCTCAGCCATGCTCAAAGCAGGGAAGCGATTGAGATAATTTTAGCTAAAACAAAACAATACAAAGAAGCTGGTCGAAAAACAGATATATTGACCGTTGACAACCATGTTGACGGCGTTTACCTGTATCTGAAATTGCTAAAGGAAGACCCTGAGCGCGCAGCCAATGTCTGGAAACTGCTTCTCTGGAACGGTGGGGGGATGTACAGCAGCGGAGTTGGAATAGGGTGTATTGATTATAATGGCAAGGTTCATCCAAATCAGTTTTGGGGGCATTACGATTTGGGAGATATCCACGAAAGGCGTTTTAGTGAGATTTGGCTCGATACAAGCGATCCTTTGCTTAAGGGTTTGCGGAACCGCAGGGAATATGTTAAAGGCCGCTGCAGGCTTTGCAAATTCTTTAATGTATGTGGCGGTAGTCTTCGTGTGCGGGCGGATTTGTATTTCGATGACCCTTGGGCGCCGGATTCGGGATGCTATTTGACAGATGAAGAAATCGGCTTAGATGCAAATAAACAGGAAGAATTAAAGCGTTGTGGAGAGCTTTTCCAGCTTCCTGATTAACCACAACGATGTGCGTTTTTGAAAAGCTTATTTTTACCATAATCAGTGTTATAAGGTAGTTTACTTCATTGATATCAGCGTTTGTCAGCATAGATTCCCGGCCATGGGAAGTTTCGGACTCCATTAAGCCATATCAAACTAACAATTTCTCATAAATGGGATTTTTTCCTTGTATTTTTGTTGCATAGGTGATAAAATGTTAGTAACAATCAATATGATAGGGTCCCTAAGGAACTAATGTTGTAAAGGTGCAAATCGGATAACTACATCCTGGGGTGGGTCAGAATTGAGCAGAAAGGCACAAGGAATGGGGCATTACTTTAGAGGTTTGGATGAGGGATAGGATAATAGATAAACCGAATCGGTGTTCGCAGGAGGTTCTTGCCGAACAGATTCTTTGGCTAATACGGCTCAGATGGATTGCTGTAGGCGGGATAGTGGCTGCTGTTCTGGTGGGCAGTTATGTCTTTCCTTACCCTTTATTGCCAAACCCTACTCCAATCTACATCTGTGCAGGGATACTTTTACTGTGTAATTATTTCTATTTCCGTATAGCAACCAAGAAAACATCTTATGCTGTAGCGGATATTGTGCTGGCTATGGTTCAGGTGGAGGCAGATTTAGTCATCCTCACGGCAGTGCTTCTTTTTTCGGGTGGTGTTGCTAATCCTTTTTTCCTGTTTTATATATTTCATGTCATCATAGCAACGATAATACTGCCAAGAAATCTTTCATTCGCTGTCGGATTAACGACCGTACTGCTATTTGGCCTACTGGCAATAAATGAATTAAATGAAGGAACCTGGCTGGGATATTATCCTCTGCAAATCAAAAATGCTGTAGAAGGGCTTTGGACAAATCCGGTATATGTTCTTGCCGCCTTTGTGGCATTTGTTTGCACAGTGTTTCTGACACAATATTTAACAAGAATTATCATCGCCCGGATGACTGTGAAAGAGAGAGAAGCAGCACGAAACAATGACCTTCTTCGTGCGATTATTGGAGCAATGACCGAGGGGCTGATATTTATTACCCCTGACGGCAAGATAGCAATGTGCAATCCTGCTGCGAAGCTGTGGAAAAACGCACACACATCTAAAAACAGTCATATAGACAAGAGCGGAGATTTCCCAGAGGATTTCCCACCGATCATGGCAGAGCATATTAAAGGTCTTTCAACCGACAACAACATAGCAACAGACACAGGTGGCGACAAGGCAATTAAGTTCAAAACAAACGGATCGGAACAGCAATATATTGAGGCGCAGAGTTCTCCAGTTATCGGCATTGATGAACAAAAGCTGGGACATGTTATTGTGGGCCAGGACTTAACCATTCATAAAAAGCTGGAAGAAGATTTATTAGACCGCACTGAGGAGATAACCGCAATTAACGAGATGTTAAAGATGTCACGAGTTGAAATGGCCCAGCGTGAAAAAATGGTCGCGATAGGACAGATGGCTACCGGCATTGCTCATGAGATAGGTAACCCCCTGGCAAGTCTTTCTTCGGTGGCACAGTATCTTGGCCGAAAACTTAATACGCACGAAGAAAAAGAGCATCTTCTGGTTATCAGTCATCAAGTCAGTCGGATATCCAATATCCTGAAGCGCATGCTGAGCTTGTCCCGGCCGGTGACATCTGTATATAAATGGGTCGATATCAATGAGTTGATAGATAATACGCTGTCACTTGTTAAGTTCGATAAACGTATGCAGTTGATTACTATCAAGAATGTCGGCACCAACGACCTGCCAATGGTGTGGCTGAATCCCCAGCTTCTTGAGCAGGTACTTCTCAACATCTTGATAAACGCTCTGGATGCAATGAATGCCATGCCCGACAAAAAGGAACACACTCTTGAGATAACAAGGCAATCCAGGGACGAGACAGTTGAGATTTACATCAGTGACACCGGCATTGGAATGAGCCCGGAAGTATGTAAGCGTGCTTTTGAGTCGTTCTTTACAACAAAGGAAATCGGCAAGGGCACCGGCCTTGGGCTTTTCATAAGCTACAACCTTGTGACCGAAGTTGACGGCACTCTTTCCATGGAATCCGAACCAGGCAAGGGAACCACAGTAACAATCCGAATACCGATAAGGCCCAAAAAGGACTTATTCAGCGACAATAATAACGAGGAACATTTCACTAATAAAGTGGAGTCTATCAAGGAAAATGACGTTTAGTTTTGATGTTTTCCGCCAAACAGTATGAAAAGAATTGGAATGAGAGACAAAAAAATGACAATGAACGAAATACTATTAGCAGATGACGAAGTAACCTTCAGAGAAACCTTCGCAAAGGTTCTTCGGGAAGAAGGAATGAAAGTTACAGCAGTGGACAACGGAACTGATGCAATAAAAGCCATTATGATGCATCCATATCCCGTTGCGATACTGGACATCCAAATGCCCGGCTCAGACGGCATAAAGGTTCTGCGGGAAATAATGAAAGTAAGGCCCGAGACGCGTGTGATAATGATAACGGCCTATGGAACGATTGAAATGGCCGTGGAGGCTATCAAGCTCGGCGCTTGTGATTACGTGATGAAACCGGTAATTTTTGAAGACATACTGACAAAAATTCGGCAGCATTTGCAGTATCTGCATTTGCAGGAGGAAAACCGGGAATTAAAGCAAGAGCTTAACAGCAAGTTCGACATTACTCAGATTATAGGCCAGTCCTCGGCAATGAATCAGGTTTTTGAAATTATTCGGAAAGTGGCGCGGACCAAAAGTAACGTGTTGATAACAGGAAAAAGCGGAACCGGCAAGGAATTAGTTGCTCACGCAATACACTCCCTGGGATCGAAGAATGGCAGGCGTTTTATTGCAGTCAATTGTAGCGCAATACCTGAAGGTTTGCTTGAGAGTGAATTATTCGGCCACAAAAAAGGAAGTTTTACCTCTGCCATAAAAGACAAGAAGGGACTTTTTGAAAGTGCTCACGGCGGGACTTTATTTTTAGACGAGATTGGTTATATGCCGTTGAACTGCCAGGTAAAGTTACTCCGGGCAGTGGAAAACAGACAAATAACACCTGTAGGTTCTACTGAACCTGTCGATATTGATTTGCGGTTGATTGCGGCAACAAATAAAGACCTGTTTGAAGAAATAAAACTGGGACGGTTCAGAGAGGATTTATATTACAGGATGAATGTCGTCGGCATCCATATTCCTTTATTAAGAGAAAGGAAAGAGGATATTCCGTTGCTGGTCGAGCATTTCATTAAAAAATATAATACCGAAATGGGCAAGCAGTGTGTGGGCGTAAGTGACCATGTCATGCAGTTTCTTATGAATTATGAGTGGAAAGGCAACATAAGGGAACTTCAGAATATAATAGAAAGAGCGGTAATATTTGCGGAAGACGATGTTATAAAGATATCTGATATTGGATCCTTAGGCTCGACTGCGATGTTACCAAATGAAACAAGCGAGAACCTGCAGGCGGCCGTCAAAATATACGAGAGGGAACATATATGCAGAGTCCTGAACAAGTATAATTGGAATAAAGTTGAAGCAGCAAAAGCTTTGAAGGTTGGGTTGTCAAGTTTGTACAGGAAGATTGATGAACTGGGAGTCAATGTTGGCAGAGCTACAAAAAAAGGGAAAGCAGGGTGAATTTGAAAGTATCGTATTTACTTTTTTGATATATTTATCAGATAGGATTTTCCAATGAAAGTTCAGAAAGCTACCGCCTATGCTTTGCATGCTTTAATGTATATGGTCAGACACGCCACACAGTTGCCCGTTACAACCAATACTATAGCAAAAGGAGAAGGAATTCCGTCCGAATACCTGGCCAAGATATTCCAACGACTGTCAAAAGCACATATAGTCAAAGGCGTAAAAGGTCGCAAAAAAGGACACGTTTTTGCCAGACCACCAGAGGAAATAAGCCTGCTTGAGGTAATAAACAGTATCGAAGGTGAATCAATGTTTGACGATTGTCCGTTAAAACACTGTGAATGCGGTGGAAGCCCGGAAAACTGTTATATTTTTGCCCAGTGGATCAGCGCCACAAAAAAACTCCGTGATCTATTTGAGGAAACAACTCTGACAACAGTAGCCTGGAACCATCCGGAACATCGTTTTCACAGCCTACCGGAATCACTTGAGGCTGAAAAGAAAAAAACAAACAGAAAAAGGTACGGACCGAAGGTATGAGCCCTGTAAACCATTTCTTTCAGAGCATTGCAATACAAGCTTCGAAATCCATCTGTCAAATAATGAGGATTTACAGACATCAAGGCAGAAGCTCTGCAAATATATTATGTTTTTTAGCCTCGTTTAATGTAGGCAGTCCCAGACAATAAACTTTGACGCCGTCAGGCACAGAGCCATATAGCTTCAAAAAAGCTCGGACCGTTGAACCGCTTGTGAATAATATCTGGTCGATGTAATCAAAATCAGTTTCTTCAGACTCTATATCAACATTCCTATAAACTACCACCGCCTCGATAGCAGCGTCAGCATCAGCCAAATCATCTAACAGCATACTTGACCCAACTTTCGGTCTTACAAGAAGAATCCTTTTGCCTTTGACTGAAACTTTTTTAAACTCTTCAAGCAGACCGGTGCTTGATTCCAGGTTCGGCTGCATATCCACCAGAACTCCAAACGTTTTGAGTTTTTCAGCTGTTGTTTTGCCGATGGCAGCAACTTTCACCGTGCCAATGGACCTGGTATCGAGACCAACAGCATTTAAGCGTTGGAAAAAGAATTCTACGCCATTGGTGCTGGTAAATACTATCCAATCAAAAGTATTGAGCTGTTTTAGCACCTTATCGGCTTGCGTATAATCATCGAGAGGCACCGATTTAATCAGAGGTCTGTGAATAATGATTCCAAGATGTCTGTATTTGTCCGGATGAGTACCCGGTAGAAGTATTCTCGGCTTTTTTCCAAACCAGTCCAGTTTCTCTTGAAGCTCAACTACTTTACCTACAATAAAAATAGCCGGCGTCCGCATTTGTGCCTTCTGAGTTACTTCAAGAAAATCATCTAAAGTTCCCTGAATAACTCTTTGGTCATAGCAGGTGCCTTTTTCGATTGCTGCAATTTTTGTCTGCCCCGGCCAGCCTGCTTCAAGAAGTGATTTGATGATTTTTTCAATATTTGCGACACCCATTAGAAAGATAATAGTTCCGGCTTTGGGTATTTCTATTTCCTTTTCATCCTTTCGATGCCCCGTAACAATGGCAACATTAGATGTACAATCTCTGTGTGTGGGTGGTATGCCCCCATAGCAGGGAGCCGCCAGGGCACTTGTTACACCTGGGACAAATTCGAAATCCACTCCTGCCTGAACACATTCTTCGGCTTCTTCGCCACCTCTGCCAAAAAGTAACGGATCACCACCTTTGAGTCTGACAACAACTTTGTTGTCCCTGGCTTTTTCAATCAAGAGCTTATTAATCTGCTCCTGAGGCATTGTATGCCGACCGGCAAATTTACCAACAGATATTATTTCAGCACCTGGTTTAGCAAGCCTCAATAGCTCAGACGGTATTAAATGGTCATGCAAAATGACATCGGCTTGACATATTAACTTATAGCCTTTAACTGTGATTAGTTCCACATCGCCTGGACCTGTACCAACAAGATATATTTTTCCGTCTAACATTGACTTCCTTCAGAAAAAATAAAAATATTTTTATATTCTCAATAACGAGAAATATGGCGGAGTATGAGGTATAAACTTGCCGGCAATTGATGATCTCTCACAACCTTTGGCTTTACATTACAACAGTTTTCATATATACAATATATAGCAATCGGATCAACGAGGGTCAAGTGCAAAGATATGATTGTTATGTACTTCGTTGCAATATATAAATCACGTCCGATTACGTTACAAAAACAGTGAAGTAACTAAATAGACCATTAAATTGCTTATGGTTATTATACTGCGAAGGATATTCTATGGATGAACAGAATTGCCGGATACTGGACGCACTTCAAAATAATTTTCCTTTAAGCGAAAGGCCTTATGAAATCATAGCGCAGAGGTTACAAATTCCCTGTGACGAGCTTTGGGACAGGATCCAGAAATTGATAAGCGAAGGGGTAGTTCGCCGGATTGGAGCAAGTCTTGATTCACGCAAGCTCGGTTTCTGCAGCACCTTAGTTGCGGTCAATTGCCAGGCGGATGTTATCGAGCAAGCCGCCAAAATAATAGGACAATTTCCTGAAGTAACCCATAGTTATCTTCGTAATGATAATTTCAATATTTGGTTTACCTTAATTGCGATTGACGAAGAAAGGATCGAATGTATTCTTGAGCAGATACGCACGTCCTTATCACTTGAGCCTTCACAAGTCCTTAATTTACCTATGAAGCATCTGTTTAAGCTCAATGCCAGGTTCAAGGTAGTACATTAATATCAAGAATTGCATTTTTTCAGCATTGATAAAATTTGTCTTAAAAAATGCGATAATTGTCTGCGACTTTTTGAAAAGCAACTGACCTCCAAAAATTCTCGCATCTGGGAAAACGCCCTTTTTCTATTGGTTTAAGCTTCCTTAGGGCTTAACATTTGATTGAACAACTGAGTTTATTGTGATATTATGAATTTTCTAAATATCTTTAGTAGAGACTGGAAGTGACAGAGCAATAATATGAAATTTCGTGGTGGTCATAACATATTACTTCAGGGGCGTCCTGATGGCATGATAAAGTTAATGCCGGAGCCGGAAGTCCTTTATCTTCCTTTACGCAGCCGGCGTTTTTCGTTTGGTGAGCTTTGTGTCGAGGAAGGTCAGCAGGTAAACGGCGGCGATGTTCTAGCCAAGGACCTGGACAATTATTCAGTTCCACTCCTTGCCCCTCGTGCCGGGCGTGTCCGTCTGAACGAACGCGAAGGTCATATCGTCCTTGAGGACGTGGCCCGTCTTGCCGAGCGAGCCGAAATAGATGACGAGGATTTACCTCACATAGCTCAGGAGATGGGTGCATCCGGTATCAAGCGTTACAGGTTACTGACCTTAGGCGCATGGCAGTTTTTCTATGACGCCTACAGCGGCTCGCTGCCTGACCCTCTTGGCAGTCCGCAGGCGATTATCGCATCTACTTTAAGTCTGGAGCCTTTTTCCGCCAGAGGCGATGCCCAGCTTCACAATCGTCTTTTGAATTTCACTCGCGGTCTCGAGCAGTTACAGTCTCTTTTGGAATATCAGCCTATATATCTGGTAATGCCCGACATTAAGTCGGAGTTTGCGAATCTGATTCGCAATCATATACGTGGTTACGCATCGGTCAAGATGGTTGAGATACCTCTTACCTATCCTTATGACGATTTTTCGATTCTTGCCCGCCGTCTGGGTCTTAAGCGGGGTGAAGGTCCCGTCTGGTCTGTCCGCACCGAAGGTGTTCTTGCTGTTGACCGTGCTCTTAC
>VRUK01000066.1:6447-32743 GCA_019456195.1 Planctomycetota bacterium | reverse complement strand
TGTAGAGATGAATTTCATTCGGGCCGATAGTCGAGGTCAATAATGACTTCGGCTCGGCATCGATGCGGCCTCGCATGACACCGACCCAGCCTTCGGTTCCCTCGAAAAGCACGCCTTGTTTGTTTTTTTTGTTATCTGCGCAGATAACCTTTACTCCGTTTGCATAAGTGTACTCGATGTAAAAGTCGCCGTGCACGTTCCAGGGCCCGTCCTTCGGGTATTCGGCCCGGCCTTCAATTTCAACTGGACCTGTGTATTCGGTGCCCATTCCCCATTGTGCGATGTCGTTATGGTGGGCGCCCCAACCTGTAATCATACCGGCACCATAGTCCTGGATGCGCAACCATCCCGGTCGGTCGTAGCCTTTTTGCGGATGGACGCGTTTTTCCGTATAATCGGCCCATCCGGCAGGGCCTAACCACATATCATAATCGAGTGCACCAGGGATTGGCATTAGTGGTTGGGTGGTTGTGGACGGGTCTGTGCCGAAGCCAACTTTGACGGTGTGCAGCTTGCCGATGCGGCCGTTTCGTACCAGCTCACAGGCGGTCCGAAAATTCGTGTCGGAGCGCTGCTGAGATCCGACCTGAAAGATGCGGTTATAACGGCGAACCGTATCGCTTAGCACTCGACCCTCTTTGATAGTCAGAGTCAGCGGTTTTTGCAGAAAGATATCTTTGCCGGCTTTGGCGGCGGCAATCGCAAGCAGAGCATGCCATTGGTCGGGCGTAACAACTGAAACTGCGTCAATGTCGTCTCGTGCAATCAGGTCCCTGAAATCTTTGTACGTCGCACAGTCACCGTTCGTTTTATAATGCTTATCTACAAGCTGTTGGGCGTATTTTACTCTGTTGGAATCGACGTCGCACACAGCGATGATTTGGGCTTGTTTAAATCCCAGAATTTCCCTCAAATCGCCGAGCCCCATACGACCGACGCCGATACATCCGAATGTTATGCGATTGCTCGGAGCGCCAGCGCCAAAAACCGAAGACGGTACGATTGTCGGAGCTAATAGAAACGTTCCTGTCGCGGCAGCCGCCGAATTTTTTAGAAACTGCCGGCGGGTTATTATGCTTGTCTTGTTGGCTTTTTTGTTTTTCATATCCCAATCCTATCATAAGTTTTCGACAAACTTTTTACAGACGCCATGGGCTGCGCATCGGCCGGCTTAGGAGACGATTGGCAGTTTCGTCATTCGTAAACCGTTCAGCGTCCGGGTTCCATTTTAATTTTCGTCCTACCTGTATAGCAATGTGTCCCAATTGGCAAAGAGAGGTTGTTCGATGACCTACCTCTGCGTCCGCCAGCGTTTGCCGGCGCGTTTTAACGGCATCAATGAAGTCCCTCTTTTCGCTTTTAAGAGGCAGATGAATTTCATCCGGGCCAATGGTTGATTTCAGAATCGACTCGGGATGAGCCTTCAGAGCGCGGGTATTGTAATCGGCTTCGATCCATCCGTCAGTACCTTCGAACCGAACGTGGGGGTGACTTATACTATAGAACAGGCGGACACCATTAGCGAACCTGTACTTGATTTCAAAACCCAGCAGTACGTTCCACAGACCCTCTGTAGGAAAGTGGCCGGAGCCCTCGACTTCAACCGGGCCGGTGCGTTCTGTACCGTTGCCCCACTGGGCAATGTCGTTCAGGTGCGCCCCCCAGTTAGTAACCATTCCTTCGCAGTAGTCCAGAACCCGCATCCAGCCGGGACGCTCATAGCTTTGTGGAGCATGAACACGTTTGACGGTGTATGGCGCCGATGGTGCAGGCCCAAGCCACAGTTCATAATCAAGCTCCTTCGGTACCGGCATTTCCTGTTGAGGCTCACATCCTACGTCACCGGCGGGCACTCCCGTACGAATTGTGTGCACCTTACCGATTCGCCCGTTTAATACAAGCTCGCAGGCGCGTTGGAAACATGCATGCGAACGGAACTCACTATCGGTACGGAACACACGATTGTATCGCTTTACCGTATCGCTGAGAACCCGGCCTTCGGCGATACTCAGGGTCAGAGGTTTTTCGCAGCAGATGTCTTTTCCGGCTTTGGCTGCTTCTATAGCCATCGGCACATGCCAGTGGTCGGGCGTGGAAATCATTACCGCATCGATATCCGAGCGTGCCAGAAGCTTACGAAAATCCTTGTATATCGAACAGCCCCTGAACTTGCCGGAAGCCTGCTCTTTGGCGTAATGTTTTTCAACGGCTTTTTTGGCGTTGTCAAGTCTCCATGCATCCACGTCACAAGCAGCTATAACCTGGGTGTCGGATGCACTTAGAAACGATTTTAAATTGGAGTAATAGGCCTGCCTGCCCATTCCAATCATTCCGACTGTTATACGATTGCTCGGTGCGTTGGCGCCGAAAATAGAAGACGGAACGATTGTCGGGGCTAATAAAACTGTGCCTGCCGCGGCCGCTGTGCTTTTGAGAAACTGCCGGCGGCTTATGGCATCTGTCTTGTTGGTTCTTCGTCGTTCCAGATTCCTTGCCTGCCTTTCCTTACGTAAACCTGAGATTTTGGTATTTACTCCGTGCGGTATTATCATACCAAATACTCTTGACGATGACAACTTAGTAATTCTCCTAAAATCTTTGTGGTATCTCTAATGCCCGAGATGCTTTTCCCTTGATTTTTCGCCTCGATTCTGCTATTAGTAAGCCATACTATAGTAACACAATAACCCATCATTGGAGTATTTCACGATGCGATTACTCAGACCTGTGATATCTGTACTTGTAGTGCCTCCGGTTGTTTTTCTGATACTTTTCGGAATTTTCACTCGTTCAGCCGATGGCAGCTCATCAAATAGAACCGCCTCCGCGATACCCTGGGAAAGACAGTACAAAATCAAACCGAATGAGAAAGCCAGATTGACTGCCGCTGATGTGATCGGTCCGGACGGAATCGTGTATCCAAACTGGACAAAATGCGGCGTCCAGGGCGGGATTCCGAAGGTCGAAGCGGTTGTATCAATCGAGGACTTCGGCGCTAAAGCAAACGACCAAATCGACGACTCCGAAGCTCTGGCGAAAGCATGCCTGGCCGCGGGTGGAATGGGCGGAGGCGCGGTGCTGATTGGAGAAGGCCTCTATTATCTCGACCGTATGGTGACAGTACGCCACGATAACGTGGTTATCAGAGGCAAAGGTTCCGGAAAGACCAATTTAATCTTTCGATATTCGATTCCCGATAACGGCGTGACTTTTTACAATCCATCTGAAGGCGGCAAGGTGGGCAAAAATACACGAATTGAAATGCACAGTAAACCCGCCGGTTTGATGAAAATGACGGTAATGGTTGATGATACGATTATTGGTCAATGGAGTCGAAGTAAACACTCGGGAAATACATTCGCCTTTACCATATACGGCCGAAATGCTGTCGGCAAACTTTCGGATGGCAAGCACATCTTAAAAGGTATCGCAGAATATACAAATGGAACAAAGTGCAAGGGAGAAATCTCAATCATCCTTGATTCGACCTTTAATGACACCGGGCTTGTTGACGATACGCGAGCGGCTATTACTTTCGCCGGCAAAGGGACGACCGGTAGAAAATTAAAGCTGACCCGGGACGGCAAGCGAGGTGATATGAAGCTGGAGTTGGAAAGCACCAATGGGCTTCGGGTCGGCGACTATGTTTTTATCGACGGGCCCGCAACAGAGCGATGGAAAAAGCTAACTCAAAACGCCTGTAAGTGGGGGGCATATCGTCAATACGAGGTAGTCATCAGCGATATTAGAAACAAAACTGTTACTATCAATCAACCTCTGCGAATCGAATTTCCTGTTATCGACGGCTCTTATATACAGAAAGTCTCCCCAATACAGCGATGCGGAATTGAATCTCTCCGCATAGAACAGATGGAAAACCTTTGGATAAGCACTGTGGTCTTTTATCACGGATGGAACTGCTGGGCAAAAGACGTAACTGTGAAAAAGTGCGGCCGCTTTCCCGTGTACGGCTCGATGGCAAAATGGTGCGAAATCCGCGACTGCGTTTTCGATGACGCCTGGTTCAAAGGCGGCGGCGGTACGGCCTATACCGGCTGGGACCGATGCTGGGATTGCCTGATAGAAAACGTCGAGACATTCAAAATGCGGCATGCGCCCCTTTTCCAGTGGGCCGCAAGCGGCTGTGTGATTCGCAAAAGCGTGTTCCACGAGAGCGACGGCCAGTGGCACTCGGGCTGGACGAACGAAAACCTTATCGAACAGTGTGTAATCGAGTCTGTCCGGGGCCATGGAGGCTATGGATATGGAATGTGGGCGTCACCGCCTAAAGACACGGCACATGGTCCGAACGGGCCGAGAAACGTAGTGTACAATTGCGATGTCAGCTCTCCGAGAGCGGGTCTGTGGATGGGTGGTATGAATGAAAACTGGCTGATTCTCTACAACCGTTTCATCGCCGATAGCGGACCGGGTGTGTCAGCCCAAACAGCAAGTTTCGACCATATTATTAAGGGCAATGTATTTATCCTCAAGGACGGCAAATCGCCGATGGTATTGC
This sequence comes from Planctomycetota bacterium, assembly GCA_019456195.1. Lineage (GTDB taxonomy): Bacteria > Planctomycetota > Phycisphaerae > Sedimentisphaerales > Anaerobacaceae > NIOZ-UU13. The sequence continues at coordinate 28,224 of VRUK01000066.1, read as the reverse complement.
TCGCCACGTCCGACTGTTTAGGAGCCGAGATAATAGAGAACAGGTTATATGGCGGCAATGGCAGCTTGACAGCAGGCAAAGCCAAGCCGGTGGTATTCGAAGACAACAAAGCATTTCCACTCGGAGATGCACCAAGACCAACTCCGAAGGTGCCTTCAATTTACGAATGGCAGCTAAAGCAGTAAAAAAGTACTTAATCCTTGCAGCTTAATTTATATAGTAGAGGAGTTTCATCATGGACAAAAAACTAAGCCGTCGTAATTTCTTAGGATTTATAGGGAGTGGTATTGCAGCGATGATGCTGCCCAATTCAGCAGGTTGGGGCAATACTTCTAAGAAACCGAATTTTATACTCATTTTTGCTGATGATTTGGGCTATGGAGATATCAGCGGTTTCGGCTTGAAAAAAACGCCGTTCGAGACGCCCAATCTGGAACAAATGGCCGCCGAGGGCGCCAAGCTGACCAGCTACTATGTACCCACGCCTTATTGCGCTCCTTCGCGGGCAACGATTCTGACCGGTAGGTATCCGTTCCGTAATGGTGTCGTATTTAATCCTGCACCCGATGGTGGTATCAATAGTGTCGGGCTACCGGACTCTGAGATTACTATCGCCGAAGCGCTCAAAGAGGCCGGCTATGCCAGCATTTGTATCGGCAAGTGGCATCTGGGGCATACGTTTAAGTACCTTCCCCGACGACAGGGCTTCGATGAGTACTATGGGATTCTGTACTCGAATGATATGCGTCCAGTTCAGCTCGTTGAAAATGAAAAGGTCGTTGAGTATCCCGTCATACAGGCAACGTTGACCAAACGCTATACTCAACGTGCTCTTGATTTTATTGACAGCAGCTTCAAACGCAATAGTCCCTTTTTCCTCTACCTGCCCCATGCAATGCCGCATAAACCGCTTGCGGCTTCGGAGGATTTCTACACGCCGGAAACGCCGGACGACCTCTACGCCGATGTTATCCGTGAGCTGGACTTCTCGGTTGGCCAAATATTTGATAAGCTCAAACAATTAGGGATTGATGACAATACGTTTGTAATTTTCACCTCAGACAACGGCCCATGGTATGGCGGCAGCACGGGCGGTCTTCGCGGCATGAAAAGCCGTACATGGGATGGCGGTCTTCGTGTGCCAATGATTGCCCGATGGCCTGGCAAGATTCCCGCCGGTATTGTCAATAACTCTCCGGCCGGCTCCATTGACATCTTTCCGACTATTCTCAAGGCCGCCGGAGTCGATATACCGAAAGACCGCGTTATCGACGGCAGGGACATTTGGCCACTACTGACTTCGGCAAAGGCTAAGAGTCCCCATGAGATGCTGTTCGGGATGAAGGGCCCGAATCTCGCAACAATCCGCAGCGGTAAATGGAAACTTCACGTCCGTTCGCCGGGCGGCTTACCGAAGCTCGTAGATAACTGGGTGGATCCGAGGGGGCCGGACGGCGTGACTTTAATAGCACCTTATGAACAGTCACAGCCCAAAGATTATCCGGGTGTGATTGGTGGTGACAAGGCGAAAAATATAATGCTCTTCGACCTCGAAGCCGATCCCGCTGAGCAGCACGATGTAAGCAAGAAGCATCCTGATGTTGTCAAACGCATTAAAGCCATCTACGAAAAGACCCTTGCCGAAGTGCCCGATTTCAAACAGCCTAAGAGGTTCAAACAGCTCAGACGCTTAAAAGGAGGCGAGCTTAAATACGACAAATAGAAGCTGTTTCGAATTTTATTTTCCGGTCGTTAGATGGTAGCCCATTGGCTTGAGCTTTTCACCATCAGGCAAACGGTAAGATTCGCTTCCAAAATTGACCGTTATAGTAGTGTCGTTTGCAAAGCTCGTTTGCTGAACGTCTCTGTCAGGCGTAAGAAAGCGATGATCTGTCATCTCAGCGTAGCCGACCGCGCGGGCGACATTACATACATCTTTATAGCTTTGAACAAATCGGTCTTTGTATTTGCTCCATACCTGCCGGGTGAACATAAACATCGGCGGCGTACCGTAGAGAATATTAAAAAGGTCCCGCTTGTCCCATAAGGCAGGCAGTTTATTATTGTAGTCGCCCCAATACCACTGCGAGACAACACAATCGTGATATACAAGCTCCCAGAGCGGCAGCCGGTACTTATGCCCCACCTGGAACTTGGCCACGCGATCGGGGACCTCGTCCCAGATTTTTCTCATATTCCGACCGGCATCCGGGATTCTGTACGGGCCGAGACTAAGCATACCCTCGAAGTAATGAACATACGGCACGGCCGCATCGTGCCCTGTCTCACAGCCGGTTACAAGTTTCATATCTTCGGATATACAACGCAGCAGTTCCATTTTCCAGTATCGGCTCTCACCCCGGGTCATCGGATGGTCCGGATGGTAGCATTCACGCCATGGCGAGGCGGTTGTCGTATCAATAAAACGGCTGCGATAAGGATGAGTATTCAGCTCGGCGGGTACGCGCTGCCGGGCGTACTTCGGCGCCTCTCTGTCGCACAGGACACTGCACGGATACATTTTGCCGTCCTTGCCTTTCACTCGCCATCCATTGCGCGGCTCGCCACTACTATCGAGCATAATGTCCTTCGGCCAAGCGTCCTGGGTCCAGTCCGGGTGCACTCCGCGAAGCTGCTGCTGAACGACATGCGGGTCCATCAGGTCCTGGTAGATATCATAACGACTTGAAAGGACACCATCCATTTTGTTCATCGCTTTGATAACATCCGGCTTATCACGGTGGCTCCACAAAATTCGATTAATTCCAAGAGATCTCATCTCACGAACTATACTTAGAGCATTCTTTTCCCAGCACCAGACATTCACCGCCCCAATCAGCAGGTCCACGTCAGGATTTTCTTTTCGTTTCTGCTCTAAGGTTTTCAATAGACCCGCCTTTTGAGCATAAGAGCGATACCGTTTACAAATTGCTACATGCCCGCCTTTATCGAAGAATACGTATCGCAGCCTGCGGGTATAACCGAACTGTCCTTTTTGCGAATCCCATTCGGGCGAGATACAGAGTTTTTCATCTATCCGCTGAATACGTATAGCGGCATCATCCGGCGTTTCAAAAATAACCATGTGTCCCTGTAAGCCATCCGTTACACCCCAGAAGGGCATACATATACCATGTCCGCCGTATGTGATAAGTCTTCTCGGACTTATTGTCTTATCTTCGACCGGGTATGAAATCCCTTCGTTCATAGGCACCACCAGGTATGTGCCGGCTTCGCTCACAAACGGATGCGGAAACTTCAACGCCCGGTTGAGTTTGCCCTCGGCTGAAAGTTCCATTGTAAACTCGGGCCGATTGTTATCCAACAATAGCCTGGTTTTAATGTCCATACCCAAGCCCGGTTGACGCCATGTCATTTCAATGCCGTATCCGGCTGCGGTGCATTGGATTATTTTGCCTTTTGTTATTGGTTTTTGTCGCAAGGTCTGTCCGGTGCGTTTATCAGTGACCGACAGGGTTGCATCATCGGTATGAAGCGTAACTGAAATCACGGCGTTATCGACGGTAAGCTGTTGTGCTGCGGCCTGAGACCAAGTGAATAAAAATAATCCGGCCAGTACAATAACCAATCCTTTAAAAGGAGTTAATATAACTGCCTTGTTGTTCCCGTAAGAGCGTACCATTTTGTTTATCCTAAATTGATTAAGTTTACCTTTCTAACGACGCCTTCGGCGAAGCTTGTTTTGCTTTTCAGCTTTTTCGATGAGTTTTTTTATAGAAACAGCCGCGCCGCCTTTTGCTTTGGATTCATCAGCGGCGGACATGAAAGCGAAGATTTCGATAGTTTCTTCAGGCGGCAAGGGTACGTTACCGGTCTTGAAGAATTTGATGATTTCAACTATTAAAGGTTCATAGCCGCCATAGCCGCCGCCCTGGACAATGCCCTTTGTGCCGTAAACCATCGAGCCGTAGCCTCTTTTGCCTGTCCGCAGACCTCTGTAAGTTCCGATTCGCCCGTCTTTCCAGAGACCGGTAACAAACTCGTAATCTTTGGCCTGCACGCGGCTGACACTCTCACAGCCGGTGCCCATAATAGTAAAGAGAATCTCGACACCATGGACGCCATACCAATACAGGTCAGGGTGATGCTCTTCAAGACTGCACGGACTGAAGGCGTCGCAGCCAAGCACCTCGCCAACCTCGTCATTATTTCTCATACCGATAACGCCGGGACCATATCGCAAAGAAGAGCTCGACCAGCACGGCACGTTGTTTTCCTTAGCAAGCCGGAATATCTCAATCACATCCGCCAGACTGCCGGCCATAGGCTTGTCGATAAAGACGGGTTTCTTTGCCGCAATAACAGGACGTACCTGCTCCAGATGTGGCCGGCCGTCAACACTTTCCAGCAGAATTCCGTCAACCTTCTCGCAAAGCTCCTCGATGGTATCGACAATTTCCACGCCGTACTTGTCACGGAGCTGGTTCGTGTAGTTCTCGACTCGATCGGCCGAAGAAGGAATGTCCGGCGAGCCGCCTGAATAACCGGCAACAACTTTGCAGCCGTAGTTGTTGGCCGGGTCATTGATAACCTTTGTAAAGGCAATAACATGAGATGTATCAAGACCTATCATACCAATACGAAAGACCTTTTCCCGGGCTTCGACCTCAAAAAGTTGCGTTAAAAGTACAATTAACAAAACTGTCAGCAAAATAGTCTTTTTCATAATTGGTTCTCCATCTTAAATATAGTCTAATTGTTCGGTTGTCGTTCTCTGCAACTTACACATTTTTATCGTACTGAGGAATTTTCATTAATTCTCCTTCTCGCAGCGCCGACTGGTGCGCAATAATACCCGGCACAGTATAAGCTAAGGATTCGTAAACATCAATCGCAGGTTTGCGGCTGTGTACCAGGGAATCAATAAATTCGTGTGTCAGGAAAGTGTGCGAACCTTCGTGTCCGCTGTTATGCCGTAACGGCTCGGGCAGCATGTCCGTTTTCCACCAATGAGGTTGTTTATAATGTTCGAACTTCGGCGCCTCCCGAACAAAGCCGGCATCGTCTTTTTCCATCTGCTTAGCCGAACGAATGATAACCGCCGGCGTGCCGTTGGGATGCGCCGTATAGAAACTCATCTTGTCGCCTATCCACTGCGACCGCTCGCAGCCTCGGTGGGCGCCTTTCCACCATACATTCATGCGGAAGGCATTGCCGCGGTTTGTCCTGAACATTGCCGAACCATTCCAGAACGGATTGCCATGCACGTTATCTTTGAGAATCGGATCATCGTCGCCCCAGCCGTGACATACAGCTTCCGTCAGCCTCTCGCCGCTAACGCCGATAAGCTGTGAAGTGCTGTGTGTCGGATAGTGCATAGGGGCCATACCATGCCGCCAGGTTCGCCTGCCATCCCGGAAATAGAGCGATTCGAGGCCGGGATGCTGATACTCAGCCTCGCAATAATAAAGAGAGCCGAACTTGCCCTGCCGGTAAAACTTACGCGCCGATATCGTGGACTGCTGATAGTAACCTGTCTCGGCCATCATATAAGTCAGGCCGTATTTTTTGACAGTATCCAAAAGCAGCTCGGCCTGCTCAATAGTGGCCCAGGCGGCGGGCACGGCTGATATAACGTGCTTGCCGTTTTTCATCGCCTCAATAGTATGCTGAACATGAAGCGGGCCGTCGGTAAATATCGCTACCGCGTCGATGTCTTTAGCAAGTACTAATTCCTCAAGCGAGTTGTAGGCTTTCCGGCAATTATATACCTGCATTAGTCGTTTCCACCTGTCCTCACGCAGGTCACTTACCCCCTGAACGACACAGTCCGGATGCTCATGCCACTGAAAGGATGTCCCAAAACCACCTCCGACAACACCTATGCGAACCTTTTTACCCGCGGTGTTGATAGCCAGCGCTCCCTGCGATGCCAGCATTGTCCCAGCCAGGGCATAACCGCCGCGCTTGATAAAACCACGCCGGGAAAAATCCCCCTGTAATTTTGAACGGTTCCTTTCAGATGAAACCTTTTTTTCAGCCATATATATTTTCTCCTTCCAGTCAGATTACAACAGCAGAAGAATTTGACCTGGATACGTTATTTAAGTTCCTTTATATAAATATTGGCAAACTGGATATGGTCGCCGTGATGCTGCAGGGCGATTGGGCCGCGTTTGGGTAATCCCGGCAGGCGGGCCTGGCGAATTACCGTCTTGCCGTTTAATACGACTGTAACCTTATCATCAACGGCTGTAATCTCGAAGCGGTTCCACTGGCCGACCGGATTGTCCGCATTGAGGATTGGTGTTGCACCCCTTCGCACCTGCTCCGTCATATTCCCGTCCCTGCGATATCCCCAGATTTCACCTGAGCCGACAGGCCAGTTCCAGATATTAATCTGGCTCTTCGAGGTACCACGCAGGTAAATACCGCTGTCACCGGCATCCATCACCGGGACAGTCACTTGCTTACCCTCAGCATCTGTAGCCTCTGAGCCGTCCGGTAAAATCACAGGAACATTCTCAACCTCAGGCTTGTCCGGCAAACGCCAGTCAACGATAAGAACGAAATTTCCAAATTCATCCTGCGTCCACAGGTTCTTATCGTCTCCGGTTGCCTTGCCGTCATAATCCAGAATCCAGTCCTTAGCGTTCCAGTGTCCCTCATTGCCGGGGACCTGCCTCCAGCCGCGAAGGTCCAGGCCGTTGTAGAGAGAGCGAAAGCCCCGGTTTTTCTGTGCAACCACATCATCCGGAGGATTGGAGCCGGGTAGTTCGCAAATACGAATATTGCGGAAATGAACTACACCGCCTTCGGATTCGAGGCAGATATATCCTTTTCGTGGATTCAAGTGAAATGCGTGAGTAACCACCTTGCCGTTAACAGCCAGGCTGACCGTGCCGTTTCGGCTCTCGACGCGATAATGGTTCCACTGGCCGGCCGGGTTGCATCGCCGTTCAGCAGGCAGGGAGCGCATCCAGCCGCCCGGATGGAGTTTATCAGGCGTCATAGTTGCACCTTGAATACCGAATATATCGCCGTGACTGGTGGCGTGTTCGCTATTGTGGCCGTCGAGTATCTGCACCTCAATGGCACGCGTGAACGGTTTTCCAGTTACCGGTAAATCCTCAGAGTGAATGAATAAGCCGGCGTTGCCGCCTTTTATTATATGGCGCCACTCCAATTCCAAAATATAATTTTCATATTGTTTTTCTGTTCGCATCACGCCGGTCGGAACTCCGTTGCAGATAATCATCCCGTCCTTTACCTTCCATGTTTCCGGCGCACAGTTTACATTCACCCAACCGTCAAGATTCCTGCCGTTAAACAGAGACACAAATTTCTCATCAGCTGCTTGTAAAACTGCCGTTGCCCCTGTGAACAGGAGATATCCCACTACGACAATCAGAAAGAAAAAATGTATTCGTTTCATTGCAGTGCCTCCTTCTATACAAAAAATGATAATTAGTAATTGATAATAATAACCTAATCAAATGCCTGATGCCAACAGATTTTGCCAGACTGGTGTGGATTTGTGGATCTGGACTATTGCTGTTATCCTGCCCAAAAGTTATAATAAAACCATGGTCAAAAACAAATTGAAAGAGGACAAACCGCTTATGAAATGTCATTTCGCCGCTATACGTAACTGTCGTAAAAGCCAAACCCTGTCGCATACAGGATTTTTTATCATTCTATGCCTCTTGGCTCTTCCTATTATTGCCTTGATACCGACCTCTCTGTCCGCTGCCGACGGGCTTATTGCCTCGCCCGAACCGGATTGGCCGCAGTGGCGGGGCCTGCGCCGTGATGGTATTTCAAACGAGAAAGGGTTGCTGCGAAGCTGGCCTCAAGACGGGCCAAAACTGCTTTGGAAGATTAACGGCCTTGGCAAAGGATGGTCCTCGCCAATCGTTGTTGACAATCGGTTGTACATCACCGGCGATGTAGGGCAAGACTTGGTAATATTTGCATTCGATAGAAACGGCAAGCCAGTATGGAAAACGAAAAACGGAAAGTACTGGAAAAATCCATATCCCGGGGCCCGCGCATCATGCGCATTCTCAGAAGGCAGGCTGTATCATTTGAATGCACACGGTCGTCTGGCCTGTCTGGACCCCGCTTCAGGCAACGAGATTTGGACGGTCAATATTCTCAAGCGTTTCGACGCCAGAAATATCACCTGGGCTTTGAGCGAATGTCTGTTAATAGACGGCCAGCGGCTAATAGTAACACCTGGGGGAAAAAAGGCCCTAATGGCCGCACTTGACAAACACAACGGCCGGACGGTTTGGACTACCGAGCCACTTGGCGAGGACCGTGCCTCTCACAGCTCGCCGATTATATTCCAGTACCAGGGGCGCAGGCTGATTGCCAACTGCTCCTCAGCTCACGGTTTCGGCGTTGATGCCGATACCGGCAAGCTGCTCTGGACCGTCCCGCTGAAAAATCCGCATCGCGTCAATGCGGCTACTCCGATATATGGTTCCGGCAAGGTGTACTATGTCACTCCCTATGCCGAGAACGGCAGGCTCTACAGACTTGCTGCGGCCGGACAATCCATCGCCGCCGAGCATATCTGGACTTCACAACTCGATACCGTTACGGGCGGGGCTGTACTCGTCGATGGTACCCTGTTCGCCGCCGGATACAAAAATTCAAAATGGTGGTTCGGAGTTGATTGGCAGACAGGTAAAACGAAATATGAACTGAAAGGTCTTACTACCGGAGCGGCAATATACGCCGACGGACGACTTTATTGCCTCGATGAGAGCGGCACAGTAGCCCTCTTAAAATGGGGAAACAACGGCCTGGAAACAGCCGGTCGTTTTCGCCTGTTTTCTAAACGTACAAAAGACGCCTGGGCGCATCCGGTCCTGCTCGATGGTCGGCTATACCTCCGCTACCACGATACGCTGTGGTGTTATGATGTGAAGAAATGATTATTGTCTCAGTATAGAGAAGGATAGCGTAATGGACAAAAATACTCACTGGATAATCACCCGCCGGATATTTTTAAAATCGTCCGTAGCCTCGTTGGCCGGCCTTACCGTCCCGGCCATTTCATACGCCATCAATGGTGACTCAAAAGCCAGGCAACGCACAGCTCGTTTTGGTCTCGTTACCGACTGTCATTATGCCGATGCCGATGCACAGGGCACGCGTTTTTATCGCGAATCCCTCGATAAACTCTCCGAGTGCGTAACGCTAATGAACGCCGAAAGTGTCGATTTTCTTATCGAACTCGGTGATTTCAAAGACCAGGACAAACCGCCGGCTGAGAAAAACACCCTTTCGTATCTTCAGACCGCCGAGAAAGTGCTCAAACGATTCAAAGGCCCGACTTATCATGTCCTCGGTAATCACGATATAGACAGCATCTCGAAAGTGCAGTTTCTAAAACGGGTGGACAATACGAAAATAGATTCCAATCGCAGTTATTACTCATTCGACTCCAATGGTCTGCACTATGTTGTACTCGACGCAAATTACAGAACGGATGGTGCGGACTATGATCATGGCAATTTCGACTGGACCGATGCTAATATTCCTTCTAAAGAACTCGATTGGCTCCGAAAAGACCTCGCCTCGGCACCCGGGGCCGTTGTCGTTTTCATTCATCAACTGCTCGATGGTACCGGCTCAGTCTATGTGAAAAATGCGGCCCAGGTCAGGCAAATTCTGGAAGCTTCCGGAAAAGTGCTCGCAGTCTTCCAGGGACATCATCATTCCGGCAGCTACAGCAACATCGCGGGAATCCACTACTATACCTTGAAAGCGGTAGTTGAGGGCCATGGTCTTCAAAACAACTCCTACGCAATAGCCGAAGTCCATCCGGACGGCAGCATTACTGTCACCGGATACCGAAAGGCAAAAAGCACACAGCTTAGGAGTAATGCTTAGTAAGAAGATTGTTTAGTATTGTGCAATTTAGTTGTTGTATTCAATCAAATAAAGTATGATAAAAATCCGAGAAAAATCTGAATCCTGACAGGGATATTAGCTAATGGCATATTCATGTCGAGATTAAAAAAAAGTATTCCGAAGGGAGGACAAAATGAACCGCATTTTATTACTGCTCGCTGTAACGTTGGCTATTGTATCTTCATCTTTGACAATATGTAACGCCGAGGAGGCTATTGAGCCTAAGCAAAAGATTATGCTTTTTGATGGCAGCAGCTTTGACGACTTGTTTCGATTTTTGAGAAACAATCAGGGCAACATAGATGAGACCTGGAAAATCAAACCGAGAGGCATTCTCGCCTGCGCTGGTAAACCGGCCGGCTACATCCGTACAGTCAATGCATACAAAAACTACAAGCTTCACTTCGAGTATCGCTGGCCGGCCCGCCCCGGAAACAACGGAGCACTTGTCCACATGGTCGGCGAAGACAGTGTTTGGCCCAAAAGCCTTGAGTGCCAGGGCGGCTTTCGCAACCAGGGCGATTTCTGGGAGATTGGCGGTCTGGAGTTCAACGAGCATAAAATCGGCGGCCATCGCGTCAAGGGCAGACGGGTCCTAAAGTATGGCGAACACAACGAGAAAGAACCCGGTCAATGGAACGTTTACGAGGTATGGTGTGTCGGCGGAACCGTCCGGCCGTACGTCAATGGCAAGCTCATGAACGAGGCCACGGATTGTTCTGTAACAAGCGGAAAAATATGCCTGCAGAGCGAAGGCGTCCCAATCGAATACAGAAATATCTATATCGAGCCTGTGAAAGATATACCCTGGCCGGTTAAGCCTGCCGAAAAAACCGTCCTGTTCAATGGTAAAGACCTCGACGGCTGGGTTCGCTTCATTCCCGACGACAAAGCAGATACCGATAAGAACTGGACTGTCGATAAGGTCTGGTCGGTTCGTGACGGTATTATTCGATGCGAGGGAAAACCAAATGGCTATATCCGCACGGTTGAAAGCTATGCCGACTACAAGCTGCACCTCGAATGGCGCTGGCCTCAAAAGCCGACAAACAGCGGCGTACTGCTGCATCGCGCAGGTATCGACCGTACCTGGCCAAGGTGCGTCGAGGCGCAACTGGCGCATGAAAACGCCGGGGATTTCTGGCTGCTTAACCATTCAATAATTAATGTCGATGGTGAGCAAATAGGGCCAAAAGACTACGCCAACGCCAAAAAGAAGCATCCCTCGAACGAGAAACCACTCGGCCAGTGGAACTCTTATGATATTGTCTGTGACGGAAAAATGGTTACGCTTTATGTCAATGGCCTGCTTCAGAACAAAGGCACCGAAAGCAATCCTTCATACGGCCCGATTTGCCTGCAAAGCGAAGGCAGCCCTATCGAGTTTCGCAATATCTATCTGGAGCCGATTACGAAGAAATAGCAGGGGAATCCCGCAGTATTGAAATGAAATATCGGTTATGCCCGCCGATACCGGGATTATTATAATTCCGGCATGGATTTTTCGGTAAACTTGATGATTTCATTCATCATCAGGACCGACTTATATGGAAAACGTCCGACGGCGGTTTCTCCCGAAAGCATAACGAAGTCGGTACCATCGATAATGGCGTTTGCGACGTCGGTTACCTCGGCACGTGTCGGCTTGATGTGTTCGGTCATGTGTTCCAGCATCTGTGTCGCTGTAATTACGAACTTTCCCGCCGCATTGGATTTTTTTATTATGCGCTTTTGGATGATGGGGACTTCATGAATCGGGACAGCAACGCCCATATCGCCGCGAGCTATCATTATTCCATCCGCAGCTTCAATTATCCCGTCAATATTATCTATCGCCTGCCTGCTTTCTATTTTTGCCACTATCCGGCATTTGGGCAATCCCGGCTTTATCAGTGAAGCGGCCTGAAGAACATCATTTTCATCACGCACAAACGACAAAGCGATATAGTCAACACCGTGTTGTATAGCGAACTCAATGTCCTTTTTGTCCTTTGTGGTTATCCCCTCGAATTCAAGGTCCACATCGGGAATATTTATGCCTTTTCTTTCCTTAAGGATACCGCCCTCGACAACCACCGCTTTTATGCTGCTTGCCGAGTTGCTCTTTACGCGAAGGACCAGATTTCCATCGTCAATATATATAAGCGTCCCTGGTCGTATCCTGTTCAAATCACCTGTGTAGTCAAATGGTATCGTTCGCGGTCCGCATGCCTCGGCGTCGTTGGTCAGCCAGACTACTGTGCGGTTCTTTAATAATCTTGTATTAGCACCTTTGAATCGCCCGATTCTGATTCTAAAACCCGCCAGGTCCTGCATTATTCGAATGCGCCGTCTGTATTTGCTGTTGAGCTTCCTAACAAGATTGATTGCCTCGAGATGTTTGTCATGACTGCCGTGGGAGAAATTCAGCCTGGCTACATCAAGACCGGCCGTGAACATTTTCCGAAGGACAGTGTAGTTGCTGCTGGCTGGGCCTAATGTGGCGATTATTTGTGTTCTTGGCATTCTATCAAGTTCCGATTAGTCTGAAATTTGTCTCTGAGTTCGTCATATAGGCACTATAGATGATGATTTGTCAACAAGCAAACGCCAGACTTGCCCGGAAAATACCAAACTTTCCGCACCTTACCCGCCAATGGTCATTGTTGGACGTTGTGGTAATCAGGCCTGGATAATAAAACCCCGTTTTTCAAAGAAGAACCGGAACGCAAAGATTATCAGCACTTCTAGCGGTACGCTGGCAGTGATCGCACATATACCTCGCATCTTCAACCAAAGCATTGTATTCCTGATCATTAGTCAGATGAAAGCCCTGAGATCTAATGTAGCACAGGTGCTCATTATGCAGTTCCGAGTCGCATATCGAACTATGTTTTAAAGTTTCCTGAACCATGATGAATGTCTCCTTACTAATAAAGTCTAATACAAAAACCTATACGACATTGTCTGCGGAGAGGTTCAAACCACTTTTCAAGGAAAAAATCAAAATGTCCACCCCTGACTTACCAGGGGTCGTTCTATACTGCATGGATGGCTGAGGGACACCATGGTTACAGCTCTACTCGAAAATGAGCGTGCCGAATTTTTCGAACTCGTGAAAACTGCCTCCTACCCGGGCCCAGTCCCAGCTTGTGCTCTTATCGTCATCGTAATCAACGCGATAGAAATTGGCTCGCCACCGCGTTCCGGGCTGTGGGGGAACATTTTGCAGGGGTTTGAGTAAATCGTATGGCATAAACACCTCGGCCTTCCAGCCCGCCACTCTGGCACCCGATTGCTTCGGGCCGCCGACAGTCGTCGTGGCCGTTTGTGTTTTTCGTTTACCATCGTAATGCCATGGCCGCCAGCCAAGAAATTCGCCGCCGAAATTTGGGATGAGAATCGGCAGCTCAAAACCCAGCGGAGAAATCTCATACTCGAAATAAACCGGGTACCGCTCGTCCGGCCACAAGAAGAACTCAAACACATCTTCATTCCACAAATCGAGAAAGTCCGCCTTCATCGTAGCGGTTATCTTACGGTCCTCGGCCTCCATTAATACATACAGTCCGGTATCGGAGTAGAGCATCTTTACCCGTGTCTTATATTTATGACCATCGGCCACACGCAGGTTCAGCGCCTCCCAGGTGGTTTTCTTCCAGGCGGACGCATCGCCCCGGCCGTTTACGACGAAATCTTCCGTCCGCCGGATCCGCAGCGTTTTTGCAGACGGCTCTCGTGAAGCAGTCTGACGTCCGAAGAATATCCGCTCGGCGTTCTTGTGATAGACCTTCTCCAGAACGTCTTCCGGCAGGAACAGCCCGTAGATCATCCAGAATCCCTGCCTCTGGTGTCCTCCCGCACAGTCGAAATACTCATCGTCGGTTTCCAGAAAGCGGTAATATATCCGATACGCGTCGCGGCGGGGCGTAGTATCGGTGCCAAACATAATGCGGTCCTGATACTTCAGGAAAAACTTTCGTGCCGTATAGGGCTGCCTGCCCAGTTCTGAAATCCGCGCGTCAACGTCGATGTACATATTGGGATACCTGTCCAGCCACTTCCCGACGGTCTCAAGGTCTTCGGGATTGTTGGCAAAGTGGGCACAGATGAATGTGGTTTTCGGATGCCTGGCGATAACGCGGTTGCGCTGCAAAAGGATTTCTTTACGAGAGGGAAACCGCTCACCATGGAACAGCCAACCCGGATGATCACCGAGTTCGTGCCAGCGTTCGTTAAAACGATCCAGCGGAGTGAAAAAAGCGGCCGGGTCGGAAACGTGAATCACCACGGGCCGGTTATGCCTGGCACACATTTCCCAGACAGGGTTCAGCTTAGGGTCGTCAACCGGCATGAGTTTGCCGTTTCGGTAACGGTAGGTCAGGCCGAGGGATTTATGTAGTTTCAGCCCCTTTGCACCGCCCTTGAAACTCTCTTCAAGTCGCCTTGCCTCGCGCCGACCCCAGTTCTCATTGTCGATTCCATCGAAATTCAGCAGCGCAAACGTCAGGAATCGTTTGGGATAGGCCTCGTCCAGCGCCGATAGCGTCTCTTTCAGCCGCTGTCCCCAACCACCGTCGAGGTTGACGACCGTGCGGACACCGGCGGCATCCATCTCAGCAAGATACTGCTTAACGCGGTCGGACGTGAGGCGTTCTTTGCCTCCGCCCAAATGATTGTGAACGTCGATTACCGCATACGCCGGCTTATTGACCACGCTCTCTTTTGTCTTGAGCATCGAGCGAGGCTCCCAGTTACGAAGTTTGAGTTCACTAATACCTTCGGATTGCCCGGCAAATGCCAAAGAACCAAAGCAAGCCATCACGACCAGAACTAATCCCATAGATACGCGCATTTTCATGATGATTTCTCCTTACTATCTCATTTTACGGATACGAACCTCGGTACCCTTTGAATATTTCAGTAAATTAACGAGTTTATTCGGGTCTGTTTGCCCGTAATGATAAGGGTACAGGATTTTAGGCTTAAATGCCTTTGCCGCGTCGGCTGTCATCTCCGGCGTCATTGTGTAGGGCAGATTCATCGGCAAAAACGCAATATCGATATCCTTTAGTCTTTTCATCTCCGGTATGTTCTCCGTATCGCCCGCCACATACACTCTCTTGTCACCCAAAGTAATCACATAGCCGTTACCTTCGCCCTTAGGATGAAAGGGCATCCCGTTGGAACGCTTATGCACAATATTGTACGCAGGTATCGCCTCGATTTTCAGTCCCTGAATATTCCGCTCATCACCGTTCTGCATAACAATACCACCTGCTACTCTTTCGGCGCAGATTTTGGTTAATACAATTTTCGTCCCTTCTTTTCGGAGAATATTAATAGCCTTTGGGTCAAGGTGGTCGCCATGTCCGTGGGTAATTAAGATAAAATCAGCCTTCGACATCCTGGCATAGTCAGCTTCTCTGCCCACCGGGTCCACATGAATAAACTTGCCGTTAAACTCAAACATCAATGTTCCATGTCCGATGAAAATAATTTTAAGTTCACCAGCATCTGTATGGATAACATCTTGCTCGAATCCCAAATATGTCACGGCCTGTTCCTGCTTAACGCCCGAGACGCGCATGCGAACCGAATAAAGCGACGTACGAGCTGTGATAAAGAGCGTGCTTTTGTCCTTTCCGCCGAAACAGACATTAGCTGGCCCTTCCGGGACCTTAATCACTTCAATCTTCTCTCCATTTTTATTGTAAACCGTTACTCCCCCCCTCGTCAGGTAAACATTGCCCTGATTATCAATGGTCATACCATCAGAGCCTTCCGGAGCAAAAAGCTTCTTATTCGACAATGTTCCATCTTTATTGATAGTATATCTAAAGGTCTTGCCCCCGCCGTGGTCCGTAACGTAAAGAATCTTGCCGTCGGGAGTACCTATCACTCCATTCGGCCTGACCATATCGTCAATCACCCTCTTGATTTCTTTACGGCCGGGCGACAGATAATAAACATGCTCGCCGTCCTGCAGCATATCATCTCTGGATCCATATCGCGGGTCGGTGAAATAAATCCCACCTTTCGGATCAATCCACAGGTCGTTGAGACTATTGAACGGTTTTCCCCGATACTCCTCGGCAAGAACTTCAAGTGTACCTTGTGGATTAATTAACACTAATCTCCGCCCGCCTCCTTCACACGCCAGCAGATTGCCCGTTTTATCGAAGAACAGGCCGTTGGCTCCGCCTGAGTTTTCGCGAAAAACCGACAGCTTGCCATCCAGTGACCACTTGTGAATTCGATTATTGGGAATGTCTGTAAAGAAGATATTCCCCTCAGCGTCGGAGGCTGGCCCTTCAGTGAAACTAAAACCACCTGCAAGTTTTCTTACCTGCGCCCCGGAAGCTGCTACACTTTGTTTTTCACCGCTGTAGCCTGTTGCCGCTGTTGCTAATAACAAAAACGCCGTTAAACAATAACATTTTATCTTCATTTGAGTTCCCTTTCATTTATAGCCAATTTCGGTGTAATTTCGAACGTATCACTGTCCAGGTCAATAGTAACCTGTGTTCCATCGGCGAAAGTTGTCCGCTGTTTTCGATAGGACTCATCCAGAAATTCGTGATTTGTCATTTCCGACAAGCCTACTCGTTCATGCAAAGCCGACATCGTACGCACACGGACTAATGCCTCTTCTGCGGGACTAAGCGAAAGATAAGGAAGGCCCGCATTGGCAAGACCATGTAGATATCCGAGGTCATTTTCAGGAATCCCCCAGGCGCCTTTTCCCAGCGACCAGGGCAACAGGAGCGCATCATGATATACGAGGTTAAAGAGCGGCACGGGTATTCCCATTGCCGGGCCGCGTCCGGGATTCGGCACCAAAGCGTAAGGGCCGTGATGTACAAGATCAAGGTGTGGAATAGCCCAATCAGCCGGCTCTTCAGAGCTTACAACCCCTCCGTTCGCTCGGATGAAATCCAGGCACCTCCCGCGATATTTCAGACAATCAATACGGCTGACAGGGTGCTCCGGATTGTAACATTCATCGGGAGGCACTACAGCGAAAACATCGAGATAGGCCCCGCGCACTTTCACACCATGGCTGAGAAGGGACAAATAATTCTTTTTAACGTGCCCCAACGCCAGCGAAGAGCAAAGGATAGACTGCTTGCCGCCGTACCAGGTACTGCCATAATGGCGCTTTCCTTTTCTATCGAGAATGGTATGGCGCTCGTCGTATGATTTTGCATCGAGATAATAATCTCTGTATTGGTCGTGGATGGCAAAAACATAACCTATCTGCTCACAGGTATCGGCAAGATTCTTCATGCCTTCCCAGCCCCCCGCATCGGGGCAGGGAGGAATGATATCAGGGTGCAGGTTGTCATATCCCCGAAAACCCCATCCATCCAGATGAACGTATGCACGCTTTACCCCTTTGCCGGACAATTGGCGAAGCTGTTTGGCTCGCTCTTCGAAGCTGACCACTTGATGGTTCT
The DNA here is from genome assembly GCA_019456195.1 of Planctomycetota bacterium. GTDB lineage: Bacteria > Planctomycetota > Phycisphaerae > Sedimentisphaerales > Anaerobacaceae > NIOZ-UU13. The sequence continues at coordinate 10,897 of VRUK01000066.1, read as the reverse complement.
TAGCGGGGTCATCTTTATGATAATAGCTGGATTCAGGCTGAATGTGATACAGAATGCTGGTGTGAACTACAGGAGAGCCGACCAGTTTTCCAACGAGAGGATTTCGGGCGATTTTCTCCTTCAAAGAAACAAAATGACCTGTCTGGCGGACATGCCGGCGGTATCGCTTGGCCAAATCAACATAGTTGGCGTTTTCAAAAAAACACAGTCTGACACGTCGCGGATACACTAGTTTACCCAGAGAATGAATCCACCGTAATTCTATTTTAGTCGGACCTCCGGCTGGATGTCTGAAACGACAGCCGCTGTCTTCCGGTGTTTCGAGCAAAAATAGCATAGCGGATTTTTCTTTTTGATGACCCCACCACGGCATGTATAAACCGCGCCCATAAGTGACTGTATTATACAACCAGACCTTCTCTGCCCAATCTTTCTCAAGCAGCATACCCTGCATAAAAGGAACCACTGTATAATCAAAGCAATCGTCAGCCACCGCCCCAGGCCAAAAACATTCCAAAACCGTCGTGGATTTCTCGGCAGCAATTAATTCACAGACAAGCTCTTCATCCTCTCCTTCGAGGCAGATAAAAAGCTGGATTTGAACATCTAACTTTTTATCTTTAGAGGCAAAGCCTTCCAAATCAATTTTGATTCCGGTTTTGTAGCCCGTTTTGTATGACGAAATTTCCTTCTTCCCGGCATCGGCAAGACGCAGCGACAACCGCGCACCTGAATCCTCAACGATAAGGTCGCCCGAAAATGACTGAATCATCGACCATCTCCGGCTCACGGCATAAACTGTCATTTGCAAATCAGAGGGATTTAGTTCTATTCGATTTTTCAGCCCTTTAATGATCCATTTTCCCTCTTTCTGAAGTACCTGCATTTTTGGAGCACCCCAATTGTCCTGCTGGGCAGCCAGTGTAGTCGAGCCTGAAAGTAAAAAGCTCAGAGTAATAATGAATAATAGCCCGATGGAAAGAGAGAACGCTTTTTTCTGCTTTTTGTTTACCATAAAACCATGTCTCCAAAAACATGCAAATCAATCGCTCCTTACCTTAGCATCCGCCGCAATTGGTCCAGCAATTGCGTGCCCAGCCGGGAGCGTGCCAATTCGCCGGAACCGCGAAGGCGAACCTTTCGACTTTCCATACCGCCATCAGATAATTTGAAAGCGACATCCACATAAACCGCACCGTTTTCATCTCGCCATGCCTCCCCGACTGCAATAGCCAATTGGCTATCAGCCACATCGGCCGTTGCTCTTGCTATTTGCTCAATCTGTTGGATGCGGGATACACCGTCGGTTTTGTTTATACCAAGCAAGCGCCGCAATTTCTCCATAGTAGGTGCAATGTAGGCACCAACTAATACCCTGTGCTCGCTGTCGGCCTCGCTCATTGCCGCGGCCAGACTGCCCCCGCTGCCTACTTCCGCAAGCGACAGCGTAGCGCCGTGCGCTTCGAGCATTTGAACCACATGCTCCTCCAGCGACGTCTCATCGTCCGTATATGCATTATCACTGAGGTGCTCCAGAATCTTCTGTTTCAACTCCTGTAGCCGTTCTCTATCCTGTTGTGTATCGTTTGGAAGCGAAAAGGTAAAGTCCACCCGACTGCCCTCGAACTGCGAGGAAACTATAATGTCGGATGCCAGCGGTACATGGTCTCTTAGCGTCTGGGATATCTGGGACTGACCAAGGCCCACAAACCGCAATGTTATTGAACTCCCGGGCAGTCGTGTTCCAAAACGCTCCTTGAGATACGGCACTAATTCATCGCTGACCATGGCCTGCAATTCACGCGGCGGGCCCGGCAGCGCAACAATAACAGCCTCGGCTGATTCGAAAACAAGACCAAGGGCTGTTCCGTTGGAGTTCTTTAGATGTGTGCCCTGCGTTGGCACCTGGGTCTGTCGGCGCAGGTTCGAGCGAAGCTGAGCAGGTGATACACGGAAACGTTGTGCCATCTTCTCCAGCACATCCTGCTGTTCTTTTAATGTGATTGCCGTAAATTCACTGAGCGCCTCACGGGTAATATCATTCTCGGTTGGACCGAGGCCTCCCGTAACAATGACGAGAGCCGCTTTGTCTGTAGCGTAGCGAAGCGCCTCTTTGAGGTCGGCCTGTTTGTCATCGACACTCATCGAGCCGACACATTCCAGGCCTAACGGGCGGAGGGTCCGGGTGAGAAAGTAGGTATGACCATCCGGATAGACACCCGACAGCAGCTCCCCGCCGGTAACTATAATCATATATTTGGTGGGCTCGCCTGTTGAGGACTTAACGAACCGGCTAATCCAGTAACTTGTACGATCCAGGTAGTACTCGGGAGAATGAGGTTTATAGTCGCGATATTTGAATCCCGGAATCTCTTTGGGAACTGCCGGTTCGATCTGCGTACCCTCATGCCATTCGTTAAAACTGGTAATACTGACGATTGGCGGACCGGCAGCGATTGCAGCAGCAAATTCACGGTCGTAATAAGCACCGTTCCGCCGGTCTCTGGTATTTACATTGTTCCACGGACGAATACGCAGGTCAACATATCCCGGTCCGACAGAGGGAATAAACAGCTTATTGTTTTGCCCCGCCCATTCTGCAAGCACAGGCCAGTTTTCGACAGTGGAGCCGTAAGTGAACCCATCAGTTGCGAAATAGCTGTAGTAGCCGTCGAAGTTTCCTTCCGTCATAAATACCTGCTCGTGTTCTTTCACCCACAATCCGATGACTACAGAATCGTATATAGTGTTGCGAATTGTCTGGGCGCCATCTGGTGAAAGAATTGTCTTCCACTGCTTAGCCGGTGTGAGATAGGAATCGTAGATATAGAACATCGGACGCGGGTTGTCTTTCCCATAGCGGTAGAAGGCCGGATGCGAGCCGTACTTATCTACAATATAGACGATAGCATCTCGGGTAGTCTGAGCATTTCGGCCGCCAAACGGCTCAATATGAAAACACACCTTGATATCATGATTCGCAGCAGCATCGAGCAGCCGCGGAACAGCCTTGTCCGTATAGGAGTCTTTGCCCCACCAGGATGTACTGATTACACCCACCTGCGCCCTGCGAAGCATTTGTATATGGGCATTCAGGTCATCATCACTGTTGGAGCTGTAACAGCCGAGTTTCGGATAGAAATCAGCTCCGATGTCATCTCCGCCCGGATAGTTTTTTGGTTCGCCCTTTTTTACAGATTGCTGATGGTTCCAGTGCTCGTAGGAATTATCGGTATGGGGATTTCCGTACCAGGGATAGTAAAAAGTATGAACGTCATAGTTTGGCTGTGGTTCACCGGCTCGAACCACGGCTTGCTGGGGGCTGAAACAAATGCTCAAGACAATTGCAAGCGATACTGCAAGCCGAATCTTTGCTTGTTGTTCCATCACGCTTTAGCTCCTTGATTCGTTGTTGAAATTGCTGAGTTCTGCTTTCATTATTCTACACTATTCTGACGCTGTGTCCATGTGCACCTTGGGTATGAAGCCATATTGAAACAGGTTCTACATGCTGTTCAGAGAATATAAATGAGCTTTTAGTCATATTTGTACGAAATTTTTTACAAACCTGCAATAAATTCGGATTTTGAATCGTCTTTTATGTAAACCAACCCCTGAGAATGATTAGGATGAGTCTGCAATTATATATAGTTGCCGTTAGTGCGGCTCTGTATGGATTTATAAGCAGGAAACGAAATGGAGGTTACTATGAAAAAAACAAATCAATTGAGTGCGGTTATGGTCTGTGTAATCCTGATGTGCGCAAGCTGCCTTTTCGCACAGGATTGGCCTCAGTGGCGCGGACCTAACCGGGATGGCAAGGTCAGCGGATTCAAAGCACCCCGCCAATGGCCGAGTGAGCTGACGCAGAAGTGGAAAAAGACAGTAGGCTCGGGCGATGCGACCCCTGCCCTGGTGGGCAACAAACTCTATGTATTCACACGGCAGGGCGATGAAGAGGTTACCCTATGCCTGAATGCAGACAGCGGCGACCAAATATGGATGGATAAATATGCCGCGCAAGCCGTGACTGGAGCGGCCAGACGGCACCCGGGGCCGAGAAGCTCGCCTACAGTGGCAAATGGAAAGGTCGTTACAATAGGCGTTGGCGGAGTACTGTCCTGTCTTGATGCCTCCACCGGTAAGGTCCTCTGGCGTAAAGACCCGTTCCCTAAGAAAGTGCCAAAATTCTTCACTTCTATGTCTCCTATAGTCGTTGACGGAATGGCCATAGCTCAGCTTGGTGCACAGGGTGACGGCGCGATTATTGCATACGATTTGGCCACCGGAAACGAAAAGTGGCGATGGTCAGATGAGGGCCCTGACTACGGCTCGCCCGCCCTGTTAACGGTAGCCGGAACAAAGCAGATTGTAACACCAACCGAAAAAAGCCTCGTGGGGATTGGCGTAGCAGATGGCAAACTCCTATGGCAGCTTCCATCCATACCAC
>VRUK01000066.1:0-6437 GCA_019456195.1 Planctomycetota bacterium | reverse complement strand
CGGGGAGGGCTTACAACGCCTCTACCCCGATAGTGGATGGTCAAACTGTGATTTATGCCGCAAAGGGACGTGGAACAAAGGCCGTAAAAATTGGAAAGCAGGGGAATGCTTTTGTCACCAAACAACTTTGGAGCAACGCAGAACTGGGGGTGCAGTACAACACACCCGTGCTTAAGGACGGATTGCTCTTTGGTCTGTCCGACGGCGGCAATCTCTTCTGCATAGACGCCCGGAACGGCCAGACAGCCTGGACCGATGAAACACGGCACGACCGCGGCGGCTTCACTGCTATTGTCGATGCCGGCTCTTGTCTTATGGCACTGCCCAGCAGCTCCGAACTGATTGTTTATAAACCGAGTAAAAATCAATACGAGGAGCTGGCAAAAATAAAAGTGGCAGAAACACCGAGTTATTCACACCCGGTAATTGCAGGTAACAGAATCTTTATCAAGGACCAGGAGTCGGTTGCATTATTAACGATTCAGTAAGATCTGTTTTAATTGAGCAAGCAAAAGAGCAGGCGGTTCTGATGAATTGGCCTGCTCTTTTTCAGGAAATGACCAACCGAAACATAATCGATTAGTGCTGACAAAAAGCTAAATAAACATCAATCTTTATGAAAAACAGTACACCCGCATGCCTGATGGAAGAATTTTTCAAAAAAAAACGAGATAATTGGGTGTTTTAAGGTTTTTCCAGGCCGGCAAACGAAAGTGCGGCAGACATTGGACAATTCGACCTCGTCTTACACACATAAATACTTCTTAATACTGCTTTTACGAAATATTTCATGCCCACAGATCGGCACGGATAAACGTCAATTCAGCAGCAGATATCGAACTGCTCCACAGATCAATCCCGGGCAAATCACACATTGCTTATAGACAGATTTGAACCTTTGTGAGAAAATTTGCAATTATTGGACTTTTTTTGGTATAATTATGCACAGCGAAATAAAGCGGCTTAATGTCGATTGTTTATAAAACTGTGATATTTCTTTTTTGCGGTTTTGAATACCTTTTGAGAGGAACAAAACCCCAATGGTGTTGCCAGAAACAACTACGTACCAAAATAATGTAGGGACAGCAACCGAGGTTTTTGCTGAATACAGAGATTTTATTCATATGGTGATCTATTCCCAGATTAAGAATAAATCTCGCGCCGATGATATATTCCAGGATTTTTTTCTTTCTCTTGTTTCTAAACCCATACCCCAGAATGTAAAAAATATCAAAAGCTATCTCTATAGAGCTATATGTAACGATATTGTAGATACTCAACGTCAGGTAGAAAGATATAATGCACAAATTCATAAATATCAAGAAAAATGTAATTTTTCAATCAACAATACCGAGCCGGAAAACGCCTTAATTAGAGATGAGCAGATGAATAAAATGTTCAATCTTATTAAGGGACGATTGACGAGCAGCCAATCTCAGGCGATTGCTTTACGGTATGGGACTAATTATACCATAAAAGAAGTCGCTGAGAAAATGGGCGTAAAGTGTACGTCTGTCAGCAGGTATATCTGTACAGGGCTCAGAAGAATGCGTCAATCTTTTAAGTGAGGTAATAATAGTGAAAAATCAAAACCATAATTCATTGTGTGAACAGGCTAAGTTGTATTATTATGACTGTCTATGTGAAGAGAGTTGCCGGCTCATCCCGCAATCTACCAGTAGCCACATAGAGCAATGCCCACACTGCCAAAAGGAGATAAACCAGCTTAAAGTTGTGTTATCGCAAAAAAATGGTAGCAAATCACAGCAGGGACAAGACAGTTCCGCTGTTACTACCATGCTGGAACTTCATTTCGCATATATTGGTAAGCATATAACTTGCGAAATAGTCAGGCCGTTTCTTCCCGGTATGTTAGACCCGTCTATAGAGATTAGAATACCGACACCGATAACAACACATCTGGACAATTGCCGCCAGTGCGCCGAAGATTTAAAAGCAATCCAAAAGCTGAAGTTTAACAGCACACAATTATACCAACTGAGCCAGTTCTTTGCGAAAGGACCTTCCAGGGACACCACGGAGTGTTCCGAAATGGCTGCATCAGTAACTGCTATGGCCGAACGGGCGGATTCTGAGGTCGTTACAATATATAACATAGATGAATCCGCCAAAACCCGCGAAACTGGCGAATCAGATGACCTTTATGCCGGTTTTCCAATCAATGTAGAAGTAATAGAACAGAAAGCAGATTTTGAACAGCCGGTGACAAATATCAATTTTGCTGCCGCCTTAAAAGAAAAAGTCTCAGCAATCAATCTGAGACCTTTTATCAAAATCGGCGTTGCAGCAGCGGTTGTTATAGGCTTTGCGCTATTGCTCAATACGCCCTCTGCAAAAGCAGTTTCTTTAGAGCAGATTTACAAGGCCCTCGATACCGTGAAAAATGTCTATATCTCAAGTTTTACAGTGGGCAGTAATGAACCGAAGCAAGAGAAATGGATATCACAAACGCTGAATATTTATATGACCAAAACTGCAGATGCAAAAGTGACGGTCTTGTGGGATATTAATAAGATCCAAAGAAAGATATTACCCTTTGATACCGGCATAATTGAAACAAACCAATTGGCTGAAGATGACATTCCCGTTATCAAGCAAAAAATAAGCGGCTCTTTAGGTTTAGTGCTGTTTAATATTCCTCCAGGCTCTAAATTGCATCGTGTACCTGATGAAATCGAGGGAGTCGCTGAAGGGATTGAGATATACGATTTGAAATCAACTAAGGCAACATACAGTTCATCCGTGTTTAGCAAATGGCGGTTTTTTGTTGATCCCAAAACGAATCTTCCCCAAAGGATCGAGATCTCCATGAAATCAACTGCCGATGATGAATATAATATGATATCGATGATTGAAATTGAATATTTAGATGAGGGTGACATACTGAAAGTTATTAAAAACGCAGGTTTTTAGTCATTGTTGTTTTTGATTGGCCGCCAGAGAGGATAGCGATTATTGTAGCCGGTCTCGGTTTTCTCAACAAATAAATCATCAGATTGTCTGCGTTCGACATGTCCATCTGCAAAACCCAAATTGACGGTTTGGTTCGGATGACGGCCTATTATAGCGTCCCATCTCTGGTCGGTCCATAAAGCCTTTGCTTTGTTAATCTTTACACCGGGCACATAAGCATTTTCTTCGATAGAACTACCGAGAGACACAGGTGGAACATCCGTAACATGCCACCAGTTTATCATACTATAGCCGCTGTCAACTATCAGCAGAGTCTGGCTGGGATGAAGTATATTATTGCTGGACAAAGGTGTTCCGATAAATTCAGCCTGGCTTTTTCTGACACCGCTCGAGTTTTTACATATAGACAGGTTCACGCCATAATTTCCACACAGCACGTTTTTTTTAAGCCTTATATCATTTATCTTTTTGGATGGACACCGGATAATTGACTCTTTATCGGCGTTTTTTATTGAATAATCAATGATATGATTAAACCACCACCATCCAATTCTATCATATTGATGATACCCGGGAAAGCCGCCGGGAGGGGGTTCCTCAGAAGTATCATCAAAAGCATGTGGGAAAGTTCCGTTGTCGCCTTCAAACAAAGTCATATTTAAGAACAGTTGATTAATGTTAGATGTGCACACAACAGCTTCAGCTTGCCGTCTCAAAATTCGTAATGAAGGTATTAATATGGCTATCATTAAGGCAATTACCGCAATAACTACAAGCAGCTCGATAAGTGTGAAGCCCTCGCGTTTCATAACCTTTTATTATACGGCTGCTCTTGCGAAAAGTCAACATAGACAGCCAATAAAAAAAGCAGATGGAAGATACATCCCACCTGCTTTATTTGCTGCAATCTTAAAATCAGTTAATCACATGCCCGCGTATAAGAGTATCTCCAACTGCCTGAGTCGCATCTCCATGGGTTATAAGGGTCATTGAAACAGGAGCGTGAAGCTGAACTGATCATAGAAGAAGTACTGCAGCTTCCGCTCGGGGCGGATTCGCATCCCCACCGTTCAAACCATACCGTGTAGTCACCGTAGCACTCTCCGCCGACTTCGTCGCAATACGAAACATCGTATTCCTGGATGAGGTCGGTACACGAATAACCTGAGCCGCCGATGATATTGTGAAGCTGGTTATCGGCAATCTCAGTAAAGCTGCCTTGTATTTCGATTGGCTGAGTGGAAGTCAAAAGAGCCGTCCCCTCGGTCCAGTCCATACCAAAATAGGCGACGGCCGTGCGATAGAAGAATTTGGTATTTGTTAAATCTATACTACTGACATACCTGTCATCAATATCCCCGAGTACTGTGAAATGATTCTTTCCGGGAATATGAAGGATTACCTCACAGCCGTCCAGTTTTCTAAGTGAATTGATATCGAGCTTAACGGCTCGGCAATAAAGCCCCAGGCGTTGTGCAAATTGTTTCATCGCATAAAGACTTGTATTCTTATCTGCCTTACTTACTAATTGTGCAAGCTGCCGGTCGGTGACATCCTTACCTAACTGCGAAACTGCATATTTTAACGCTGCTGTTGCGCAGTTTTGCTCCTGTATACTTTCGGATGCCACATAAGATAATCTGTCAAGTAAAAGCTTGTCCGTATCAACGGTGTCTGAGGAGTTGTACATTGCAGGTTTACTGGTAATATTGGAATAATACTCTATCAATGTATCAGCCTCGTATTCAACGTTAAAACTCCCTGGCGCGGGAGTTTCACCGCTAATATTAGTAAAGTTCCAGATGTCATAAGCCAACAGTTTATTGTCCCTGGCATCGTATTGCTCTATAAAAATAGTGGCAGGAACCCATTTACCTGAGACCAACTGATAGTTACCGTATTGTGAGGATATGACTGTATTAATACTGTTCATCGAAGAGGAAATAACTGCATAATCCTTTCCCGGGTCCATTACAAAAACCATTTCTGAGCCATTTAAATTGTTAATTGTTATATGTATCTGAGTTTGGCCGTTAATGTCTTTTTCTTCTGCTGAGGTTTCAGCGGCCAAAAGGTTCTCGTACGTGCAATAGCCATATCCCCAGGGAATCACCCCGGCGGTTAAAGGCCCCTTGACACTGTGTGAAATGAAACCTTTTGTATCGACGATTGCATGATTTCCTGATAAAGAGTACATCGTGTACTTGTCGCCGTCCCATGCGAATATACGTCGGGCATTCAAGTCTAAATTAAACTCATTGGTCATGAAATTGCCTGCTAAGCTCGCGCCCGGCGATACTGAGTCCGTTCGTGAGTTTACGTTGATTTCCCAGTAGTACCTGTCCCCATCAACCCTTACAATAACATTCGAATTAATTTTTTGTAATTCATGGGTTAATTCCCGTTTGTTTTGTTCGGCGATTTCACTTGTTTCCTGTGCCCCGTATTCTTCGTGTTTGGCCTCGATTGTACCTGCAGATATCCACGTATTTTTTGGCTGGCTTGTTAGCTTTTCAAAGATTTGCAAAATCTCACCTCTGTCCAATTGTCTGTCTGCAAAAGTAATACAACTGATAGTTAGTGACAACAAAATCGCGGTTAAGAAATGTTTCGTGCTCATGATAACCTCCTTACACTTAATAAAGTTTCGACTAACAAAAAGAGTGACTTAACAACCAAAGTTTTCCATGCCGGCTGGAATTGTCTATTTGTATATGAAGGCGGTTCTGAAACTTGAAATGTTGATTGTTTTTTTGAAAGGTTCTAAAAAAACTTACTCAGGAGGTAATATTTGGAGCAAAAATTGTGCGCACTGTTCTGAAATACACATTTCCTGTTACTGAGAAAAGTATGCAATTTATAGAATGTGAAGACCGATAGCAGTCAGACTATTATCTCAGGTCTTTAAGCCATCCCGATATCATTGAAACCCAGGACCGATATCGGGTACGAAAGGGCACTTATTTCTGTGATTATTTAGTGTCCGCTTCTATAGAGCAAGACACTCGGAAACCTATAAAGTCCATTTCAGGAAGCCACCATATGCTCTTCGGTATCTGTGGGTCTCCGGAGCGCCACCATTCCTGCTCGAAGTTTCTGGCCGCACAACGCAGTTTCTCTACAGAGCAGCTATAGTCTCCCCCACGAGATACATGTAATTCGCCGGTCTTAGGGCCCTTCGGATTGACCGACTGGCTCTTTTTGGCAGCTTCTTTGTAAGCGGTGGGATTGTAGAAATCGTGGACCCACTCCTGAACGTTACCTGACATATCATACAGGCCCCACGCATTGGGTTTTTTGCTACCCACAGGATTGGTTTCAGTGTCGGCGGTATCCTCGTACCAAACAAAATCCGCAAGCTTTTTTGGATCACTCCCACAGCTAAATACGTTAGTAGTGCCCGCACGACAGGCATATTCCCATTCGGCTTCGGTTGGTAAATGATATTTTTTACCGGTTTTTTTAGAAAGCCATCTGCAAAAAGTTACGGCGTTATGCCAGGA
>VRUK01000065.1 GCA_019456195.1 Planctomycetota bacterium | reverse complement strand
TGAAAAATAATATTGGGCAATTCTCCCACCATAAAGAACACCGCAATCCTTGTGCCGAACAGGATTGATGGTGTCCCTGGATTACTCTGGATTACTCCGAACTATAGTTATCGTTGAGGTTGTAATGACTCATCCCGAGTACAGTAAAAATAAATGGAAGGATAAACTATGACGCCGCAAACTAAAATTAAAGAAACCGACATTCCTGATGTATGGTTTGAGTTAATTACCGGCCTGTATAATTTGCGTCCAATCCATACAAAAAACATGAAACAGCGTTAAAAGCTCTCAAGACAGTAATGAGAGTACCCAATCGCAATTCAGACCAGAACGATTACATGAAGCAGTTGGCAAACACCATAGCGGATTATGAGGCCCAAAAATATCGCCATGAGAACGAGCATGATCCTGTCGGTAATTTGAAATTTCTCATCGAACAGCATAATATGTCTTCATCAGACTTGGGGAGATTGCTTGGCAATCGCTCTCTCGGCAGTCGCATTCTTAATGGCCACCGCGCCCTTAGCAAGGAACATATAAGAAAATTGAGCAAACATTTCAATGTAAACCCATCTGTGTTTTTATGATTCTCCCATACATGTGCCGAACGCCTGATTTACGGCGTGTGGAAGCCAAAAAAATGCTTTTTTTTCGTTTTTCATTGCTTTTTCAGGCTAAATATGTTATAATGCACCTATATTAGCCAGATGGCTAACGCAAATCGCAAGTATGCGACGAAAAATGGACATTTTCATTTTTCCTTTTTTACAAACTGCTTAAGCACCCCGGCCAGAAGGCCAAGACCACAGGGTCAGAAGACCCAGATTCGTGAATCTCAGAAAATCCCCGTCTTTGGGCAGAGTCAATATTGGAGCGAAACGGAAAATCCTTAAGGGATTTACCATCCATGAGAATCCAGAATCCAACTTTAGCTCACTTTAGGCACTTTAGTCACTTTAGGCACTCTTTCAATTATAACATATTCCCAGATACCCTCTTTTATGCAAAACAAACCCAATTTCAGAAATGACAAAATGAACATAACCTTAGATATGATAAGCAATTACGAGATTTTATCTCGCTCACCGGGGCCAAAAAACAAACCCAATTCAAAGCCAATAAAGCCAAAAACAAACCCAATTCAAACCCAATCAAAGCCAAAACAAACCCAATTCAAAGCCAATTTCAAAATCCCGGCTTGGAGTTATTCTTTGACTTCGAGTGATAATATTTACAATGCAAATAGCTCAAAATGCAAAATACTTGACAGGCTAAATATACTAACGTAATATTCCGATATAATTTGATAGTTTTATGATGGAGTTTAATATGGCTGAGATTATGCCGAAAATAGGCGTTGAATATGCGGATAATGCGACAATAGTTAGTTTTACAGACGAAAAAATCCTCGAAGAAAGAGATATTAAGGCACTTCAGGATTCGATTATGTCTATTGTTGAGCCGGCTAAACGGATAAAACTGATTTTGGATTTTGGCAACGTACGATTTTTGTCGTCCGCTGTTTTAGGACTTTTAATAAGGCTCAGCAAAAGAATTTACGAAAAGGACGGACAGCTAAAACTTTGTAATATAAATCCGAATATATTCGAGATTTTCAAAATAACGCGTTTGACCACAACTTTCGATATTCATAAAGATGTTGAAAGTGCCGTCGAGGACTTGTCTTAAGTGAATTAGGCGAAAGATTGTTGTTTCGCTTATGGTATCAAGAACACCAATCAATTTTACAATGGTTGTAGAAAGCAGGCCATCTGCCGTCGTCGGGGTCTGCGAGGAAATCCTGTCCAAACTCGAACCCTTCGGTTTTGACAACGATGATACTTTTGCGGTTCATTTGGCCCTGGAGGAAGCTTTTCTTAATTCCGTCAAACACGGCAATAAAATGGACTCCAGCAAAGAGGTCAAGATAGAATGTTCTGTTGATTTAGAGAAGATTGAGATTTCCCTGACCGACCAGGGTGATGGCTTTGAACCTGGGGCAGTAGCAGATCCGCGATACGGCGACGATCTTTACAAGCCGGGAGGCAGGGGATTGCTTCTTATGAACTCATATATGGATGTCGTTAAGTTCAACGAATCCGGCAATAATCTGTATATGGTCAGATATAAAGAAAAACCACGTCTGACAAAAGATAAGGGCCAGACAGAGGTGTAATCAAGTTTATTTTCTTACTGATGAAAGCAATGGAATGATGATCAACAGAATTTGTATTTTTTTAAGTTGTGTGTGTTTTTTAGGCGGCTGTGGAATCAACGACGAGCCGATGCCCCAAATTGTAACCGGTTCCGTTTACGAGCCCGCAGTTATTCCGCCGAGGATTATCGCACCTAAACAAGTCAGTAGAGGTTCATATAGTAATATATCCCGAACCTGGTTTCCACCTTCGCAGTTGGAGAAGGGATGGAGGGCTATAGTAGTACATCACACAGCAACAGATTTCGGAAATGCCGCTATCATCGACAAATGGCACAGGGAGCGCAACCATTGGGAAGGAGTAGGCTACGATTTTGTTATAGGTAACGGCACAGACAGCGCTGACGGTCAGGTTGAGGTAACGTTTCGCTGGCGAAAGCAGATAACCGGCGCTCATTGTAGAGCAGAGCCCAATAATTGGGCCAATAAAGATGGAATAGGAATTTGTCTTGTTGGCAATTTCGATAAAACTGCGCCTTCATCACGGCAGGTACAGTCGCTTGTGAAATTGATTCGTTTTCTACAAAAACGATATGGAATACCAAACAACCGTATTTATGGTCATAAGACTACTCCCGGAGCGCGAGTAACCGAATGTCCAGGAAGGAATTTATCGATATACAGGCTAAGAGCGATGCTAAATTAATTCCTGCTTTCTGCAGCTATTTTCTTCTTCGTTAAGCAAGCTCACTACGTCCCATAAACTCACTTTTAAACTCCTAAAATATGCTTTTTTGGCAGAATTACACCTAAACATTACCTCTAAGAAAGTTGCCGTGTGATTATACCGAAACTTTTATTGGGTATTCTGTTCAAAACAAGTAAGGAGTCAATCAAATGGATATATATAAATCGGTGTCTTCTCCTGGCTTTATGCTGACCGATCAGATTACACAGCAGATTTTCGAAGTTTTGCCTGAACGGGGGCCTTTAATAGTAATTATCGATACTAATGGCGACAGCCGGCCAAGCGATCCTGAAGAGTTTGCCAAGTTGAACATTAGTGAATCCTTTTTGAAAGAGATTTGCGTTACGATTGATGACGGTGCGGAGCCGGTTATAACCAACTCAAATGATTGCAGTATTGTTGCCGGGCAATTGGCGACAGAAGAGAGCAATTATGGATATGTGTTTGTTGTTTTGCCGCAATACAATCCCGAATCAACTTTGTTGAATATCGATTTGATTGAAATGCTGCTTAATCAAATTGGTTTGATAGCCAAGCTTATCGAGAAGAACAATTTTCATTACGAAGTTCAAATGAAACAGTACCGCGTATGCGGCCAGAGCGAGAAAGCTTTGAATTGACGATTCCGATGGTTATAGTCGGTATGTTCGCACGGTAGATTTCAGCAGTAAAGTTTCAAACTGTCTTTTTTCCATGTTCGTGGTAATTGAAATTCACAGTACTGTAATGTGAAAAAAACAGCGGATTTTTCAGCCGAAGGACAGTCCAATTGATTTTGCAACGGAACGAACATGTGTGGCGGCCAGCCGGTATTCTTCAGCATTTGGCAAGTGTTCCAACATTAGCGGAATATTAGGGAGCTTGCTTAATTCTCTTAAAAACACAGCGTAGTCCAGCCCTCCCAAACCCGGGCGAACTTCATCGAGGTGGGTGGTAAGTTTTGTGCTCAGAAGAATGTCTTTGGCGTGGCAGCTTTTCATATAAGGGCCAAGTTTTCTAAAGCATTCGCGGATAAGTCGGCCGTTCCTAAAATATCTCTGTGGGCTGCATATAAGATTGACGGGGTCGAGGTGGACAGCGAATCGCTTTCGGTCAATTGCTTTTAGCAGAAGTAAATATGAATCTGGGGAATCGGGATAGGCCCACGGCATAGTTTCCAACGCAAAAAAGGTCCTGGTAGGTTTAACCTCATCGATAATTGAGCGTGTTGTTTCGACGATGATATCAAATGTTTCTTCTGTCAGGTTTTTCGGAGAAGGGCCAGCCCAATCTTCACTAATTGAACCGCTGATATTAACGCAGCAGTTGGCTCCGATTCGGTCGGCCAGGGCCAATTGGCTGCGGCATTTTTCCAGAGCTTGGCGGCGAGTTTTTTCGTCGGGGCTGATTGGATTGCTCCATGCCCCGACTTCGGCAATAATTATGTCAGCTTTTTTAGCTGCGCGGGCATAGGCTTTTACGACATCGTCTTTTTCCCTTGCATCTACAGGACAGTAGGCCGCACTGTAGCCGAGTTTCCTGACAGCTTTTACCCATGCATCCGGGCCGTCAAATTTTCCAAATGTCGGGCCTCCCAGCCGCAATAATGGAAGTTTTGCCTGTGCGGCCTGTAATTTAGTCGTTGACATATAGGCAAATGCGGTTGTGCTTATCAGTGAATTTCTTATAAAGGTGCGCCGGGACATCGAAATATTATTGCTCAGCATTTTTTGCTCCTTTTTCTAAAAGTAGTAATGGGCGTAAAAATAAAATACAGATTCGACTTTCGCAAAACTTCAATAAGTCTTTAAGATGAATGGCTGAAGTTTTATAAAGATTATACCTTAATAAAGGCTTGGAAGGTAATCAAAATCAGGGGAGGGCAAAGTTTGAATTGCTTTTAAGGGGACAATCGCTATAATTCAAATTGTATGTCGTACCAGGCAATACGAAGCACGTGTAAAGGATAAAGAATAAATTTAAGCTGGTGAAAAAAGTGAAATTCCAGGTTTTTAAGAACGGTAAGGTTGTTGATAAGTTTTCATTATGCGGTGCTTATCTTTTCGGCGGTGATGGAATCGGTATCCGCCGGGCCCAGATTAGCTTTAAGAATGGTTTTATCGATTGTAAAAGGCCCAATTTGGACACGGCAGGACTGGCTTTGCTATGGCCAGTAGATGGTTTTGGCAAGGTGCTGTTACCCACAACATGTCTGCCGGAAAGAGAGCGTCCATATAATTTGAATGTGGAGATAACACGTGCAAAGCTGATGCAGATAGTCAATAAGCGGGAGGACTGGTTGTTTTTTAACAACATAGATGGCCTGGGAGATGTTTGTAAAGAGGGTCAGGATTTATTTATTCGGGCGATTCAAAATATTTCAGATGTGTCACAAGCGTCTAAACTGGCGGATGAAGCACTTAAAAAAGCTTTAGTTTTTTCTGAAAATCTGGCTATAAAACAATCTGAATCGCTTTTTGAGACGAGAGGCTCAAGCCATGGTTTTGGACGGGGCTGTCTCGGCTGCAGAGTGGATCCTAAAAAGATTGATAAACCTCAATATATCGAGAAGCTTCTGGAATTGTTTGGGTCTGTTACGATTCCGATAAATTGGGCCCAAATAGAATCTAAACAAGGTAGTTATGATTTTTCGATAATTGATGCGTGTATTAATGTACTTGGCAAAGAGAAGGTAACGCTGAGTGCGGGGCCGTTGCTTTGTTTTTCAAAAGAGTATTTGCCCAAGTGGTTACTTCGCAGCGGGGTGGGTTTTGAGAAAATTCGGGAAACTGCATATCGTTTTGTTTCAGAGGTTGTCGCCCGTTATAGCGGGGTTATTCGTGCGTGGTATGCCATAAGCGGATTGAATGTGTTTAATTATTTTGGTTTCAGATTTGAGCAGATTTTGGAAATGACGCGTGCGGCTAATATGGCAGTCAAACAGGGCAGCGGCAGAGCCCTGAAGATAATAGAAATCAGCAATCCGTGGGGCGAATATTATACGACAATCCCCAACAGTATTCCGCCAATAGTGTATATGGATATGGTTGTTCAGAGCGGGATTAATTTTGATGCATTTGGGCTTCAGGTACGGTTTGGCAAAAATCAGCCAGGTATGCACGTTAGAGATATGATGCAAATATCGGCGATTCTGGATTCTTTTGCACCGATAGCGAAACCTTTGTATATAACCGACGTGGAAGTTCCAAGTAAAAATGGAGCCGGTTTACAGGATGGGAAAGTAGCCGGTATATGGCATGAAGAGTGGAGCCGGTTGCAGCAGGGGCAATGGATTGAGCAGTTCTATAAAATAGCGCTCAGCAAGCAATTTGTCAACTCGGTGACATATTCGCACCTTGCCGATACAGAGGGCAGTGCCATAGCTGACAGCGGTTTATTAACGGCCGATCTCGCAGGCAAAGAATCATATCTAATGTTGAAAAAACTGTACGACGGGATTTTCGCCCGGTAAATAAATCTTAGCTTGTGTTTTGAGGTACGAAGGAGCGACGCAAAGAGATATGGGAGAAGCCAGGCAAAAGAATATTCAATCATTTGCATTCGTTCTTAGTGTGTGCTCGGCATTTTGCTTTAGCCTGGGTTTTGTTTCTGAATTTGTCGGAACCGGCCAAAGCTGCGAAATTGAATTAGAGAGCCGGGTCAATCCGAACTATGCACCTATAGAGAGTTTGGTAAGGTTGCCCGGTATTGGTGTCTCACGGGCCGGAGCAATTGTAGAGTATCGTGAGAAATTCGGTGACGCAGACGGTGGAAATCCCGTCTTTCAAAGTTCTAATGATTTGCAAAAAATCAGGGGTATAGGCCCGAAAACAGTGCAGAACATAGGCGAATGGCTGAAATTCGAATAAGGATTAAGAGAGTGTTTAGACTAATTGAAAATATCTGCAAAGCAGGATAAAAGGAGGATAACTATGAACTTTGGAAAGTGCTTTAAGCTTCTGCTTGGAGTGATGATAGTGATTGCTGCTGCCGGAGCAAAGAACGAGTTTAGTGTTCGCTTGAAGGTTCTCGGTCCAAGTGGAAAGCCTGTTCCCGAGTTTGAAGTGAAGGTTCTCGCAAACAATGTGAACCTTTCTTGGAAGCAAGGCAAAGACGGCGAGATCGAGGTGCTGCTATCGGGTGTTGGCGGGGCGGGACGTTATCAGGTCATCGTTCGGGCTGCGGGTTTTGCTCCGGCAATAATTGAGATGGACCGTCCCGAGGGAGATATTGAGCAGACAGTGAGGCTAACCAAAGGACAACGTATTGAGTTGGTATTAAAAGCAGAAGATGGCAGGGCTATCCCTGAGACTTTGGAACCGACAGTTGTGTTCCCAGATTTCCAAAAGAGAGTTTGGCGAAGCTTTCAACACCAAGGCAGATACGAACTTGACCTCAATTTTACTTCGTTGACCAAACTCAGGTCTGGCCATTATCGCTTTTATATAACTGAGGATTCGCCGGAGATATATGTTTTCATTGACCATCCGGGATTTATGCGGGCCTTTCGGGCAGGCCCGTTTGGAAAAGAAGAATTGGCTGATGGCAAGTTGGAGATTGAATTGCCCAAACCGGCTGAGCTGGAGATAGTTGTTAAGTCGCCGAAGGAGCCATTGGAAAAGCTGCCATATGACGTGTGGAGTGTTGAGGTTGATCGGCAATCGCCAGATGATGAAACGACAGGATATCCGCTGGTCAGCATAAAGAGTGAACAGATGGATATGCGTATAGACCGTCAATTTCTTGCTCCGGGCGGTTACTGGATAACATTTCAGACCAGGCCTGCGGATAGCTCAGTAGGATATGAATCTGGGCGGGTCAATGCGGCTTATTTCAGAGATTGGAAAAAATACTTATTTACTCCTGGCCAGGTTGAGAAGGTGTTGTTCAGGTACACTGCTTATGATGAGGATAGGTACAAAGGTGACCGAGATGTTACCATAAATATAAGCTGGCATGACGGTAAACCAGCAGCAGGTCTGCCCTACACCTTATACCATGAGGATAGAAACTTTGGATCAATAGCTATTAAGGAAGGTAAGATTTCCGCTAACGGCCGGATTGAGATAACCGGTCTTACCGGTGAAGAAGATGCATCCTATTTTACACTCGAAATTGAGAAAGGAAGGCTCGGGAGATACCTTTTTCAGTTGCTGGGTGAAGAACAAACAAGAGAACTTAGGTATAAAATTGCACCGTTGAAAGGCAATGTGGCGCCAGATATAACCGTCTTGAATATTTTTACTGGCGAAAAAGTAACACTTTCTGATTTCAGGGGCAAGGTCCTTTTTGTTGAATTCTGGGCGATATGGTGCAGGCCCTGCCAACGGCCGATGGTGCATCTTTGTGAAATAGCTTCCAAGCGGAAAGCTGACTGGGATGGTAAGGCCGTGCTTTTGTGCGTCAGTATCGATGATAAGAAAGAGGATGTGATAAACTATGTGAGCAGTCGGGGCTGGTTGGGAGTGCATCATCTTTGGTGTGAAGAAGGCGAGCCAGGCTTTAAGTCCATCGGGGCAAAAACTTATGGAATATCAGGCGTACCAACTGCAGTGCTTATTGACCAATCCGGACGGATAGTCTGGCGTGGTCATCCAGGATCATTCGACATTGAGGCAAATATTGATAAACTTTTGAAGGACAAGTAGGATAAGGAAGAACAAGTGGATGAGTGGGAAATAAATAAGCCGTTAGGGCTTTGCTCCGGCACAGGCAGGAAAATTGATTATATTAATTATGGTGTAGCAAGATGTCTAAATACAACCACCTAAGCCCGGACCTATTGGAGGACGACAAGCTCATACCATACGGTTCGGCCGAGGCTATGGCACACAGCCTTCAGCAAGTCCCTGTCATTTTTATGATTATATTACATTACATTACACTAGGTATTGGTCCCCTAGTGTGGTTGGATATAGCGCACAGCCGCATACCGAAGATTCGACGGAACGATCCATCGGCAGCGAAAGCATTCTTCAATATGCTTATCCCATTCTATAACCTTTATTGGTTTTTCTTTAAAAATATTCGTTTGTGCGAGCGCATCAACGAACAGCGGGCGATGCGTTCATTGCCCGAGAAATCCCTTCATGGATTGGCTGTCAATAACAGCGCTATTTTAGTTGCCGGTGCAGTTCTATTTGGTTACCCGATGGATGTATCGGAGCCTTCAGCATACACTCTATTTGTAGCAAAGGCCTTACTCCTTTTGTGGTATGGGGTTCTTCAGCCCGTCTATTTAGGGCTGATTCAGCATTCTGTGAACGAACTTGCGATTATCACTTATATGGAAAACATAGACGACACTAAAGTTGAAGAGGAAAATTAGCAATAATTCAGCCGTATGGATTTTTTCATAGGTGGTGACAATGTGCAGAATGTTCAAAAGATGGGATAGAATTAGGCGTCTAATTCGAGTATGATGCCAATTACAAAGTTTGACCTTGCTTATCGCGATGGCTGGGGAAAGATTAACCAAGAAATATTGATTAAATAGTATAGAAAAGAACAAATGGATCAATGGGAAGTAAATAAGCCGTTAGGGCTTTGCTACGGCACAGGCCGGAAAATCGAACCCGGGGAAGAATACTTTGGTGCTCTGATAGAGATTGATGAAGGACTGCAACGGCTGGATTATTGCGCGGATTACTGGGAGAGTGAAAAGCCGAACGTATTTTGTTACTGGAAAAGCAAGCTTCCGCATCCTGACGAGAAAAAGCGGATATTCGTAGATGACAATATGCTGATGGCTTTTTTTGAACGGCTGGAAAATGAGACTGAGCAGGAAAAAGTAAACTTCCGATTTGTCCTGGCATTAATTTTAATGCGTAAAAGGCTGCTGAAATATGATGAGACCAGAGATGAAGACGACAAAGAAATCTGGCGTTTGAGAATAGTTGGTGATAAGTCAGCCGATAACCGGGCCGAGGTAATAAATCCTCATCTCGATGAAGAGCAAGTCAGTCAGTTATCATCGCAAATAGGTCAAATTTTGCACACGGATGTATAGAGAATGAATGATCAACATTTCAATCTGCGTTTATTTTTTTGTTTTGCTGTAGGCATGCTGTTTTTTTCCGGCTGTGTAATTGAGCCACCAAAGCCTCTCGAAGTCGTGCCGGGCAAAGAATCTGTAACTGAGGCTTTAACTGTTTTGAAAGCACGTTCACAAAACGCGGTGTCGCTGTTAGCCAGAGGCCGGTGTGTTTTCGAGTATTATGACCCGGAAAAAAAGAAGCGTAAAAAGGAAAAGCTCGAGGTTGTCGTTTTAATGAAGCCGCCTGTTGAGATTTACCTGCAAGGCGATGCAACTCTTGTTTCCAAGGCAATAATTCTCGGCTCGAACGAGCGTGAGTTCTGGCTTGTGATGAGGCCAAATGAAATCAGCACTTACTGGTGGGGGACATGGTCCGAGCAGAATTCTGCCGAGGGACTTTTGATAAATCCCAGAACTTTATTCGAAGCTCTTGGATTTTTGGAAACAGGAGCGGATGAGAACTGGTCATTGTCGAATGATGGCGGTTTTGATGTACTAACAAAACAAGACCGAGGGGTGGTAATTAAGAAAATGCATGTCAACAGGCGAGATTATCTGGTCAGCAAAATCGAATATTATGATTCGAAGGGCCGGGCTTTGGCTTTAGCAGAGCTGAAAGATTACAAAGAGATATCCGAGGGATTTTTTGTTCCCACTTCGATAAAGATTGTCGCATATAACCAGGACGGCGGCGCTGAGCCACTTGGTGTTACCCTTAACCTTAGGTCTATCAAACCCAAGGAATTCAACGAGAAGCAACAGAGACTATTTGAACGCCCACCGCCGGGAAAGTTTAAGCACATTTTAAAGAACGAAGGGGAAAAGTGGATTGAACAAAGTCAGTAAACAAGAAGATGGAGATTACGTATGGCCCGGGTGAGCTTAAGAGAGAGAATTAAGCAGGATTTATTTTTGCTTGATGGGGCGATGGGGACCGAGTTGATTGCTCGTGGAATTAAAGTAGGCAAGTGCAATGATTATCTGAATATTGAGCAGCCTGATATTATTTTCGATATTCACCACAGCTATTTCGAGGCCGGCAGTGACGCGGTTATCGCAAACACATTCGGCGCAAATAAATATGTTTTGGGTCGTCATGGATTTGCTGAAGAGACTATCAAGATAAATAAAGCAGGGGCTCAAATAGCTCGAGACGCGGCTGGGGAGAATAAGTATGTATTGGGTGATATTGGGCCGAGTGGAGATTTCCTTGAACCTTTGGGGAGTCTGAAGGCTCAAGACTTGAAAGATGCTTATGTCCGGCAGGCAAATGCCCTTCTGGATGGCGGTGTTGATGGTTTTATAATCGAAACAATGACTGCTATTGAAGAAATAGCGGTTGCAATCGAAGCAGTGAAATCTATCGGTGGCGATTTGCCTGTGTTTGCGTCGATGTCTTTTGATAAGGCCGGCGATGATTTTAAGACGATGATGGGTGTTGACGTTGAAGGGGCGGTTGCAAAAATAGTCTCATCGGGGGTTGATGCAGTAGGATTTAATTGCGGCACTCTCTCTCTTGATGGATATATAGAGCTGGCGGAGAAGTTTGTTTCGACGGTACGGGCGCAATCGGCTGATATGATAATTTGTGCTGAACCTAATGCGGGCTGGCCGGAATTAGTTGAAGATAAGGCGGTTTATAAAGTATCGCCTGAGGATTTTGCAGCGGCGGTTAAGAAAATACATTCGGCTGGCTTGAATATCACCGGTGGCTGCTGTGGGACCAGTCCGGCTCATATCAGGGCAACGGCTGAAAAACTGAAAAGCTGATTATTGGAAAACGTTTTTCAGGCAGTGGTCAAAAATTTTGCGATTTGGTCGATAGTATTTTTGGTGGCGCCCTGGTTTTTTCTTATTACCTCTCGACCGTTGTTGGCGACTGATTGAGCGAAATCAGAGTCACTGAGGCATTGCTGCATTGTCTGAAGCAATTCTTTCTGGTCTTTGACCATAATAGCACCAGAGTCGGCTAAAAGAGCGTCAACGGTTTGTTTGAAATTAAAGGCATGTGGGCCAAATACAGTGCATTTGCCGAGAGCTGCGGCTTCGACCATATCTGAGCCGCCCATTGGTACGAGAGACCGGCCGACGAAGATTATTGCAGCCAGTGAGTAAAACTTCCGTAAGTCACCCATCGTATCACCAAGGATAATCTCCTGGTTATCGGTTGGCAGTGGAGTTGTGTTGTTTTTAATCCGGCTGTAGCGGATTAAGGGAAGGTCTCTGCGTTCTATAAGCTGTGCAACTTCATCGAATCTTTCAGGCTTACGCGGTACGATCACTAAACGCAGGTCAGCGAACCGGCCATCCTGTTTTAACTTTTGATAGACATCGAGTAATATTTTTTCTTCATCATTTCCCGTAGCTCCAGTAACCCATAATCTTTCGCTGCCAATATTGAGTTGTGCTGCAATGGCATCACTTCCCTGGACTTTGTCGGTGATTTGGGCGGTGTCGTATTTTAGTGAGCCTGTTACAATCACTTTTTCATCCGGGCAGCCGAGTTCTTTGAATCGTTGGGCATATTGTTCGGTTTGGGCGAGAGTGAGGCTAATTTTTCCAAACATTTTCTTAACAAGCGGTTTTATTTTTTGATATCTTGGAAAACTTTTATCGCTCATTCGGCCATTAACAATAATGACGGGAATATTTGATTGTTTTGCGATTTGAACAAAATTAGGCCAAACTTCCAGTTCCATAAGAAGGCAAATAGCCGGACGAATATTAATGAATGCTCGTAGCATTATCCATGAAAAATCAAATGGGAAATAGAAAACCTGGTGATTCTTACTGAAAAGGTTTTTTGCCCGGGCAAAGCCTGTATCTGTGGTGGTGCTGATAATGATTTCGAAATCGCTGAATTTATTTTCAAGCTGTTCGATGATTGTCTTGGCTGCATTGACCTCGCCTACGCTCACGGCGTGAAGCCAGATACATTTTTGGTTGGGCCTCCTGCGGGAGATTTTACCAAGTCGCTGGTCCCAGCCGGTTCGGTAGCGTTTGTATCTTATAGCTCGATATATAATCATGGGGCTATAAGCCACTGCGGCTAACAAATACAGCAAATCCAGAATGATTCTCATTCGGTCGTCCTATAAAGCGGTAAACGGATTAGAAATTTATGAATAATATTCGTAAAGTGTGATGATGTCAAATAGTTGCCTGAATGTACAGAAAGGAATTGGGGTATTGATAGATGGATAGACAAAAAGAACCTGATGTATTTTTGACGCTTTTCCTCTCAGAGTTGAATGTATTTATCGTGAAGCAGTTTTTAGCCAATTGTCGAAAAATATAGATAAATCAAGCGTATCTATAATACCATCCGGATTAAGAGGAGGCGCCAAGTCCGCTGCTGGATTCCAATTGGGAGAGGTTGTGGTGCTGAGCCATGCATTAACAAATGCTTCAAAGTCCAGAAAGTCAACTATACCATCACCACCTTCTGGTGCAATATCAGCGATGAGATGCTCGGTGATAAGCTCGAATTCCAGGGAAGGAGGATCCTGTCCCAATAGGCCTCCGCCCCGTAAAACAAGGTTGAAATTGACAAAGAGATTCATGCCAATTATGCCTTCGAGAGTTCCTCCCTCCGGTGAACCGACGTCAAGCAGAACAACTGGAACATTTGTAAAGCTTAGCCACTCACCGAGTGAAGGTATATCGAGAGAGTCGATATAGAAGCCCGGTTCGAGAGTTATCTCACCGGTTACGTCCTGAATCTCGACTTCAAAGTCCGGATTATCCGGATTGAGCCCAAGGCGGGAGCCGACGCCGGAGCTGATAACAGTAATCTGGGCGCCTGTGTCTAACATGAAACGTTGTTTGTCGATTGCGCTTAAGTCATCGTTGCGAAGATCCACACTGTCAATGAAAAACAGGCTTTGGGCCGAGTTTCCCACGATGATAGAAGGGCTGCCGGGCTGGAAAACAAACTCCATAATTGCTGCCAGATCCGGAATGTACTGTATATTTTGCGCACCGGATGGAATGAGATTCAGAGGTATGCGGTTGGCATAGTCCGGTATCATGGAGTCGTCGTGTTCATAAAATCTTATGTCCGGGGATGTTAAGTCGTTACCATCATGAGTTAATGTTATAGGGCTGTCGTTATTGATTACCGTAACGAAATTTACGCTCATCGGTGAGCCTGCGACAGTTGGCAGATCGGGCTTGTCTTCGGGCGGTAAGTCTCCCACAATAACTGAGACGTTGCTTTGGCCTACCATATTTGAACTGTCAAGGGTCATTCCATTTGGCTCAATGGCGGCAAGTCCATCTATAAAGATAGCAAGAGGTTTGCTCACCAATCCCAAAACAGAGTTCGTTGCGCCTTGAATCTCTACCATACTCGATGTGATTAAATCGGCATCGTAGATGCCTGTTCGATTAGCACCGGCGTGGCTTATTATGTGAGCTGAAGCACCAGTATCAAACAAACCGATAATAAAGTCAGTCTCCGGATTATCCGTTAGGTAATTGCCGACAACAGACATATGTGCTTCAGCGACCCAATCAAAGTCATCCGAACCCTTATCTGTCACACTGACAACAATTCTGGGCACGAATCCATCGATTGGGGGAGAATCTATGACGTTGGCCATTACAGACGGTATCGACATGAGGCTAAATGACTTTTCTTCGGAAGGCAGGTTATCCCGCAAAATCCTTTTGCGTACGACTCTCATTTTGTGATATGTCTTTTCGTTGAATAGCGATGGTTCCTTTTCTTCAGAGTATCTGATGGCTTGTATACGACTTCCCCCGGACACTCGCAAATCGACTTCTTTTCGCTTGAAGCCGGATTGTTCGGCCTGAACAACAGAAATCCAGCAAAGGACTATCGTGGATAGGACAATTAATAAGATTCTAATCTGGTTGTATGGATTGTTTCTTTTCATATTCCACCTTACCTTTGACGTTCATCTTATAATAACATATTCAGGCAGGAATTTCACGTTAAAAAGCTAAACCGCCGGTTGTCTTCTTTTAAGCAACTGTTAAATTTCTTGAGAACTCTGTCAAACATTGTCTGTCTCTATATAGTAAGTGCCATGAGTCAATGTTTTTGTGACTTGAAAAACGGTAAATAAGATAAATACCGCATAAAAAAGTTTAGACCGATAACTTATGGGCAGAATCGATATCGTGCTGATTTATGTCCCCTGGAGTTTAATTGGATAGAGTGTCGGCTTTAGAACTCTACTTCGGCGTATAAGTTCTTGTCCTATCTGTCCTTATACATATGTTCTTCTGCTGCTTTATTCCTGGGGGGTGATTGTAAGGGAAACAAGAGCATGAGTCACAGGTTCTGTAAGGTTAATGCCCAATCGGGTGGGTTTTTTCCGGGCGCTGACGTCTTCAGTGATAGTTTCCGGCTCTATTTTAAAGTCTGAGCCGGTTATCTTTATGTCCACGTGCAGAGCTTTTTGGGAATCATGGACAATTAGCGAACGAGAAGAGGATTGTTTCCAATTGTCGAATGTGACCAGGGCCGTGCTAAAGGTACATGGCCGGGAGAAGGTGACTTCGTCAGTTATACATAAAGAACCTTTGCCGACGCGGGAATAGACGAACTTACGTTCGAGCTTTCTTAATTCCGGCACATTATAAGCGGAAGAGATATCCAGAACCAGAGTGTCGGTATTGTCGGTAAAGTTTTGGCTGACTAAGCGGGCACGGGCCCGGCTGCCGGTTTGCTGTAATTTGCCGGCGACAACAGGGACGGGGTGGCCGAAAGAATTAAGGACTTTGCTTTCGTAACGGCGGGAACTGAAGGTGCGGGCGGTATAGACTTCACCGCCGGGGTCAAGGAGCAGGGGCTTATCGCCCAATACTACAACAAATGAGCCAACATCGTTGTGATTGTGATGTTCCTGATTATGGCCGCCTTTTAGGGCGACGGCCAGTTGCGAGGACGAATTAGCACCTGGCCGGGAGATTAGGATGCCGGCTTTGTCAAACCATGAGCGTATTGCGGCTTTGTGGGAGGAACCTTGACTAAGTGGGGCGCGAGAAGCGGAATTGGGAAAGGAATACATCATACTTTGATACAGTGAGCCGCTGGGAGAGACGGGATCAATTTGCTCCCAGGATCGCAATGCCAGACCTAAACGCCGACTTATAAAATACATCAGCCTTGAGGTGGGCTGTGCTCTGATGGAACAATCGGCGAAGGCTGGATAAACATCATTGATGATTTTGATATTTGCACCGAATGTGGCGGCTTGTTTGGCCTTGTTGTTTTGGAGCAGGTCCACTTTGCCGCTGGTGGCCTGGTGAATCATTTCGCTGAGCATGATATAGTAGCCAAAGCCATAGTTCCAATAGCCAAGGCCTTCTGAGCAGTAGCCGTCGTCAGTAAATCCTTTGAGGAAGTTTTTTGAGTAGTTTTCTGCGGCTGCTATAAAAAAGGCACGCTGATCAGGCGGCTCAATCACGGCCAGCGCCGCACCGGTTACTCCTGCCAGGCAAACGGCGTTCCAGTTATTTGTAGTGGTCATCCACCAGTTTTTATTACGTTTTCCCATCACCATCCCCCGATATGGTTCAAAGATACGCTCATCAAGGTTGTTATGGATAATCCGGCGAATTTTGGGACTTAGTTTATCGGCCAGCAGATAATCTGCGGTTGCCAGAGACCAGGCAAGGGTGGAAGAGCCGAGGTCAATGTCTGTGCTCGTTCGATTAAAGTTGGTGAGCTTAGCGTCGTGGGCCGGCATGACCCATGTGCGTTCGGAGCAGAGCACCCTGATAATTTCTTCAAAGGCCGGTATGAAACGGCCTTTATTTTCCAGGCATTCGGCCAGAGCAAGCGTGCGGACTCTACCACGCCGAATACCGCTGACTCTCTGCCAGCGGGTGCGGTTGCCGGTGCGGGAGAAGTCCAGAAACAGGTCATCAGGCTGGTTGGGAATAGGTTGCTGCAGAAGCTTTTTTGCATCGAGGATTATTTTCTGAAATGAATCATTTCCGGCCAGTTTTTTCCATGCGTTCCTATCGGAGATGGGCGAACCAAAGCCTACCGGCTTTTCAGGAAGCAGCGTAGTGATGTATTTGATGCGGTTTTGGTCGATTGTGCCAGCTGCACCAAGGGCGGTTCCCTGGGAGAAGATTATACAACTGAGAATTAGTGACAGAGTTGCTACTGAGAAAAATATCGGACAATTTGTCTTTTGTCTCATCGCTATTATTCCTTTCCAAAGAAAGCTAAATATGTATGGTTGAATTTACCTGGAGCGGTTTCCTTTTATAACAAATGTATCAATTACACAATCACCTGATGTATCTGCAAACTCTGATAAAACTCCTCATTTACCTTGCTTTCAATCTCCTTGTTCCAATAAGAACCTTGTGATTTCCCACATTTGCGGGAATAACAGCAATCGTCTTTACCCGAGGAAGTCCGGCTGGGAACAAAGAGAAGTTCACTCGGCACTCCCCCTTAAACGAATAATACTATATTCCAATGACATCGAAAGTCAAAAAAATAATGGAAACGTCAATTGTTCTGCAGGAAGTGAATACCGTAAGGGTGATGATTTGTGCTGAAATATTATTTTTTTCTGACCTCGAATTAAGGAAGTGTTATTTTTTGACGATAAGATATTTGAAAACAAAGGCCCTGTAAGTCATATGGCGAGCGGTTGTGGAGGAACGCTCGCCATTTTTCTTACCCCCAAGGTATTGCTGTTACCTTCATTTCCTTTTTACCATCAATACACAGAGGCGAGTAGTAAGGGTAAAAGGGCAGTCTGAACACCATAATCGCCTGGAATGACAATAATTCCTTACTCAAAGGTGGGTTCGTTGTTTAGCTGGTCCCTGAGGAGCTATCAGGCGGCTTCTGTGTGAATCTGTGGGCCGGTTTGAGACACTGAAGGTTGGGGGTTGCTCCTGGCCGTTTTAAGCCGTATGTTCTTATAAAGTAGTTGTTTGAAGACGCCGATGGATAGTTATGAAAAGCGAGTTTATTTTCTTATTACAGGAGATAAATTATGATTCACGAGGAGAAATCTCATGTTCTGGAAGGGCCTCAAAAAACAGTATCAGAAGCAGCTCAAAAAACGCCGTTTACCAAGGCCATTGAGGCAAATCCAAGATTAGCTGCCGCATACTACGACCGTGCGAATGCATTCTACAACAAAGGAGAATACGAAAAAGCGTGGGAGGATATTGATGGGGCACGGAGTTTGGGGTATCGGGTCCCAAAAAAGTTTCTCAAGGCCCTTCGTAAAGTGTCAGGAAGAGAAGGATGAATTATCTCGATTTGTAATGAGCTGAAAAAGAGGAATAATCGGGACAACACCGGATTATTGAAATCGGAAGTTGGAAGATTGTCAGTGAGAAATAAACTGTTAATGTTCGTACTGGCTTTTTGTCTTTGCGCAGCGGGTTGTACCGCGCATTCAAAGAAGCCGATCGAAGAGGTCGAGCCTGTTGAGTTTCCGGCCGGCCGTATTTTGACCTTGTCTGAGCAACAACTACTTTTGCTGGACTGGCACATTGCCTATAGCAGTGGTGCTCATGTGAAAGACAAAAGGATTGTGCCCGGCCCTGGTGCAGAGTTTGACATCTATTTTCCGAGCAATAACCCAGATTGTCGCTCGCTGGATATAGTCTCCAGCGGCGAAGGTGGAGAAGGCCGCTTAGTGGGAGCCGACATAGGCGGTTATGAGACATTTGCCCTGAAGTTGACTCTGGTTTCCGTCAACGGACAAAGTAAGCCGGATATGAAGCAAAGGATTGTGGCCGGTGCGGTGATAGGACCAACGGACAAGGGCCGACTGTTTACCTATGAGCCGGTTATATTGGGTTTTGCAGATTTAGAAAAGACGGTGATTTCGGAGACTTCGGTGTCAGCGGATAAGATTTATCAAATCGGTTTTCACGTCCATATGCAGAATCCACAGGACTGGGACCAGTCCGGAAGTATAATAAGACTCAGGGTAGAACCGGTCGTCGAAGACATCGATGTGAATGATGCAGCAGACTCTTATTCGGTTCTTTCGTCCGATGGTGCTCCGGTGATTACCTCTGTGCCTTTAATTACGGCTACCGCGGGTATATTATATAGCTATGATGTTCACGCTGTCGACCCGGATGTGGGAGATAGGCTGACATACTCCTTAACCACTAAACCTGCCGATATGACTATACATCCCGCGACCGGATTGATACTGTGGCAGCCTGCGAGTGATCAGGGAGGGACTAATGAGGTAGTGGTCGTAAAGGTCACCGATAGCAACAGCATCCCGGCAGCAGCTACTCAATCATTTACTATCACCGTAAATTCGACTCCATTCGAGATTACTAAATTGGGGGTACTGAATGGTTATAATCAAAGAAGCAGAAAAACGTTATTAGCAGATGACAAAGTCAATCTTGTCCAGGCCAGTGATAATAAGCGGTTGGAAACCAACTTCGGTTCATTTACATCTTATGATTTTTCAGATATACCTATCCCGCCAAATGCTCTAATAAGGTCGGTCGTAGTTTTTGTCGAACATTTCGAGGAAGAGCGATTTGCCCAGGGAAAATTAGAATGGTCTATAGGCAGGGGGTGGCCGTTTAGGCGGGTTGTTTTGGCTTCAATAAAGGCTCCGGTGCATATAGGTGAATCCAATGAGGCTGTTGACTCCTGGGATATAACAAGCCTGGTTGATACCAACGAAAAGATAAATTTACTCCAGTTGGAAGTTAAAAATAATAATAACAACAACGTTAACAGTAAAACATTAATAGATTATACCTATGTGGTAGTTACGTTGGAATAATTCTACTTTGAGAAGCAGCCCTCCAAATTTCACGATCTGAGATGAATCTAATTTGCCGATTAATTTCTGATAAACGAATTTGTAATAGTTGAGATCAGATATAAGACATTCATCTTCACACTGGATCGAATAATAATCATCGGAACGATTACAAAATTCAGATCGATTGTTGTATACAACGAATAGTGATCGAGTGTTTATTTTCTTGCCGAAAGTAAAGTGTATTGTTGAATGTTAAAGATTGGAGTGTGTATTTAAAGAGCGGGCCGAGAGAGGAGATGGAGATGTGGTAACTCGGCCCGCGTAGCACCACTCCCTAATAGTATTATACGATTTGCTATCAGTTCAGGTTCTATCATTAACAAATGGAATAGACCTTACGGTAAGGAAGGAAAAAGAGGCTGGTGATGTCCTTCTCATAAATTGCATTTGGCGATAGAATGCTAATTTATTAGGTAAAAAATATAGAAAGATGATATTAAAAGCGATTCTGTTTCATTACAGGCATGTAAAAAATTCTCATAAAACACTTGCTTTCTTTGCGTGGTCCGATAAGATAATTCTTTGTTAGATGTAAATAAGGAGTTCTGTCTAATATAAACGAATGGATTCGTCATATCACATAGAGTGTTTCGGGAAGGGCATCCCGATTTATTACATTTTCCGCAGGTTATTTGCGCTGCCTGTTAAGACCAAATCTCTGTTAGTGCGGATCCTGTTTGGTGATTTAGCTAATGCTTGTTGAAGCTTTATCGAGACAGTTGTAGCCTTGCAATTGGATTTTTAAACGGCATATAGTGTAATTTTGGGGATTTAATAAAAAATGAAGGGCATTTTAGAAATATGCAAATTATTTTGGCTTATAAATGCAGTTTTGATAGCAATTCTGGTGTATATCATAGTTGGTTTCATCCCGGGTGACTATGCAGGGAAGAATATCTTTGCCAATTCAATTCCTATTAAAGAAAAAGTGGAAATTATTCCATATAAGAATCCTTTGCCGTCTGGCAATCACAAGATTATTGTGGAGCGGAATATTTTCGGCTCTTCAGGATTGAGTCCGGCCAGTGAGAATCCGCGGCGAGAAAAAACTGAAGCTCCAATTTCTATTCTTAAATCGCAATTTCGATTACTTGCCACAGTTGCAGGAGATGAGGAAGTGGCTTGTGCTGTGATTGAAAATTTGAAATCTAAAATGCAGGATATTTATAAGACTGGAGATATTATTGGCGGGGTACAGATTGAAAGAATTGAGCGAAATAAAGTAGTCGTTTTATACAGGGAGCAGTATGAGGTATTAAACTTGAATATAATGTGTAACGCTTTAGAGCCTGTTGATAAAAACGAAGAACCTGCTATAGCCCAAGAACAAAATGCAACTGAATCTGTAAAAGTTGTTTCGCCCTTTGAGAGAAGAATAGATAAGAGAACATTTGTTACACAAGTTCCGGGAATAGAAGTCTTTTTAGAGAAAATGGAAGTAGCTCCTTATATTATAAACGGACAGCAAGAGGGATTGAGTATAACAGGTTTGGATGATTTGAGTATGGCCAGGTATTTTGGACTTGAGAATGGTGATGTTATTCAGAATATAAATGGACAAGTGTTAACCGATAAGCAAAAGGCTTTTCAGGTTATTAAGAAAGCCCGGTCACAATCTTCGTTAAACGTTCATCTTTTGCGAAATAAGCAGCAGATGGATCTTTTATTCAAAATAAACTAACGGTTGTATAAGCGGCTATTTATTGTGCAAAATCCTGATTTATGGGCCGGATTGGCCTATTTTAACAATGAGAAAACCGTAAAATAATAGCCAGATATAAGCAGGACAAAATAGGAAAAGAAGAAGTTTTTATTGACAAATAGTAGTTGTAAAAGTTATAATTCTGGGTAACTATAACTTTTAGTGGTTGTAGATTCATTGCTAAGATCAGCACTGTTGCTGACGTTTTTTTGTGAATAATCTCAATCATAATGGGTTTTTGGAGATATAAGCTTAATTGCAATAGTTGAGTTTGTATAATTCGGTGTGAGCAGGGTGCTCATGAGAAAAAGAGGGTGGACCGGCCTAAATTTAACTTAATGGAGGGTAACATAATGAAACGTCACATCATTTTAACACTTATCTTAATCAGCCTTTTTGCTATTAACAGCAGTTCCTATGTACAGACTCCAGTCGGTGATCTGGCGTCCTTTGTTACGAACTGTTCACCAGCTCCCTATTCAGAACAGGTACCTTTAAACAACCTGATAAGCTTTGATATTACTGATGATGGTAAAAGCCTCAATGCCGATTCGATAGAGGTTAAAGTGACTGATAAAGATGGGAAATCCTTAAATGGTAATTGGCAAAAGGTGCTTAAGTCTGGTAATAATAAGAAGCGTGATTATACAATTGTTTACCAGTCTTATGAAATGTTTGGTAGCGAACAGAAGGTAACAGTTACCATAACAGCTTTCGACTATGCCGGTAATGAATTGAAAAGTTATGAATATCACATTATAACGGAGATGCGTTCATTCGGGCAGAACAGGAAGGTCAATTCGGACCTGGGTAATCTCGATAGCAGCAGGCCTGTAACGGTATGTGACACCATCGGCAATACCTGGGTGGCCTGGCAGGCCGGGGCAGGAAGCAATAGAGATATTTATGTCAGTAAACTTCCAAAAGGAGCGGGAAGTTTTGATAGTGCTGTTAAAGTGACCAATAATGCTAATGACCAGTGTAATCCTGCTATTGCGCTTGATAGTAATGACAAGCTGCATGTTGTATGGCAGGACAACAGGCAGGCAGACGATAATAATCAGGGAGACTGGGACATATACCTGTCAACATCGATTGATGGAACGACCTGGTCAACTGAAATAAGAGTTAATGACCCGAATGAGAATGACCAAGTAAATCCCGCTATTGCGCTTGATAGTAACGACAACCAGTATGTTGTCTGGCAGGATGACCGTGCTTTCAATCAGGATATTTATATTGCGAAATCAAGTGATGGTTTTACAACAAAGACAGTCTCCGAGCCAATAACCTTTGATACTACCGACCAGACTGAGCCGGTCATTACAGTTGATTCAGTCAACACGGTTTACGTGGTATGGACAGATAGTAGAAACTTAGCAACAAATGGCACAGATATTTACGGGGCTGCCTCAAATAATACATGGACAAATATTGCGGTTGTAAGCGATCCAAAGAACCAGACGAGCCCTGTTATTGCCGCCGAAGAAGCAGGTACAATCCTGCACTTGTTATGGGTGGATGATACAGACCCCAGTGGAAGTATTTTCTACGCTTATACGACAGACGGTCTGCAAGGGCCAACTATCAATTCAGATGTTGTGGATGAGCGTGACGATGCGCAAAAAGAGCCGGCGATTTTCGTAACGGGCAGCACTGGTACTGATCTGAGAGTCTATGCCAGTTGGCAGGATTGGCGGAACGTTGACACTACGAATCCAAATGATACGGACATATACTTTGCTGAGCTAAGTTCCAGTCTCGGAACAAATATTTTTGTGGGTGATGATGGCACAAATTCATACCAGGGCGAACCGGCAATAGGGGTATGCATACTTGGCTTTCCATACCTGGTATGGACAGATGGCAGAAATGCGAACACAGATATTTATTACGCGGCCAGCACTTTTGCCGAACCGATTCCCATTTGGACTAAAGATATTCAACACCTTACTGGGGCCAATTGGGGGGATGATTATTTA
This sequence comes from Planctomycetota bacterium, assembly GCA_019456195.1. Lineage (GTDB taxonomy): Bacteria > Planctomycetota > Phycisphaerae > Sedimentisphaerales > Anaerobacaceae > NIOZ-UU13. The sequence goes on along the minus strand of VRUK01000065.1, from coordinate 9,550 downwards.
GGCAAACTGAATAGTCCGGGTGAAATCAACATTAAAATACCGCCTGCGGCATTTCCATTTGACTGTGATATGAGAATCAGCGCCTCGAGAATAATGAATACGAATACACAAAGATTAACGGCAAAAGAGAGCAAGGGTCAGTTTGAGTTCGGTCCGAGCGGGATTCAATTTAAGGTGCCGATTACTATTGCAATTGCATATGCACCCTCGAGTGCTAAGCCTGAAGTATATTGGTATGATCCGGAAAATGATCTTTTAAGACAGGAAGGGATAACAAACGTTACGTATATAGAAAAAGCAACTGTGCATATTGTGCGTTTCAAAGTGAGGCACTTTACGTCGTTTTATCTGTTCGGAGGCGATGTTGCTGCTGCTGTTGGAGGTGGCGGAGGCGGAGGCGGAGGTGGTGGTTGTGCTATATCTGCCAGCAGCCGGGGTAACGTGATTGAATACATGCTGCCGTATTTCTTCTATATTGCGGTCTTATTAATGATAAAGCTAAAGGATGCACGTAATCGAAAGATAATATAGCATAAAATTCAATACATAGTATAATAAACAAGGCTTTGCATCTGGCAGTGGCGGGTACCGTTGCCAGATGCTTTATTTTATGTGGGGTAGAAAGTCTTGATTGAAGGCAGAGAAAAATTAAGTGTTGCCGGAATACTTCTTTTGATTGAGATGCTGTGCGTTACGGTTGTTACGATATGTCTAATAAAGTTCTTGCGCAACAATGTAAATAGCAGGGGAGACTGGTTCCTGGCTCCCTTTTTATTAATAACGGCGGCTTTGGTCCCAACTCGTTTAAGGAAGAGAAGTTTCGCTGATATTGGTCTGCGAGCAGGGCGGCCGGGATTGATTTTGCGGGTGCTCTGTGCAACTTGTGTCATAGTATTTCCCCTTCTTTTGGCAGGCATATTTTTACTGAAACACCTTAATATTCAGTTGCCATTGAGTCCGATAATTCCAGAGGGGCGCTGGTTCTCATGGTTGGCTTATCAATTCATGTATGTTGCAGTAGCCGAAGAGATTTTCTTTAGAGGGTATTTTCAATGCAATGTAATGTCTTTATTGGCCATGTCCGTGCAAAAAAAACGTGTATTTTTGGAAATAATCGGTATAATAATATCAGCAACTGTCTTCGCTATATCACACTGTTTAATTCTGGGGAGTGTAATGCCGATTATTACTTTTTTACCGGGATTGATTTTCGGTTGGTTGCTCGTGAAGACTAAATCGCTGTTAGCACCGGTTTTGTTTCACGGTTTAGCTAATGTTTTTTATGGCCTAATCGCAGCAGTGTTAACTTAGGCGGTTTGGCAGTAATAAACGTGAAGAGAATTTTAAATATTGATAGATAATGAAGAACGTTTTAGAAATACCAAGAATATTGTTGATTACGAATATCGTCTTGCTGGTAATCCTTGGATATATAGTTGCCGGTTTTATCTTTGGTAAGGATAGTGGGCAAAGTGCCATTGTAGAGCCGATTTCCACAACGGATGGAGAAAAAATTGCTCTCAGTAAGAACCCGGTACAGACGGAAAATCCTGATATTATTCTTGAGCGGGATATTTTTGGTTCTTCAGGACGGAGTTCAGCTAAGCAGAATCCGGAACAAGTAACAAGAGAGAATTCGATTTCTGTTCTTAAGGCACAGCTTCGGTTGCTTGCTACTGTTGCAGGAGATGAGGACGTAGCCTGCGCTGTGATTGAAAACGTAAAAACTAAAATACAGGATCTGTATAGGACCGGAGATATTATTGCGGGTACACGGATCGAAAGAATTGATCGGAATAAAATAGTCCTCATCAATGAGGGGCAACGTGAGGTCTTAAATTTGTATGTAACTGATGGGATTTCAGACAGGATTGAAAAAAGTACCGAAACGGTGGTTGCCCAAAAACCCGATGCTGCTGAAGCTGTAAATGTTATTTCGCCAACCGAACGGGAAATAAACAAGAAAGCGTTTCTTGCAAGAGTAGGGGGGATGGAGGCAATTATAAAAGCGGTGGAAGTCGCTCCTTATTTGGAAGATGGTCAGGAGAAGGGTGTACGTATCACAGGTTTGGAAGGTTTGAGCATGGCCAGGTTCGTAGGATTTGAGAATGGTGATGTTATTCAGAACATAAATGGCAGCACGGTAACTAACAGGCGGAAGGCTTTCCAGATTCTTAGAAAAGCAAGGTCGCAATCTTCAATAGACATTCAGCTTTTGCGGGGTCAACAAGAGAAGAAGCTTTCGTTTGGGATTAAGTAACGATTGTACAATCTGATATTATTAATTAATCAAGAGCGTGAATTATGTCAATATTATATGATAAAAAACGACCGGGATTGTTGAGCACAAGAATTCCTTTATTACTTTTAGTGCTTTGTAGTTATATTCTGATAGCGGAGCTGCAATCATCAGTATCTCTTGCAAATCAGCAGTCGAAGAGCCAAGTATCCGAAAGATCTACAAAGATGACAGGTCCGGAAGTATATATGCCGGAACTCCTTAAGCCTGGTGTGGCGGACAAACTGATTTCACTGGATTTTGACCAGGTGGATATTAAAATTTTTATCAAGACTATCGGTGAACTTACAGGGATCAACTTTCTTATTGATGACAGTATTCGCGGTACCGTTACACTTATTTCACCTACTCGGATACGACTTGGAGAGGTCTATGAAGTATTCGAGTCTGTACTGCAGGTCAAAGGCTTTGCTGCTGTGCCTGCAGGAAGGATAGTCAAAATCATTCCTCGTGCAGAAGCATCAAAAAGTAATATCTTAATACGTGTTGGGGGTGATCCTGAATTAATACCCCAAAATGACGCTGTCGTAACACAAATTATTCCAATACGTTTTGCTAACATTGCAGAGCTAAGCAGCTCACTTACACCGTTAGTATCCACCGGAGGTAATCTGACGACGTATGTGCAGTCAAACTCAATTATTTTAACCGATACTTCGTCCAATATCCACAGGATGGCAAAGCTTATTCAAGAGCTTGATACTGAAGGAGCAAAAGAGAATATTGTTTTGATCCGTCTTAAATATGGTTCCGCTCATAATATCAGTGAACAGATTAAACAGATTATGCAACAAAGTACTGTTGCTCCCGGCGGCAGGGTTGCAAGAGCCGTTCCCGGAGGAGCGGGTGCTGCGTTGAAGATTTTGCCCGATGAACGAACCAATTCTTTGATTGTGCTGGCAAATCCTGAAGATACTGAAATAATCAGGGGCCTTGTCAAAGAATTAGATGTCGAACGTCCTGTTGAAGCGGGTAACGTGCATGTAATTTATCTTAACCATGCAGAAGCTGTTGATATTGAAAAATCGCTTTCAAAAGTATTGGGGCAACTGGTATCAGGCGCTAAAATCGAATCCCGTGAGCCTTTGCAGATAACCGCGGACGAAAATACAAACTCGCTCATTGTTGTGGCTTCATCTCAGTACTACAGGATTGTCGAAGATATAATTGGAAAATTAGATGTGGTCCGTGAGCAGGTACTGGTTGAGTTCCAGATAATCGAAGTTAGCGAAGATGTCTTAAAAGAAATCGGAGTTGACTGGGCAACACTTGATGAGGCAATCGCTGATAGTGTTCGCGGTTTCGCATTTACAAATCTTGGCCCCAGGATTGAAGCGGTGTCCGGCGACCTTGAAGGTCTGGCTATAGGTTTACATAAAGAGGTCGGGGGGCAGGCAACAATTGGTGCTGTTTTAAAGGCGTTGGAAAAACACTCAGGAATTAACATTCTTTCAACGCCGCATGTGCTTACTTCCAATCATCAAGAGGCAACTATAACAGTGGTTGACAATGTCCCCTATGTGAGAGATTCGCGTGTTACAGAAATTGACCCGGCTACGCCTACTAAAATTCAAACGTTCGATTTTAAGGATGTTGGTATCGAATTAACAGTTACGCCGCACATCAGTCCGGGCGATATTGTTCGTCTTGAAGTTAATGCAAGTTTTAGCAAACTCGTACCATCAGCAACAACGGGCGTAGTAGGAGGGGATACACCGACTACATCGAAGCGTGAAGTCGAAACCGTTATTTCTATCCCGAGTGGTACAACTGTTGTCATAGGCGGCTTGATCCGGGATGACGAGGAAACTGTTGAGAAAAAGATACCATTACTCGGAGATTTACCACTCATCGGGGGATTGTTCAGGGTCAATAGAGACCGTGTGCAAAAAACGAATCTGCTTCTTTTTATAACTCCCCATGTTCTGACAACCAAGGAGGCTCTCGAACAAATAACAGAAGAAAAAAAACGGCAGACGTTAGAACCCCAAGCAAGTTTTGAAGAGGAACTAAGTTTTTTGTTTTAGATGCTCACTAATGAAAACCGGAATCAAGTCCTAATCCAGTGCTGCGAGAACAGCTATTAATACCGAATACTAACAGGGCAGGCTATATATAAGAAGATGAAAATATGAAGGTGGAATTATTAGGACAGATACTATTACGGCAAACCTCACTTGCAGAGCAGCAATTAATCGATGCTCTACTGCTGCAAACTAATGAAAATCAAGGCCAAAGAATCGGTCGAATACTAATCAGGGCCGGCCATGTCACTGAGATTGAGGTTCTCAAAGCTCTGGCTCAACAATGGGGGCTTTCTTATTTAGATAATATACCGCAGAGAAAACTCAACAAAGAATTAGTTGCAAATTTGCCGATTGAATTCTTAAAAAAACACAAGATTCTCCCGTTTAACGGGGCGGAGGAAAAGGTTAGTGTTGCTGTGAGTGATCCTCTTGATGTAATGGCATTTGATGCCGTCGTTAAAATGCTCGGCGTTCGCTGCAAGAGGATTATTTGTGCGTCTTCTGTGATTGAAGACAGACTTAGCCACTATTATTATCAAAGTGAAGGTTCTGCCACGGAGGCATTAACCGAACTGGACGACAGTATGGATTTTACCGGTTTGACTTCGGGGTCCGTCTCAGAAGACCTTTTGGACCTGGCCAACAGAGCGCCGGTTGTTAAATTGGTTAATACTATATTTTTTCAGGCTGTACAGGCCCGAGCGAGTGACATACATATTGAGCCGTATGAGGATGAGGTGACTGTTCGTTTTCGAATAGACGGTGTGCTGCATAACAAATTTACTCTTCCGAAGCAATATGTTGCTGCGTTGGTATCACGCCTGAAAATCATGGCAAATTTAAACATTGCCGAACGCAGACTTCCGCAGGATGGTCGAAGCAGGATTAAAATAAGTGAAAATGAAATAGACATCCGAGTCTCAACCGTTCCCAGTTCTGATGGTGAACGTGTTGTTCTTCGGCTTTTGGACAAGAGCGGGGCACGTTTCGGCCTCGGCAAGTTGGGATTTACTGCGGACACTGAAAAGGAATTTCAGCGACTTATTCATATACCTCACGGTATAATTCTTTTAACAGGGCCTACCGGCAGCGGTAAAACAACAACACTTTACAGTGTTCTTGGTGAACTGAACACGGAAGTTCGGAACATTATGACGGTTGAGGATCCGATAGAATACAAGCTTGCCGGGATTGGTCAGATGCAAATACATCCCAAGATAGGCCTGACTTTCGCAAATTACCTGCGGCATATTCTCAGGCAGGACCCGGACGTAATTATGATTGGAGAAATTCGTGATCTTGAAACTGCCCAAATTGCTATCCAGGCAGCTTTAACAGGGCATCTGGTTTTAAGTACGCTCCACACAAATGACTCTGCGAGTGCTATAACCCGTTTGATTGATATGGGGATTGAGCCTTATCTGGTTTGTTCTTCTGTTATCGGGATAATGGCACAAAGGCTGGTAAGGATTATCTGCCCGCAGTGCAAGGCCCCCTACACGCCAAGTGAAGAAGAGCTGGAAGTATTTGATGCCCAAGTACAGCATCGTAAAGAAAATTTATATCAAGGCAAAGGATGTCCGAATTGTATCGGTACCGGATATATGGGGCGAGAGGGAATATTCGAATTGATGGCGATTGACGAGGAGATAAGAGAGTCGGTTATGGCGAATGCCGGTTCAAATTCGATAAAGCAGATAGCAATAAAGAAAGGTATGTTTACGTTACGCCAGGACGGTCTAAGAAAAGCCTTCTCAGGTGAAACGACTATTGAAGAAGTTCTACGTGTGGCACAGGATGCGGTAGTATGATTGATTAAGGAATGATAATACATGCCTCTATTTAAATATATAGAGTTAAACAGCGCCGGCCGGAAGAAACGTGGAACGATCGATGCGGCTTCAATTGCAGAGGCAAGAAGGACACTTCGTGCGGCCAAAGTACATCTTCTGGAAATCAACAGTGCACAGAAAGATATTCATCGTCAGCTCGGTGCCGGAACAAGGACTATCAGCTTTCGCAGGATAAAACAACGAGATGTCTCGGTCGCCACAAGGCAACTGGCGACCTTGCTGCATGCGGGCATTCCGCTTGTGCCCGCCTTGTCCGCTTTGGTTGAGCAGCTATCGGCTCAGCCTTTGGAAAAAGTCTTTGCGCCGATACGTGACAGGGTTAATGAAGGTATTCCGTTGGCAAAAGCGATGGCTGAATACCCGGGTGTTTTCTCGGAAGTCTTCGTCAGCATGATAAGGGCCGGGGAGGCTACTGGTACTCTGGAAAATGTCCTGCTGCGATTGGCTGAAATTGCGGAAAGACGAACTAATCTTACTAATAAGGTAAAAGCTGCAATGGCTTATCCGGCGTTTATGGCAATCGTGGGTCTAAGTGTCATAGCGTTTATATTTACGTATGTAATTCCCAGTATTACAAAACTGTTTCTTGAGATGAATCGTCAGCTTCCATGGCCGACTGTTATGTTAATGAGAATAAGTAATTTTATTCAGGATTACTTCTGGCTTTTGATAATTATGCTGATTGTAATTATTATTGCTCCGATATTTTGGTCAAAGACAACAAAAGGCCGGAGAGCTTGGGATCGAATAAAGTTGAAATTGCCGCTGTTCGGCAATCTTAATCGAAAGATAGCAATATCCCGCTTTTCACGAACATTAGCGGTACTGTTAGCCAGCGGGCTTTCAATCGTTGAAACACTTGACCTTTCCAGGCAAGTGGTAGGTAATACGGTCATTTCCGACGTAGTTGAAGAAGCCAAGAATGCGATCAGCCATGGGGCGGGGATCGCCGAATCGTTCCGAAGAAGCGGAGTTTTTCCACCTATTGTTATTCACATGATTTCAGCCGGTGAGAAAAGCGGAGGAATCGAAGAAGGGCTTACAAATGTTGCAGATGCTTTTGATAATGATGTTGAGGTAACGGTAAAAGCGCTAACGTCGCTGCTTGAGCCGGTAATGATTGTTCTATTGGGGATTGTTGTCGGATTCATTGTTCTTGCGATTTTAATGCCGATTTTTGATATTAACCGTGCTATTGTTTAGGAGAATACACTAATGAAAATGTTGAAATATTCAGAACGCCGTGCTCGGCTGCCCGGTTTTACCTTGATAGAATTAATGGTTGTAATAGTCATTCTCGGACTTCTCGCCACAATAATAATGCCAAAGATTCTGGACAGGCCCGAGCAGGCTCGAAGATTAAAAGCAAAAGTTCAGATAAGGAATTTTCAGTCGGCGCTGGCGCTGTTAAAGACGGACACGGGGCGTTTCCCCACAACTTCACAAAGTTTGGAAGCTCTCATAAATGATCCCGGCTTGAAAGGATGGAATAAGGGCGGGTATATAGAAGGAGGCAAGGTCCCGGTAGATCCATGGGGTAATCCATATATGTATCTTTGTCCCGGCGTGCATGGTGAGGATTATGAAATAGAATCATACGGCAAGGACGGAGAAGATGGTGGCTCCGGCGATGACGCGGATATTGAGAGTTGGAATATTGACCAGGAGTAATCACTCATGCAGTGTCGCCAAGGTGGATTTACGCTGGTCGAATTGGCAGTTATTATTTTGATTATAGCTGCCTGTGTAACGGTTGTATTTCCGAAGTTTTCTAATGGTTTGTTGGATCAACAGCGACTTAGAAGCAGTGTGAGCAAAATTGCCGGTATTGCCGAATATGCCCGTCAAAGAGCTGTTTCTACACACTTCACACACCTGCTTCACTTTAATATTGAGCAGGGAACATACTGGGTAACGGCCCATACGCCGGATGGCAAGCTGATGCCGATGACTGATGGGCTTAATTTAAAGGGCCGGCTTCCTGAAGACATCCGGTTTTCCGGCATAGATTTTCCAGATATAAGGACCGATTCGGGGGATGTTGTCGCCATAGAGTTTAGTCCGCAAGGTTGGATTGAGCCTGCAACAGTTTATGTAGCTTCCTCTCAAGGTAGGAAAATGAGCGTTGTTATGCACGAGATGTTGGGTTATGTCGAAACGCTGGAGGTATTCGAATAAAAAAGATTTCAAGATGTGGAAGAATAGTAAAACCAAATTGTCTCTTCGCACAATCAGAGCGTTTACTCTGATAGAAGTGCTGATTGCCCTGGCCATCACGGTAATCGGCCTGGTACCTCTTCTGCATTTACTTACTGCAAGCATTCTTATGACTGATTCGGCATGGAATTTATCTCAGGCAACACTAATAGGGAACGCCAGACTTGCCGAAGTAATTTCTCAGAATGATCTTAAAATCGGTACGGACAAAGGAAGTGTCGAAAGCCGGGAAAAAGAGATTGTTTTTGACTGGGAGTCAAAAGTAACTGAAGCATATATCGAAGAGCTTCAAGAGATAAATCCGACCGACCTGTGTAAGGTGACGGTTACTGTGATGTGGCCTGAAGGCCAAAGCCAAAAACAGATATCTTTGACGACTTATGTTTTCATCGACAAGACTATGACTAAGGCTGGTGCGATCTGATATGAAAATGCCTGAAAGAACAGCTAAAAGAGAAGGTTTCACCTTATTGGAGATTATCATAGCTCTAAGCATGATTGTACTGATTTTAGGAAGTGTTTACGGCACTTATACGGCAGCCATTAGGTCTTTGACGCATTCTAAACCAAAACATGCTTTGCAGCAGCAGGCCAGTATCTTTTTGCAAAGGATAGCCTCGGAGATGCGCTGCAGCTATGCCGGTTACCAGGATAAATCTCCACAGCCTGCAACAAACGATATCCGAACTGGCGAAAGAGAACGCCTCAAGCAGGAAGATCCATCTCTATTTGAGGGCGGAGAAGTTTCATCCGGGCGGAGTTTTTTACAATTCGTAACCTCAGCCGTGGCTTCAAAGCGAGAGCAAAGCCTCGGAGGTCTTGCTATAGTCGAATACATGTTGGATAGCTCAACGAACACTTTATCGAGAAGTAAACGAAGATATATAGGTGGATTCGAAGTCGATAAGGATAGTAACAATTGGCTTGTTGTTCTGGAGAACGTACAGGCGATTTCGGTTGAGTATTTCGACGGCGACGAATGGCTCAAGGAATGGAATTCGAATGATATGGAAAGATTGTTACCTCAAGCTGTCGGGATATCACTTGTTATGCAATCTGAGGATGTTGGGCCTTTGTCGTTTGTATCTACAGTTAAGATAGTTTGCAGGGCAAATAAATTAGGCGGTGTTACCGTTCAAAAGACCATAGAAAGA
>VRUK01000064.1 GCA_019456195.1 Planctomycetota bacterium | reverse complement strand
CGAAATCCCCATGACGATCTGGGAGCATTGACTCCCCGTCAACTGTTACTAAAAATCAGGCGTTTTTGAACCAGGCCAAATATTGAGTGTCGGAGGGAGGAGTATCGTAACCGGATAAGTCATCCCAAGTAACTGTGTAATGCCCTGGTTGCATATTGTCATCTGACCATGGCATAGTACCAGTATAGTCAAAGGTATTGTTCCCGGCCCCAGAAATTCTAAACTGTGCTCCAGAAGGTATGCTATCAATTGTTACTGTACGTACTGATAGGGGCACAATCACAGAAGTATAACATCCACCCAAATCATCGATGTTAGTACTGGCGAAATTTAACGCCCATATTTGCATATTTTGTAAATCACCGATATATAGGTCATAGCCTCCTTTGGCTCCAGATAGTGTTCTTGTACTCGAAAAACCCAATTGATTTGCTTGTATTGGAAAAGCATCAGAATCATTTGCCGTAACATCTCTAAATGATATAGGATCGTCTATGCCAGATGACAAATTATAAATATGGATTTGATCTAACTCATCTGTATTTGTATGCCATCTGGTGTATGCTAGCCTTTCAGAATCAATAAACACAGGATAGTACATGATCCGTACATTAGAATCAGGAACAATTTGTTGCTGGCTAGAACCGTCAGAATTCATCCACCATATTCTCTCCTGTTTACTTCCATCATTCCATGTTCTCCAATAAGCAATTTTACTTCCATCGTGTGAAAAATAAGGACCTGACTCTTCATGATCAATTGACTCAATCTCTGTCAAAGGAGTTGAATTACTCCCATCTAAATCTATAGTATAGATAGTGCTATGACCTGAAATAGTATTGTAACTCTTATAAACGATCTTGCTGCCATCGGGAGAGAATTTTGGATCCTCAGAAGGGAAATCATTATCAGTTAATTGAATTAAGGTGTTGGTTACAAAATCGTATAAATAGATTTCCATATACCACCATGCGCTTGGTGAATTAATAGGATCTGCCATAAATGTAAGCATACTGCCATCGGGTGAAAAATGAGCATTCATTGCATTCTCTGTGTTCTGTTCGATCAGAAGAAGGTTATACGGGTTTTGATCCTCCAAGTCACAAATACCTATAGAACTATCCATAGCGTGATAACTGGAATAAGAGTGATAGGCGATTCTCCCCTGCAAGTTTAGCGGTGCTGCAGTAACGGTAAATGTGCGATTGTCGTCATCAAGCCACGTGCTCGATCCGGGTGTGCCACTCCAGACTACAGCGTGAAGAGTATAGTTTTTTGCGGTCCAGCTTGTGGGAATCGTATACGTGAACGTCACGGAAGCCGAAGATACTGGGTTGATACTGGAGGTCGTCCTCGTCCCCAGATCGGCCTTGATCGTGCTGCCGTCTTTGATTTCTGCGCCAACACCAAATGTTCGACTCACATTGCCGTCGTTCCGGATGTCACAGGTCACCGAGACCTGGTTGCCTTGAACAACGGATGAAATAGCCCGAACAGTTATCGTAGCTGCAACAGTCTGCGCAGAGACAGAAGATGATTGGACACCCACAAAGAGCCCGAGAGCCAAAGCCAGCCGGGCAACGCCTTTCGCCTTAATGTTCATGCTCGAATCTCCTTCTGCGTCCAGATCGCTTCACGGTTCCTAAGACGCATTTCCCGGCCGGATGGGAAAACGCCCCCTCCAACAAACCCTATTGACCAACCAAATCCGAAACACGCACTAACTACGTATTTCTCATACCCAACCCAGTGTTTTCGCCGAAAAACCAGCAGATCTGACGAATTTTTTCGCAGATTTGAAAAGCGAAAAGACATTGTCTTCCGATTAGTTTCTATCTTGCTTATCTCCTTACTCGCAATATCTACAGATTTTCTCTCGCTGCCTCGTCTTTGTTGATATACTCCTTAACAGTGAATTGTACAGGAAATTACAGAAAAAGCAACTGTATTTTAGAATTTTCTAAGGACAGCGCAGCTGTCCTTAGTTTCCTGTAAATGGCCAGCCAACTCATTAGCACGCACACACTCTGTCTTACTATTTATAAGGCGTTTTTGAGACAGCATAGATTGATTGTTTTTTCTTTAATTTCCTCAAATATCAGCAAAAAATGCAAAAAAACAACGGAATGCATAAAAAAGAAGGGATCCCCACAAATATCAAATTCCCTATAAGCTACCCGCTCCACGCTGTCTTTGGTCTTTAGTCTTGTGTCTTGCCTAATTCTCAATTCTAACTTCTAAATTTGACCGAAAATTCGAGGAATTTTCGGTCAAAAACGCTCACTCTCAAAAACAAAAATCTAAATTTTCAAAATTTTTTATCTCCTTTTAACACATCGAGTTACAAGAATCCAACATCGAAAATCGAGGCATTTTTCGACTCAAACGTGCACACTCGTCTAATTATAGAGGGAGTCTTTTTTTACTCCCTTAGTTTACCCCCGAGAAGAACTCCCTTGGCATATAACAGGGGGCCTAAGCCCACAATATGAAATATGGAATCTGAGATATGAAACATCCAACTTTAGCTCACTTTAGGCACTTTAGCTCACTTTTCACTGATTTTCCCTCTACAACTGTAGAGAATGTTCGACAAATCACCCCTTTTTATGCAAAACAAACCCAATTTAAGAAATGACAAAATGAACATAAACATAGACATGACAAGCAATTACATGATTTTGTCCCGCTCGCTGGGGCCAAAAAACAAACCCAATTCAAACCCAATAAAGCCAATTTCAAAGCCAATTTAACCCAAAACAAACCCAATTCAAACCCAAACAAACCCAATTTCTTTAGAAGCGTGAGCTACCAAAGTTCCTATCGCTCAGGAGCACAACAACACTCTGCCAGAATTTTAATCGGATGGCGGACAGTGCAGCCGCTGATGTGTTCTATCTGCATTTTGCAGGCGGCGCATTCGGTCAGAACGTTTTTCGTTGGTGATTTTTCCAATGCGTTCTTTAAGCTCTCGGAAATCTTCGACGACAAATCGCGATTTTTCTTCTGCATACCGAACGTCCCGGCTATACCGCAGCACCCGGCCTTAAGGTCAACGACTTTAACGCCGCAATGCTCCTGCAACAACTTTATACTGGCCCCTTCAAGACCAACAGCGCACAAATGGCAAGGCAAATGATAAACAAACTCCTCACTAATAGATTTGGACGGAGCCTTCAACTTATTTTGGACAAACAGGCCATGCAAATAATCCATCAGTTCAAAGGTATTTTCCGAAACAAGTGTTGCATCTGGCCCCGTAACAAAATGACGAAGCTCCTGCTTCAAACAAAGAGCGGCACTTGGCTCCGAACAAATTATCTTATAGCCATCCCGCACTGCCTGAGCCAAATGTTTTACACTATATTCCAAATCATTGCGGGCAGTCTTAACATCACCATAGACAATAGCAGGCAGGGGGGCGGGCAACTGTTTTGGTAAAATTACATCAATGGAATTTGCTCTTAGAACATCGACAACGGCGAAGCCTAATTCGTGGTCGTTATAATTTGCGTACGTATCCACAAAATACGCAACTTTATCGACCGGCTTTTCAATCGGCTCGCAGACCTTTAAGTATTTCTGTCCTGCTTTTAAGAATGAGCTGCGGCCGAAACTGGGCATACTTCTATGTTTATCTATACCGGCAAATTTCTCTAACAGCCACTTGGATATCGATAAATTCATCAGAAAATTCGATATCGGCGCAAAAAGGCCTCCTAATATACTGAGATAACGATTATGACTGAGAATCAACTCCGTACGCCTGAGCCCTTGAAGTTTAACGTACCGTGCTCTGGCTGCTGCCATCAGCTTGGAAATATCGACGCCGGATGGACATTGCTGCAGGCAGGCCTTGCAATTAACGCACAAATCCAGAAACTTTCTAAACTCCGGCGACTCAAAATCTTCTTTTTCCATCTGCCCCGTAGCCCAGAAATGCAGTATATTAACCTTTGCCCGCGAGCTGCCCATTTCCTCGCCCATTGCTTTAAATACCGGACACATTCGCATATCCGGCTCGCGGTTTCGGCAAACCCCGCACCCATAACACTGATCGAGTTCGACAGCAAGCTCATCTTTTTCAAAAAGCAAATCCGTTTGAACTCGTTCCGGCAAAACCTTATGCTCGGCTCTCAGGTTCTTAACCATAATGTCAGCATCAGGATTGAGGATTTTGCCGGGATTCATCAGGCCGTCAGGGTCGAATATATTTTTGATTTTGCAAAGCAATTCATAATACTCATCGCCGTATTGCTCTCGCACGAAGGCCGCTCTTACCAGGCCCTCTGCGTGTTCACCGCTTATCGTGCCTCCTAACGACCATGCGAGTGAAACAACGTCATTGGCCATTGACCGCATCGTTTTAATATCCGCCGGATCGCTCAAATCCAGATAGGGACGTATATGAAGCAGACCATCACCGGCATGACCAAAGAAAGACATCGCAATATCATAACGCTTGCCAATCTCTTTCAGCCCGGCAATATATTCTCCAAGCCGATGATAATCGACCGATATGTCTTCCATAAATTCAGCCGGGTGCTTATTTGATCTTTTTCTGTAAATCAACGGCCCAGCGTCTTTACGCGACTTCCACAATCGCTGTTGATCCTTCGGCTCCAAAAATATGCTCCGTCCGCTCGCTATCTTCCCGACGGCCGAATCGGTTTTTGCTATTTTTTCTTTTACCTGCTCCTGTGTTTCGCCCGTATGCTCGACTAAAAGAACAGCGGCCGCTCCGGCGGGTAGAAGATCGCGGTATTCCGGCAAAGCATCGACTGCCATATCGATTAATGTCTTATCCATCAACTCGCATACCGACGCATTATTATCGATGATAATCGGTACCGCCTGTGCCATTTTCTCAAGACAGTCAAACTCGAGTTGCAGCAGTCCTTTCGCTTTCGGCAATGCGACGGTCTTTAGCGTGATTTTTGTAAAAATCGCCAACGTCCCTTCAGAACCTGTTAACAATCTGGCTAAATCAATCCTGTCGCTATGACATATCCCGGAAATGTTATAACCGCTTCGATTTCGCTTAGTTTTAGGCAGTGCTTTCTTAATGATTTCTTCTTTGCCCTTGAGCACAGACAGACATTCTTTTGCAATCAAGGCGGGTTTATCCTGCTTTGCTTTTTCCGGATTAAAATTATTTTTGAATTCAGATATGCTACCGTCGGCAAGGACCGCTTCGATACTTTCCACGTGGTCGGCGATAAAACCGTATTCAAGTGAATGAGAGCCCGTTGAATTATTGGCGACCACTCCGCCTACTACCGCACGATTAGCGCTCGACGGGTCGGGCCCGATTTTCCTCCCGAACCTGGCCAGAACCTTATTTAAATCGTCCAGCACTACGCCCGGCTCACAAACTACCGTTTGTCCTTCGTCTTTGATATCAATAATTCTGTTCATATAACGGGTCATATCAAAGACTATACCGCTGCACAGCGACTCGCCCGCTAATCCGCTGCCTGCTCCGCGAGCGACTACCGGTATAGCGTTGGAGCGTGTATATTTTACAACGGTAACCACATCACCGGAGTCACGCGGGGCAACAACACATTTGGGAACAATCCTATAAATGCTCGCATCGGTGCTGTAAGCGGCCCTGTGCAGTATATCGGAAAAAATGTCTCCTCGTACAACTTCAGCCAAATCGGATGCAATTTGCTCTGGCCCTGCTTTCATCACTTCTTTTATGTCCTTATGTAATTGTGTTTTTCTCGGCTATTTCTCGAAATCACGAGGCAGGAACTGGGTTTGTGAAATGGCTCCGCTCATCCGCAGGACTGCAATGTCGTCTTCACCAACTTGTCCGCTGATGAACTGTTGAACGACAGGATGGGGATGGTTACGAATATGGTCTGCATTGCCGTCGGCAATAATTTTGCCGTTATGGAGCATGACGATACGGTCGGCTATTTTATAAGCGCTTTTCATATCATGGGTAACAACAACGGATGTTACGCCAAGCTCTTTTTGCAGTTTTAAGACAAGCTCGTTGATAACATCTGAACGGATAGGATCCAGCCCCGTGGTCGGTTCATCATATAAAATTATCTCCGGATTGAGCGCAATTGCTCTTGCAAGCGCCACTCTCTTTTGCTGGCCTCCGGAAAGATTTGACGGATAAAATTGCTGAAAACCGTCAAGGCCCACCATGGATAATTTGGATTTTACAAGCTCTTCGACCTCTTTCCAATCGGTTATCTTGCAATGCTGTCTGATCGGAAATATGATATTTTCAAAAACGCTGAGACTATCAAACAGCGCCCCTCCCTGGAAAAGAAAACCGTAATGCGTACGGATATTGTTTAATTCATTCTCACTGAGATTATCGATTCGGTGCGTTTTAAAATAAACCTCGCCGGAGTTCGGCCTCAATAAAGCTATCAAATGTTTTACTAAAACGGTTTTACCGCATCCACTCGGCCCAATGATAACAGTCGTTTTGCCATTCTCGATCGTTAGAGAAACATTGTCCAGGACAACATTGGTGCCAAACCTTTTAGTAAGGTTCTTCACAGTAAGAACGCCGTTGGAATTTTTCTCAATATCAATATTCTTTTCGTGTTTCTTTTTCACCTGTTGTTCTTTTTATTTGCCTAATGTTATCATTAAACCATACTTCTAAGCGGCCAAAACGTGTCGTAAATCGCCTTGAAAATCACGACCAGTGCGAAATCCAGTGCTAATATGGAAATAAAACTGGTCACAAATGCTTCTGTACATGCCTGGCCGACGCCCTGTGCACCTTCTTTGCATGTAAAACCCTTGTAACAGCTAATAGCTGCAATAGCTACGCCAAAGAACAAACCCTTTATAATTCCGATAAACACATCCCACTTTTCTACGGCGTTGGCACTATGGAGCCAATACGCCCGATTGTTAATCCCTAAATGTACAACGCTTACGAGATATCCGCCAATAATACCCATCAAATCGGCGAAAATAATCAGAACCGGAGTAAGCAGCAGGCACGCCAGAATCCGTGGTGCAACCAGGTATTTTACCGGATCGGTTCCCATGCTCCTGATTGCGTCAATTTGTTCGGTAACATTCATTGTCCCCAGTTCAGCCGTCAAGGCACCTCCTATGCGCCCTGCCAACATAACTGCTGTGAGCACAGGCCCCAGTTCTTTTACGACTGCAATGTTAATCAGAGAGCCCAGGTACTCTTCTAATCCCATACCTGCAAGCTGGCCATAAGTCTGAATTGACAATGTCATTCCAACAAACGCTCCGGTTATCATAACAACCGGGACACTGCGAACACCAATGAAATACATTTGTGTCCATATTAATGAGTAGGCATTGGTGCTGCTACAACTCCGTAAAGATGCAACCATCGACTGCCAGATAAATCTCGCAAACCGACCCATATTGTCAACGCTATTTATTGCTTTAGCTCCCACTATTCCAATCATGGTATTCTGCTCCAAAACCAAAATATCAGGACACATTCCACTTCTGAGCTATAATAGTAAATAGACCAATACCCATAGTCAATAGTCATTTAGCCATTGAATGAAATGAAAAATCCTTTTGTACTTTGTCGCACATCCTTGCTGCCAACATATCACAAACTCTACCCCTTTAGGCTGGTCATTCTAAGTTCTCTACCTCACCCATAGAAGAGATAATAATTGATTTCCATCAATTTATCAAAATAAAAGATATAGAAACCTATAACCACTTATGCAGTCGGGTTTATTAAGTTAATAAATCCGACATTGGTTTCGAAGACTACCTTTCTTTGATTTTTAATCTGAGGGATCCAAAAGAATACATGCCCTATCCGTTCAGTACCCATCCTCTCCTATAAGTTTTACGGATATACTGATCAGCTTCGGGACAGTTGGTGGCCTTTAAGTTTTTGGCATCCCACTGAAGTTTCCTGCCCACACGGTATGCGACCAGTGCAAGCATATTGTTTTCGATTAGCGCACCGGAATAATCGAAGTTGCAAAGCGTAGGTTTGCCCGTTTTGCACGCGATTATCCACTCATTATGGTGACCTGGCGAAGGTGGAATTAAATCCTTTGGTTTCGGCGAGTTGTATTGTGTCATATCGCTATCGGTTTTTGGCATCAGAATTCTGTAGCCGTAATCGGCCAGAAGCCAGCCCTTGTCACCCTTGAACAGGACGCCCTTAAACAATTTTTCGCGGTTAAATGCCTCTGCCGGCATCCCCGGCTTTTTGCCGCCGTCATACCAGAAAACCTTGACAGCCGGTCGCCAATCATTGGCCGGATGGTCCCACTCGGCTGTGAGCCACTGTGGACATGTATCCGTGTTGACTGGAGTTCCGGCCGCTTCGCAGGTTGTGGCAAGTTTCAGGTCAAGCGCCCAGCACGCCATGTCCATCATATGGCTGCCCATATCCCCAATCTGTCCGCTGCCGAAGTCCCAGTAAGGGTTCCATCCAAGGCAGCCTTTGAAATAGTCCGGATTATAGGGATGCATCTTTGACGGACCAATCCATAGGTCCCAGTTGATATGGTCAGGGACGGGTGTGCCGCCCGGTAGATAGCTGCCCCCTATTGGCATCCGGCTGCACCAGACGCGGGCTTCTTTTACGGTTCCAATTGCACCGCTCTTAATAAGCTCGACCATACGACGATAATTGTCCGAGGCGTGTATCTGAGTGCCCATCTGCGTTGCTATTTTGTGTTTGTTCTTGAGGTATGTTTTGCGAACCATGCGTGCTTCTTCTACGGAGTTGGCTAAGGGCTTTTCACAGTAAACATGTTTACCGCGATTCATAGCCCAGACATTGACGAAGGCATGAGTATGATCGGTCGTCGAGCAGACGACGGCATCAATATTCCTCTGGTCGAGACATCGCCTCCAGTCAACATATGTTTTGGCCCTGGGGAACTTTTTTGCTGCTGCTGCAAGATTTTTTGAGTTCACATCGCACAGGGCGACGATATTCTCACTCTTGACGTTGCCCAAGTTTGAACCACCTCGACCGGCAACACCGATAACGGCGATATTGAGCTTTTCATTTGGTGAATTGCCTGCCTTTAGGATGCCAGATTTTAGAATTACCAAGCCTGCTCCGGTCATTGTGCTTTGTTTAAGAAATGTACGACGTTTCATTAGTTACCTCCATCAGTTAAAGCCATGCGTAAAACATTGTTCATAGTCTTAGGAACTCCTTAAGGAGAATAAATCCTACTTTGTAGTAACTTCCAGTTCAGTATATAAGGTAGGCCAAAAAGAGTCCACTTTTTTTCTGAAATCTGCAATTTTGTCACAATAAACCAAATGTTGTACAAGATATTTTCGATAACACTAACTTCAATAGATATCTATAATACTCACAAAGACAATGTTAATAAACACATTCTTTTGCAGCGTCAGCAAATACTTTAAGGTTCTCGATGGGTGTCTCAAAGAAGTGGTCACATGCGGCACAGATATATCCACCGTTGTGGCCGACTTTTTCAAAAAGTTCGTGCACTTTCGCCCGAATATCTTCTTTTGTGCCGTTGGTAAGAATACTGAACTGATCCAATCCCCCGATAAGCGCCAGGCGGTTGCCCACCTTTGCTGCGAACTCCCATGGCTCCTGATTGCCGCCGATGCTGGTTGGTGCTAAAGTCTCGGATGCATCACATCCGTTAGCGACAATCATCTCTTCGATTCCCAATGTCCCGCCACAGGTGTGATAGCTGATCTTGAATCCCAAATCGTGGAGGCAATCGTGAATTTTACGGTCATAGGGTGTGCAGAATTCCTTATGCAGATCCGGAGAAATAAGAGTTGAGGATGAAGCGCCGCCGCCGGTCTCAACCAGGTCAAATTTTGCTCCTTTCATAGATTCGATGAACAGCAACTTCTTTTCCAACAGGTAACTCAGGAACTCATGCACCCAATCCGGCTTATCAAAACAGGCAAGGAGCAACTCGTTAACATCCATCAGGCAGCAGGCGTGCTGCCAGCAGCCTGCCTGGTCGCCCCAGACGAATCCACGCAAAATCCCACGGTCACCAAGCTGATTGTATAACTTGCTGACGGGTTCCAGGCTTAGAGTAGGTACCGGCATATATTTTCCAATAAGCCTGATATCTTCATCTTGCTTGACCATATATTCGGTTACCCATGTGGTTTTCCTGTCGCCGGCGTTTTTATAGGTAAGAGTGCCTTCCGGAGTGTGGATGGTATAATTGACAGCGCGATTGTCCGGGTCGCTGCTGATAACCTCCGGCTCAATCCTCCAGTTGGGCGTGGATGATTTTAGTGCCGCACTTTGCAGCTGTGTCTGGCCTACGTCACCGAAGTACTGGGCCTGTGCATCGAAGCCGAACTTCTCAAATGCATCCATGTCGCTCATCCCGCCCAGATACTTGTCCAGGTGGTACTGTTGCCACTGGTGTAATGAGACCGGCAGACGGTCAGGCTTTTCCCTGTTCAACGCAAGCATCATACGTTCTTTTGATGTCATTGTTAAATTCCCAATTTTCTGAATGAATTAGTCCTGATGAAATACTTCTTCCATATTGGCCCACCACTCGCCCTCTTTTCGTATTGGTATCGGAGCCTGGCAGGGTTCGCAGAATGTCCACCATTTCTGTGTTGTGGGGTCGGCAGCCATTTTGTCCATATCGGCTTTGAAGTCGTCACCAGTATATTCGAAGTATCCGAAAAGATAATATTGGCCTTTTTCCAGTTCACCGAGATAAATAGAGTAATTGCGGATATTACACTCTTTTATTTTTTTGAGTACTCCCGGCCAGACAGCCGCATGCAGCTCCTTATATTCTTCAAGTTTTTCCGCTCTTAGCCCGATGACGCTGCCATAGCGTGTTACCTTTTGCTGAGCACATCCGGCAAATATAGAGCTAAGGGCCAGTAATGCTGTGGTGACTATCATAAACTTCGTGCAATTTCTCATTACAATATTCTCCTTTCAATGTTATTAGAACTGCCCTTTAAACTGGTCGGCATTCTCTCTTGTTATAGGTGGACAACTGACCGGATAGGCCTTGTCGAGTTTTTCGCCCTGAAGATACTTGACTGCCAGGCGAATTGCACTGCGGCCTTCTTCCTCTGGCTGCTGATAGCTGGTTCCCGTAAGTATTCCCTGCTTGATTGCCTCTATCGCTTCTTTGCTGCCGCCCATACCTACAATTTTGATGTCTGTGCGTCCGACCTTTTGGCATACCTGTGCCGCAGCGATAGCGAAGTTGTCTCCATGAGCATAGACGCCACTGAGATTGGGGTACTTTTGCAGTAGGGTCTGCATTTCAGTCTTTACAATGTCGCGTTCACCTCTGTGTGGAATGCGTGCTATGGATTTGATGTTTGGATAGTCCTTAAGCACGTCACGCAGGGCATTGCTCCTCGCAACCTCAGGCCCGGTTCCAAGATGCTGGTGTAATTCAACGATCTGGCCCTTTGAGCCCATTGCTTCGGCCAGAATCTTCGCCGAAGTCACTGCACCGGCATAGGTATCAGTGCCCGTGTAGCAGATATATTCGCAATCGGCACCGATCTCACGGTTGACAATAATGACGGGAATTTTGCTGCGGTTGAGCATCTGCACGCCTCGCACCAGTGGTTCTTTCTTCATTGGCACCAGGCAGACCACATCCACGCGTTTGGCAATAATTTCTTTTATCTGCTCGATTTGGAGGACCGGGTCTTCCGTAGCGTTGAGGATTGTGACATCGATGCCGAGTTTCCGGGCCTCGTCCTTTGCTCCAAGACGCATGTTTTGCCAGTAGGGGTGATCCAGCGTCATCAAAAATCCAATCTGTTGTTTTCGCGGTCCGCGATCTTTGCAGCCGCACGCTACGACAATCAGGATCGCCATAACTCCAGCCACGATACTGATTACTTTGATGAATTTCATCCTGAAGTTTTCCTTTCTTATCTTATTTGTATTTATGACAAATACTACTTGCGGCTGCGTTTCTTGGCCAGTACATCAACAGTTACAACAATAACAATAATCAGACCTGTAATAACCTTTCGGTATTCTGCTCCGACGCTGAACTGCGTCAAAAGGTTGTCAATCACCCGCAGTAAAAGCACACCGGTCAGCGTTGAGGTCAGGCCGCCGCTGCCGCCGCCCAATGGTGTGCCGCCGACAATCACGCTGGCGATAACATCCAGTTCCTTGCCCATGTGGCTTTCCGCCTGGGCGGTTGCAGTCATAGCCAGAAATATGGTTGCGGCTATAGCACAAGTCAAGCCGCAAAGCATATAGCTAATCATCTTTATCCTGTGAGTATTTACACCTGCCAGCCAGGCGGCCTCCTCGTTACCGCCTATAGCAAAAATATAATGCCCGAAACGCGTGAACTTCAGCAGGTAGGTACCGATACAAAAGACCACAAGGAAGAGCACAATCGGCATAGAAATTTGATAGCTTTGCCCGAAAATCGGAATTTGGGCATCGTAAATCCAGCTAAACTGATTGCGCAGAGCAATGTCGGCAACCTGTTTGGCCTGGCCGCCACGGGTAAGGATAAGCGCTATGCCGCGAAAAACCAGCATTGTGCTGAGCGTTACCACAAAAGGATTCACTCCTACCCGGGCGATAAGCACACCGTTAATTGCACCGAGGCTAATCCCAACCAGAGCTGTTAATAGCAATGCCGCTGAAATCGCTACCACAGCACCATAAGACGAAAGGCTGTCCATAGTCAATACAAGAACCACACTGCATACAGCGGTGTTGGATGCTACGGACAAGTCAAATCCGCCTGCTATCATTACAAAGGTCATGCCGATGGCTATAATCCCCAGTGCTGCGGCATTTGTCAGAAGGTTGTCAACAAGATTAGTCCAGCTAAAAAACGTTGGGCTTCTGAAAGAAGCAAACGCACACAGAACTGCCAGCAGAATCAGGATGGAAGCCTGTTGCAGTTTCTTAAATGAAAGGATTCTTCGAGTTCCTCCGGCGCCGGGCTTGTTGGCATCTTTACTCATTCAGCCTTTGTCCTTTCCTGCACATTCGGCAAAAAGTTTATCCTCGTCGGTTTCAGTTTCAGGCATTTCCCGCACCAGCCTGCCATTTCGAATAACCAGGATGCGGTCAGCCAGTTTGGTAATCTCTATCAGCTCAGATGAGATGAGAATTATTGCCTTTCCCTCGCAGGCCAAATCCATAATAAGTCTGTACATCTGCGCCTTAGTGCCAATGTCGATACCCTGAGTGGGCTCGTCGAAAATAATCACATTCGAATCGACTGCCAGCCAGCGACCGACAACGACCTTTTGTTGATTACCACCGCTGAGACTTTGTATTTCCATCTTCAAATCGGGTGGGTCAACACTCATCCTTTCAATCATACATCGGGCGTGGTTGGCGAGGCGTCGCTGCGACTGAAAACCGAAAGCACCGGAGAGCCGTTCGAGGATGCTTATGTTGAGATTCTCACAAACCGGTCTGCCCGTGATGTTGCCCTCAAGCTTGCGATTCTCCGGGACCATACCTATTCCCATAGCACAACAGAGATTAGGAGAGCGTACTGGAATGGGCTTGCCTCGAAATTCAACTTCTCCGCAAGCTTTATCCGCTCCGAAGATGGCGCGGACAATTTCGGTGCGCCCCGAACCGACCAGCCCGGCGATGCCTAAAATTTCACCCTCGCGAAGCTCGAAAGAGATGTTTTCAAAGATTCCCGGGCTGCTCAGGCCGTTTATCTTAAGGATGGTTTTTCCAGGGTGATTTGTTTTTTGGGGAAAGATCTCGCCCAAATCGTGTCCGAGCATCATACGAGTCAGATCTGATATTTCGCATTCGTTGATGCTTTTGGTGCCTGCTACTTTGCCGTCACGAAGTACGGTGACGCGGTCGGCTATCTGGGGCAGCTCTCCCAATCGATGTGAAATATACACAATCGCCAGCCCTTTGTACCTGAGATCTTTGATTACCTGGAATAGTTTGTCGATATCTTCACTGCCTAAGGATGCGGTGGGCTCATCGAATACAAGCAGCTTGGCATTGCGGCGTACAGCGCTGGCAATCTCAACCAGGCATTGCCGGGCCTTACTTAGCCTGCTTACCGGTTCATCAGGATCCAGATCGAAGCGCAGATACTTAATTGCTTTGGATGCTTCGTCACTGATGGAGGCTCTGTCCATTTTCCGTGTCCAGTGCCTTGCCTTCTCGTCACCGAGCATAATATTCTCAGCCACGGTAAAATTAGGCAGTACGCTCAGCTCCTGGTAGATAACGGCAATACCCATATCACGCGCTTGGTGGGGATTGCAAATTCTGACATCACGGCCGTCAAATCTTATACTACCACCGTAGTCGTCAAACCGACCAGCAAGCACGTTCATTAGCGTTGATTTTCCTGCGCCATTCTCACCGATGAGCGCATGTATCTCGCCGCCGCGGACATCGAAATCCACTTCGTCAAGCACCCGCGTACCTGAAAATTCCTTCACGATGTCCTGCATGCGCAGGATTTCACAATCATTCGAAGACATTTAATCATCCACAAGTTTATCTTTTTCTAAGATACCATATTCTCGAAAGACATCGAACATGGCAAGAATATTTTCGAGAGATGTTTGTATATTGTTCTTTATCTGGTGACCGATATTCATCAAGCAGCTTGAAATCGTATGGCTCATTCTGGTATTATAACACATGGAAAACTTAAGTTGCATAGCAAAGGTAAAATTGAATAAGAGGTGGTTCATTGGATATGACTTCACGACAGCGTGTTCTAACGGCGTTTGAACACGCCGAACCAGACCGTGTGCCTTGCTGGTGCGGGGCATCGGTCGAATTCTGGCAAAAAGCGAAACGTGAGCTTAAACTTGATGATGAAGGTCTGCGTGTACGATTCGGGGATGATTTCCGGCGAGTATTCGCCGAATATGATGGGCCGGAATTTCCACTGTCTGAGGGTGCCACATCGAGAACAATATTCGGAATTGAAAGACAGGGGATGGGTTATGGTCAGCCGATGAGCCATCCACTGGCAAATGCCGCGATACAACAGGTGCACGATTATCCCTGGCCCGACCCGAATTTAATGAATGTCTCGAAAATAAAAGCAGATGCGCAGGCTTACAAGGGACAATATGCAATTCTTGGCGGCGACTGGTCACCGTTCTGGCATGATGCTATCGATCTGTTTGGTATGGAAAATCTTTATATGAAAATGTATGACGAGCCGGAGTTTGTCGATTCTGTAATGCAATACATGGTTGATTATTACGCGGAGGTCAGCCGGCGAATATTCGATGCCGCCGCCGACGATATTGATATATTTTTCATCGGTAATGATTTTGGAAGTCAAACCGGCCCTCTGCTGAGTCCTGCCCTTTTTATGCGATTTATCCTGCCTCATCTTAAAAGGCTCATTGACCTTGGCCATTCCTATCATTTGAAAGTTCAGCTTCACTGCTGCGGTGGTTTTGCTCCGTTGATTCCGATGCTGATTGAAGCCGGTCTTGACGGTTTGCATGCGATTCAGCCGTCTTGCTATGGGATGGATCTGAAAAAGCTCAAGGCTGATTTCGGAGACAGGATTCTATTCAACGGCGCAATCGATTCACATCGCGTACTTATTGAAGGCACACTGGATACGGTTTCCGCTCAGTCGCGCAAAGTGCTTGATATAATGGCACCAGGTGGGGGATATATCGCCGGCGCCAGCCATGACACAATTCTCGAAGAAACTCCCGTTGAAAATGTCCTTGCTATGTTCGATGCCGTACGAGAATACGGTGATTATAGTAAAAAAGGCGATTGATAATTACGTCTAATCACTTTTATACTTTGCCCAATAATCAGGCATCAACTCCTTTACCTTGGCTTCGAGTTCCTGGTCGCTGATGGCGGTCAGACGGCCGTGCTCATCATATTGGTCGATGACCCAGCGAGCTATTTTGTGTATTTTAATCTTGTTGATTCTGTCTTCACCTTTAAGGCCGAAGAACTCATTGATCCAGTGTACGACGCCGTCGGTTCCGCTTTTGTCGGTGATAGCGACGCGAGGCGGCCGGGCGAGCAGTTTTTCGGTGTCGAAAATGTTGTATATCTGCTCATCACGACGTAGCCCGTCGGCGTGGATACCGGCCCGGGTAGTATTGAACGCCCTGCCCACAAATGGATAGTTTTCAGGTATCGGAAGGCCAATGGACCGCATATATTCGGCTAATTCCGTGATTACCATCGTGTCAATTCCGCAAAGGTCTCCTTTTAATGCGATGTACTCGAAAATAGCGCTTTCGAGAGGAGGATTCCCTGTGCGTTCTCCGAAGCCAAATAATGTCGTATTTACCACATCACAGCCGTACAGCCATGCTGTTCCGCCATTGGTATGCACCTTGTGGAAGTCGTTGTGTCCGTGCCATTCGAGGCGGTCGCTCGGCACACCACATTCCTGGTTTAGTTTATAGATTAGTTTTGGAATACTTCTGGGAAGTTCAGCACCCGGATAACTAATTCCAAAGCCCATTGTATCACAAAGACGAATTTTAGCTGTTAGTTCTTCGGGTACCTGGCTGCTCATTTCCATTAAACGCTCTACGAACGGAAGGACAAAGCCATCAATATCTGCACGTGTCAAATCTTCGAGGTGGCAGCGGGGGCGCACACCGGCCTCGAAAGCCGCCTCCACAACCTCGCAATAGCTGTCCATGCATTCGGCACGGCTGCGGAATTTCAGTTTCTGGAATATGTGGTAGTCTGAGCAGCTTGTGAGCATGCCAGTTTCTTTTAGTCCGGCTTCTTTAACAAGGCGAAAATCCCCTTTAATGGCTCGAATCCAGCCGGTGCATTCAGGATATTTATGACCGAGGCTACGGCATTTATCGAGCGTTTCGCGGTCGTTCTTTGTGTAAAGGAAAAACTCGGTCTGCCTTATCACTCCATTAGGGCCGCTAAGACGGCTCAAAAGGTCGTAGATATGCACCATCTGGTCAATAGTATAAGGCGGACGTGCCTGCTGGCCGTCGCGGAAAGTCGTATCGCTAATCAGGATGTTCCGGTCTTTAACAGCTCCGAAGTCAAATTCCACTGCTTTGCCGTCTATATTTTCAACCACTGGTCCTTCAAAACGAATCAGCGGGGGTAAGCTGTATGGATATATATCTTCCAGCAGGTTTGGTTTTTTTGCATCCACGAGGGGATGTCGTTTTTTTGCCCTGTTCATTGTAGGCCCTTTCGTTTTTGATATTACAGACTACAGACTATTGCTATACGTCAACGCCTTGTTCCTTGCAGACCTTAGCAATAAAATCGACCGCTGTGCTGACGGTTTCCACCGAAAGGGCGGCATCCTCATCCATTTCAATGCCGAATTCCTCTTCGAACATGGCCACAAGTTCGATGGACTGTACACTTTCGGCTCCCAGGTCAGCGGTAAAATTGTCTTCAAGTTTGATTTGATCCGAGTCAATTTTTAAGACCTGTGCGGTCACTGCTTTAACACGTTCTTCTACTGTTGCCATTGATTCAGTTCCTATTCATTTTATCGAGTTAACATTGTTTTTCGGCCTTTTTTGACGGCTTGTTTTCTAATCGTGGCCGTCATTTCAAAGACTGCATCCCACATATCCTGCTCGGTCTGGGTCCATTGGCATTTTCGCCTGCTCATTGCCATCTTGGCCGTCTCATACAATTTCCTTTTGCCGAATCCTTTTGTTACGATGCCCTCAATGAACCACGAAAACGCTGGTATGTATTTCGGTAACGGCTTACCTGTGCCCATAATCAGGGCCATCGGTCCGACATAAGAGCCGGTATTAAAAAGTGTCCCGATCGACGTCTTCACGTGGTCTCCGATAAGAGAGCCAACTTTAACCGAGCCCGTATTGATTGTATGTTGTCCGTCTAACATTGCCGATACGTTCGAGTAGTCGTTTTTCAGGTCGCTGTTAGTCGTAAATGCCCCAAGATTGACCCATTCTCCGACATAAGCATGCCCTAAAAAGCCGTCGTGGTATTTATTGGAGTGTCCGTGGATAATTGATTCTTCCACTTCGCCCCCAACCTTGCAGAGAGGCCCGATTGAATTACCCTCACGGCACTTTGCCCCGAGCAGCATAGATTTTTTACCAATATAGCAGGGTCCTTCGATGCGTGTGAAAGGATGTATCTCTGCACCCTCATCGATATAGACCGGCCCGTGCTCGGCATCTATAACCACCATCGGGTGTACCATCACGCCCGGGGCGACATAGACATCCTTTTTACTGCCCCTAATGGCGTTCGGTTGTTCCACTGTACCTTCGATGCCGTGTTGTCCAGCTACCGCAAAGTCAGCAGTTATCTGCTCGGCATTGTTCAGAACCAGGTCCCAGATGTACTGCCATCTCGGAAGTGCCGACTTAACATTGGGCAGTTTCGCTTTGGCGTCTGCTATGAACGCCTCGATGTTATCTGTTGATAGTTTATCTATGTCATCTTTGGCAATACGGGTATATATTACGTTACCCTGTTCGTCCAGGGCAACCTCACTTGGCCCGCTGACAGCTACATTGAAGCTTTCCGCTTTGATACACGGGTTCAGGATAAGCAGGTCGTTGCCTTCCAAAACGGCTAAATCGTTGACCGGGTATTTGGTCTTGGTGCGGTATGAATCCGCCATATAATCAGGTACGAAGCATGCCACATCTTTAGCACCTATTTTGGCGATGAGCTTGTCGCCGAGCGAGTTGAAGCCGCATCTAAGCTCCCAAATCGGACGTCCCAGCGCCAAGGGGTAAAAGTTGACTCTCTGCTCATCAGGACTATCAAATAAAATCAATCGCATAAATATCAATCCTTATCTTACTCTTGTAAAAATCTGCCTTTGGTTCCCCACAAGACAGGGTCCCTTCCTTCTCACCATGAATCCTGCCCGTCAAATCCTAATGACGGGACGGAGAAAATCATACTAAAAGGTGTCAATCCTGTCAACCCCGTTAGAACCTTTTTTCCCCACTTTCTCTCAAAAGGAGTTGATTTCTAACGGGATTAAGGCAGGCTTTCCGAACAAAGTGTCGCCCTTGAAGGTATAAATGGGGGTATGCTGTCAGCCGTATCCGGTTCGGATAGGCGAAAAATAGTTCAATACGAGCTTAAATCCCTGCCCGTGTGGGATGGAATGGCCGCGGCAAATAATCGGTTGTACTTAACGACCCAAAGTGGTAGAATATTGTGCTTTGTAGAAAATCAGTAGGGGTTTAAAGATATGAAACGGCAGCGCATCACAATAATAATTCTAACGGTTCTTTTCGTCTTCGGCTTAATACCGTCATCGGCCTTTGCATGTTCAACACCGGTTTTTAGATATGCGCTGGAAAGATGGGCGGCTGATTATTATGAAGCGGTGTTCATCCATCGTGGTCCGTTGACCCAGGACGAAAAGCAGCTCCTGGATAAGCTGCGGCAAGAAGGCTCTGCGGACGTGGCCCTCTTGAATTTACGTGTTTTGGAGATGGATATTACCTCTTCCACGGAGGAGAAAGTTAAAACTCTTTTGATGAGCGAAAAACTCCCTGAGACACTGCCGGTTCTTGTTCTCTGGTATCCCTGGCAAAAGGGCCGGACACCCCCCATCTGGCAGGGTCGATTAACGCCCTCAACAGTGAAGGCATTTCTTCAATCCCCGGTGCGTCAAAAGCTGGCTGAGTATTTAACTGAGGGCCAAACAGCCGTATGGATTTTCTTTGAATCGGGCAATGCCGCTAAGGACAAAGCTGCTCTTGGACTGCTCGAAAAGGAACTGGAGACGGCGACACAGGAGCTGAAAGATGAAGCTGAATCTATGCCTGATGAACTGGCTGGCCCTGAGTTAACATACGAATTTTCTATTTTGCCTGTTTCACGTTCTGACCCCAATGAAAGCGTGCTCCTGAGCTTGCTACTCAACAGCGAGCCGGACCTCGACGAGTATGCGGGTGAGCCTGTCATATTTCCCGTATTTGGACGGGGCCGGGCACTTTATGCACTCATTGGTGAGGGTATTAATACGGATAACATTCGTGAAGCCGTAGCTTTTATAGTCGGCCCCTGCGGATGTGAAATCAAAATGTTGAATCCGGGTGTGGATTTACTTATGGCTGCAAACTGGGACGCGGCTGCGATGCAGTTCTATGAGGAGTTCTACGAGACATACAACGAGGTACCTGCACTGACAGGCGTGATGCCGGAAGCACCGACGGCGAAACTTGATACAGAAAGCAAAGCTGTTGAAAATACACTCAGCTCCGATGCCCTTGATTCCGGCAGTACCCAAACCCTTGCTGCTGACGAACAGGCCCCAACGGTCGAAGTCAAAAAGCAAAAGCTTCTTGGATTAGGTCTTATGGGAACGACCGGGGTGATGCTGGCGATTATTATTCTGGCGGTTGTTTTGGGTACTGTGGCACTAAGCCCTCGCAGAAAGGGCCATCTATGACAATTTGGAGGTTGGTGTTCAGTGAAATCCTGCATCGCAGGATGAACTTTGCATTAGGTGTATTGTCGGTAATGGTCGCAAGTGCTTCGTTCATTGGGTCCGTTACGCTTCTTAATATCCATGACCTCCGTACAAGCCAGATACTTCAGGACAAACAGGATGAGTTGGCCGACAGAATGGTTGAGTTGACGGACGTTACCCGCAAGGCTATGCTCAAACTTGGTTTTAACGTTGTCATTCTGCCCAAAGACCAGAATCTGGCTGACTGGTACGCGGACGATTACGCATCGAAATATATGCCCGAAGATTATGTGCATCGCCTGGCGGATTCCGGCATTGTTACAGTGCGTCATTTCTTACCGAGCCTTCAGCAAAAAATTGAATGGCCCGAACGAAAGCGCAAGATTATCCTTGTAGGTACACGAGACGAAGTTCCCAATCTTCATAAGAATCCGGTCAAACCAATGGCGCAGCCGGTGCCGCCGGGAACTATCAGTATTGGATATGAGCTTCACCGAAGCCTTGACCTGAAGGTAGGTGAAAAGGTTAAGTTGATGGAGCGGCAGTTCACTGTGCATGCCTGCCACGAGGAGCGTGGGAACAAAGACGATATCACAGCCTGGATATATCTTGCACAGGCTCAGGAAATGCTGGATAAAAAAGGGCTTATCAATGCTATTTTAGCATTGGAATGCATGTGTGCCGGGTCGGATGCCTTGCCACAAATACGCAAGGAAATAGCAGCTATTCTGCCGGGAACGCAGGTTATCGAACGAGGCTCACGTGCTCTGGCGCGGGCTGAGGCTCGTAATAAAGTCGAACAGGAGGCCCGAGTTGCCATCGAACAGGAAAAACTCGGCCGGCAATATCTAAGGTCTGTTCGAGAACGACTGGCATCCATACTTACACCAGTGATTGTGATGGCTTGCGCCGTGTGGATTGTACTATTAGGATTCACGAACGTCAGGGCACGGCGGGAGGAAATCGGGGTTCTCCGTACACTCGGAGTATCTGCCAAAGCTATCCTGGCCATGTTCCTTTCGAGGCATATTATGGTTGGGGTATTGGGCGGGGCGCTTGGCTTTTGCGTCGGCGTGCTAGCGGCCGTTTACTTCGGCGCAGCTCTGGAAGGGACACGAATAGGGATAGCCGATATGGACTTTTCTTTGGCTGGTTTACTGGCGCTTTCTGTCGGAGGAGCCGCTGTTCTGGCGGTCATTGCCGGATGGATTCCAACTCTGACGGCGATTCGGCAGGACCCGGCGGCAGTATTAAGAGAGGAGTAAAGTGAGAGACGTCTGAATTTCCGCAAAATAGGGTTCTTTTACGAGATACGAAATAATGCTTGAGTTCAAAAATATAAGTATGTGGTTTGATGGACCTGAAGGGAAAGTAACTGCTCTCGATGAGGTCAGCTTTTCTATCTCACCGGGCGAATTCCTGGCGGTACGCGGTCCGAGTGGTTGTGGAAAAACCACGTTGTTGTTAGCCGCCGGCGGTTTGCTAAGACCCAGTGCCGGGCAGGTCAGTCTGGATGGTCAGGATCCTTATATGCTCAGCTCTGAGATGCGAAGCCGAATGCGGGCAAGCATGATAGGATTTGTATTTCAGCAGTTCCACTTGATTCCATACCTGACAGTACGACAGAACATTATGGCCCCTTCTCTGGCTCTTCCGTCTAAGGAAGCAGTCCAAAGAACGCAGGAGCTTGTGAGTAATTTCGGGCTGGATGATCGTGCCGGCCATGTACCGGCGCAGCTTAGTACCGGCCAGAGGCAGCGAACAGCTCTGGCTCGTGCCCTCCTGAATAAACCGAAAATCATATTGGCTGACGAACCTACGGGAAATCTCGACGAAGACAACGCTGATATTGTATTTGATTACCTCGGTAAATATGTTTCTGATGGTGGATGTGTGCTGCTTGTTACTCACGATGTAAGGGCGGCCGCACACGCAACTAAAACACTCCAAATGAGCCAGGGACGGATAATTGAATAGAGCCAGTAAATTGGCAGAAAAGTTGAACAGATACCTCTCTTGGCCTTTGCAATCGAATATTACCGGCTTTCACAAGACTGATCAGGTTCGGCTTGTACCTTCCTATTGCACTTACACGAAAAATGTTTCTCACGTCGCATAAAGCGGGCAACAAAGTCGCTGCTCGGATTGCTTACCAGTTCATCCATGCTGCCGACCTGCTGCAGGATACCAGCTTTCAAAATAGCCGCCCGGTCTGCCACGGTAAATGCCTCTTCAAGATTATGGCTTACGTGTATGGTAGTCAGGCCGAGCCTGCGTTGAATACTCAGCAATTGAGCGCAGACTTCCTGTCTTGTAACCTCATCCAGGGCGCACACCGGCTCATCCAGAAGTAATATTTTCGGTTGCAAAACCAGTACCCGCGCCAAAGAGACTCGTTGTTTTTCACCACCACTGAGACCGTGAATTCTGCGTGATAGTAACCGCCGGATGTCCAGC
Organism: Planctomycetota bacterium; assembly: GCA_019456195.1. GTDB lineage: Bacteria > Planctomycetota > Phycisphaerae > Sedimentisphaerales > Anaerobacaceae > NIOZ-UU13. The sequence goes on along the minus strand of VRUK01000064.1, from coordinate 10,158 downwards.
AGTTCTGCCGTTTCGGTTATTTTGGATTGCATCACTTTGCGTTGACAGCCGCGGCCGCGTAAACCGAAAGCTATATTTTGTTCTACGGTAAGATGTGGAAAAAGGGCGTAATCCTGAGGTACATACCCGATGCCCCGAGAGCGAGGTTCGATATTGGATACATCACTTCCATCGATGTATATACGTCCCGAATTAATCTTTTTAAGACCGCAAAGGCATTCCAGAAAGATTGTCTTGCCCGAGCCCGGCGGGCCTAACAAAATAAAGTATTCTCCCTTTGCGATGTTGATACTCAATCGCTGCAACTCAAACGTGCCGATATGAAAAGAGATTTCTTCAGTGCGAATCATAATTTTGCCAGTGCCGAACCTCCGACAAGTCGAATGCAGGTTACTGCAATCAGGGCTACAAATATAAGAAGTAATGCTATTGCCAGCGCTACTTCAAGATTGCCAATGGATTGTTCGAGAAAAATGGTTGTACTTAAAACTTCGGTTCGATTTCGGAAAGAACCTACGAAAATCATCAACGGACCGAAAAGCCCGAACGCGCGGGCCCAGGTTAAAATACCACCGGCGATAATGCCGTTTTTGGCTAATGGCAGACAAACACGGCGGAAACTACCGAACTGTGTGCAGCCTAAGGTTAGAGCCACGTTTTCATAACGCCGGTCAACATCGTCAAAAGCGGTTTTGGCTGAGCGGATGGCAAAACTTGCTGAAGCCACAAACTGACACAGCACGATACCTTTTGGCTGAAAAACAAATTCAATATGCAAATCCTCCTGAATCCAACGGCCGGGGCCTGTCAGTGAAAAAAACACTAACAGCGTAAGACCGACCACAAGCGGGGGAAAGACTATGGGCAAATCCACAATGGCATCAACGAGTATCTGACCGGGAAATCGAAAGCGGCTAAGCGAGTATCCCATAGGAACCGCGAAAAGCAGCGCTATCAAAGTCGTAACACAACTCGTCCAGACACTCATCCAAAGAGCGTGGCGGATGAATTTGGAGGTCAGGACTGTTGCGACTGCTTTTTTATCCACATAAAATATATCTGTAATTATCAGAGTCAGGATGAAGATAACAAAGACGGACACAAAGAAAAATGCCGCCGCAGAAAAAATGCGGTCTCGCCAACCTCTTATGGGAGTGTCCAAAACAGTTTTCATTGCCAACCCAAAGACGTAAAAACACCCCATTTGTTAAATTCATGATACAGCATATATCTCATGCAGATTATTACAATCAAATGTCATTTTTCCTATAAATAAAACGCACATTCTATTGAAAAGACCCGGCTATGTAAAGGAGTTTCCAGAAAATGTCCTGCTCCCTGCTTGAATTGAAACTTTTTATATGCTGTTTTCCTGTTTCGTTATTTTACGTAGCCATACTCGGCAAAAATCTCAGGACCTTTAGTTCGAGCGAAGTTAATGAACTGTCTGAGCGCTTCAGGTTCTTTGGAATAGCTCAGGCCAATGATATGCACGCGGATTTCTTCATCGTATTCATAAGGCGTCTTAACGACCTCCAAACTGTCGCGGAATGTATGTGCTACGCCGTTCCACATAATGACCGCATCGACGGCCTGGGTTTTCAGAAAAGTCCCCAAAGTGCTGTGTCCTTTGGTTAAGCGATTTTCGACGTTTTTCAGTACTGCCTCTTTTATGCCTTTCTTTTCCAAAAGCGCAAAGACCATTTCCCCGCATGTGGAATACTGTGGGTCGGTCAAAGCAACTTTAAGCCCGGGTTGTGTCAGGTCTTGAATACTTCTCAGCCCTTTCGGATTACCTTTTTGCACTGCCAGTACGGGGGCCACAAATCCTACATGGACATAATCGAATAATGAGTTGGCGTCACGGACATAATCAAGGAAAGGGTCGTGTGTAACAAGGATATCCCCTTTTTGACCGGCCTTGACAAGAGGCAAAAAATCTTCGCTACCTGCAATTGTCGTAGGAACCTGAATACCTGTTTGAGCAGTTAACTCAGCGCACAGTTGTTCCATCGGCTTGGGAAATGAGCTGCCACATAAAAGTTCAAGCTCCTTGGCTTTGTCCCCTGTTTCTTTTTTACTGCATGCAGTTACAGCCAACAAACAAAATACACTGATTAAAAACAAATATAAAATCTTCTTGGGTGTATAAGTGTGCCTATTATACATATTATACTCTTTCATAATTTACTGTGAGTTTGTGCTGCTGCATAGTTGGTTACACCAAAGCACATAATCTGTCCGTCTTCAAGAGTTACTATTACCCGGCCATCACGGTCAACGGCCAGTCCCCAACTAACTGGAGCCGAAGGCACCTCTTCAGACCAAAGGACACTGCCATCCTTGAGATTTAAGGCTACAATCTCTGATTTTTTTGCAACTACCACGGCATTACTGCAAGTTGCAAGGGCGATACTGTCTTTGCAATCATAACTCCATAACGGTTTATCACTGATGCCAAATCTGTTCCAGTCAAGGTTAAAACGGTTGCCGGGCTGCGCCATCTTTCTTTTTAATAACTCTCTGTCAATATGGTCAAAGCATAAAACTCTTCTGTTCTTTTGGTTGCTTATCCACACAATGTCTCGGTCTCCGGTTGTTGCAAGAAAAACTTTATTGAAGACCGTGGTGTCGAAAACATCATACTTCGGGTGTGCATAAAATGGCTTGCCGCAGGCCGCGACCTGGTCGCCGAGCAGAGAAAGTTCCTGGCCGCGAGGGCTTTGAGATGTAAAAACATTATTTTGTGCAAGCTGCCGGAGAATAGCAGGGTCGTTAAGGCATTTTCCATCTGAAATGCTATAGACCGCCGGCGACAGAGATGTGCCGCTGGCTAAGTAGAGCTTGCCGTCGTGAAGTAGTTGATGGCCCTGGACGCTTGCTCCGGTATGGGCTTGCTCATCCAGATGGCCTGACGTGTTGTTCTGCCATTTTATCCGGCCTGTCGCAGCATCTAACGCATAGACATAAGTGCCGTCATAATTAACGATACCGGCGGCAAAATAAGCAATTCCATCTTCGATTAATACTCCGCTTGCAGCCGGCCAAGTGGAAAGCAGTGAGCCATATACCGGTATCTTGCGTTCTTGGGGTGCCGCACGAAACCGCCAAAGCAGACGCCCTGTCTTTGCCTCAAAGGCATAAACCCAGCCGTCACCGGAGCCGACAAGAGCACGACCCTTCCAAATGGTCGGAGGAAAGCGGACCGCACCATCAGTATATGCCTTCCAGCATAACCGACCGTTTGCTGCATCCAGGGCTCGGACGATGCCGTCGGGACCGCTCGTAAATACCAGGCCGCCGGCCGTAACAGGGGCTGTAGGAAGTGAAACTCCGGAGGTGGATGTAATTTTAGGATTATATGCCCACAGTAGTCTGGCTTTCTCAGGGATAACAGCTTCTGTTGTTGCACTGCCCGTATTGTCTGCGCGGAAGGTGGGCCAGTCAGCCGATGATTCAGACAAGCTTGCTACTTTAGTCAAATCTCTGACGTTTTTCTCCAGACGCTGTGATTCATTTGCATGTGGCTTAAAATCGAAATCACCCGCGGACCCAAGACATGTGATGCCGTAGAGCGTAAGCTGGCAATCACATACCGATGGCCACCAGTACAGCAGACCGTTGGCAATAGTGACACCATCGTGACATTGGGCACGCATAGGAGAAATCCAGTCCTGACGTTCGTCGGCTGTGTCCAAACGTGTCGAACCTCCTCTGGCCCGGTAAAATATAGAGTCCATAGAGCCTGTTGGCCGACTGCATGCCCTGCGGGCGGTCACCAAATCTGCCAATACGGCGCCAGTTAACGGGTCGAATTTCTTGCTGAGATTGCCTTCGTCATTTTGACCGCTAAGACCGTACAGACCGTCATCTCGAATGACTAACTGGAAATTGTTGTAAGGATGTTCCCAAAGAACATTTCCGTTTTCAGCCGAAACAGCAAGTAGCTTGTTAATCTGAGGCCCTGCAAAGTACAAAGCCTTATCACTGCACTTTAGATAACTCGTAGTTCGCCAGTTGGTTCGGTAATCCTGTCGATGCGAATATTCCCCGAGTGATTTGAAAAGCTCAGCTGCATTAGCCGGTGTCTTTCGCCAGATTACCTCACCATTTTTCGCATTCAGGCAGGCCAGGTACTTTCCAAATCGAAAGACATATATTCGTCCGTTGTTCATGCACATTGCCCGGCTGTCCACCGGTTCGTCTTCTCGGTAGCTCCACAGGACCTTTTTTGTTTTAGAGTCAATAGCTAATACGTTTTTGCCGAACCCCCACGGGCTATCAGGCTGATTAAAACCTATTGATATCGGATCCCAGGGCCAACCGTGAACTTCACGGTGCCACCGTTTTGTTGGGTCCCTTTGCTCCTGTTGTCCCATAAGGGCATAAAGCACTCCATTTTCCAGAGCCATCCACTTCCAGAACGTTCCGCCTGCCTGTTCCACCGGCGGGATAATTTCTTCTTTCAATCGGCCTGTTACCGTATCAATGAGCTTGCAGGACTTATCGTCACCGACGTATAAAGTCGTCGGTGTTGCAATCATTGTATTGCGGTGAATCATTACACCCTCAGCCAGGTCCCGCTGCCAGAGTATTGTCCCGTTGTAGCCGTTGAATGCCACGAGCTTATTAAGGAACGGTTCTTCCCGGCTCTTGAAGGCCACGTGCCCGAACGCCTTAAACATACGACCCGCCGAAGCAACCGCCACCTGAGGTAAAGGTGCGTAGCGCGGCTCGGCCAGAAATTGTGTAAGATAGGGTGCTCGAATAATTGTATCATTGGATTGCGGATTATTGTCCGGGCCGTGATAAGGATGGCTCCAGTCATCCACTCCTTCGGCGAAATGTTTGACCAGGACTTTGTTGCGTCCCATTATGGCCTTACCTTCAGGACGCAGAACACGAAGCACTTCCGTTTCGACTTGTTTGGGCACCTTAAACAGAACAACAACGGCATCTGCTGAATTGTCGGCCAAATGTATCCTGGTCAACGGCCCTTTTTCCACAAATATGCGTGTTCCGTAAAAACCAGCTTCATCAACTATTCTGCATGCCCCCTTGAGGTCCTTTGCTTCGCGTAACTGCACATATATCAGCAATTCACTGTTTCTCGCCAGCTCCAAAGCAAGTTTACAATTCCTATCACCGAGTACTACACAGATTCCACGATTAACGCCGATTTTTTTAAGAATTGGCTTATACGATTGGGCTAAACCAGTAAGGGGTGAGCAGAAAAGAATGACAGCAATTGTTATCAGCAGGCTTATTTTTATCTTACTCATTTTTATCCCTTTCAAGAATTGCAAATAATACTATCCATGCACTGAACAGGTTTTAATAGTTGATGATATTAAACGGATAGCGTAGAGCGGACAGAAAAAAGAAACTATACGCTAAACGCTATACCGCTCTTGGCGACAACAAGTCTTTGTGTTACGTCTTACAGGGCAACAGAATCTTTTTTATATTTTGACGAGTTTTTATCTGACTGTGCCAGCTTGTCTCTGTTCTCATAGGTTTTCAAAATGGCGTCCGCTATATCATCTATATCCTTTTTGTTGCCAAGAAGCATATTCTGACCGAACCAGACCGCCTCTTTACAAAGCTGGTCGTTATCAGGATAGCGGTTTTCTCTGCGGTATTTATTCAGTCTTGCTTTTGAAAAACTTCTCGTGAAGTTTTTGGATTTTAATGCATCTTCAATCAGGCCGTCATTGTACTGTGGACCATAGCCACTTGAACAGGGGATACCTTCGGCCCTGAGTGCAGAGAGAAATCTGTCCCGCGAAAGGTCATTAAAGTGTTCTTTTTTATAGCGGAAAGGATACAAATGGTATGCTGCTCTGGTGACCTCTTTGTATAACCTGTGAGGGAGAATGCCGGGAATGTCTTTAATTTTCGAAGTAAGATATTTGGCATTCCGGTTACGTCTCTCTGTATCTTTTTCAAGACGCTGGATCTGCGAAAGGCCAATAGCCGCCTGGTATTCTGTCATCCTGCGATTAGTTCCAATAATAGGGTAATTGCTGGTCTTTTTGACGCTTCTGAATGGCCGGCCGCAGTTGTGGTATGACCAGACTCTGTCCATAAGCTCTTCGTCGTTTCCGATCACGGCACCACCCTCGCCGATGGGAAGATGTTTCGAGTTTTGGAAGCTGAAGCATCCCAGGTCTCCCAAAGTGCCAATCTTTTTATGGTTCCATTCTGCCATCCATGCCTGGCAGGCATCTTCTATCACTACAAGGTTGTGCTTTTTGGCGATGGCGTTGATTCTGCCCATATTTGCTGGCAATCCCAGGATATGAACTGGCATGATAGCTCTGGTGTTTTTGGTTATTCTTTCTTCTATTTTGTCCGGATTTATCTGGAAGGTCTCGGGATCGGTATCAGCGAAAACCGGCAGAGCGCATGAACCTAAAACTACGTTGTATGTGGCAATAAACGTATATGGAGAGACAATAACTTCATCCCCGACGCCTACATCGAGCGCATGCATAGCTGTAAGCAGGGCGTTGGTTCCGTTTACAGTGCAGACACATGCTTTTGCTCCCATCAATTTGGCATACTTTTTTTCAAATTCCGTAACTGTTGTTGCTCCTCCTCTATACCATTTTCCGCTGCGCAATATAGATATAACATGTTTTTCTGCACCTCTGTCCCAAACCGGCCAACCGGGAAAAGGTTTAGTTCTGACCGCTTTACCGCCAAGAATAGCGGCCTTACCTGCTGTTTTGCTTGCGTTTGCGTATGCGCCGATTCGGCCCGATGTAGCAGCTATAATAGTTCCTGTTGACGCAACGGCTAAAAATTCTCGCCTGGTTAAATTTTTCTTGTTCATTTTTCTGACTCCTTTATTTTTTAAGAAGTTTGTTTTGAGATGTTCTTTTTTTAGTTTTTTTCTTTTTCTTGCCGCTTTTGGCGTCCTGTTCCGCCATAAAATTTTTCAAAGCCTGTTGTGAGTTCTGGTTTTCCAATGCCTCAAATGCCGAATCATTGGTTCGTTCCATCCAATTTAACAATTCCTTCCGCATTTTGTCGAGTTCTTTTTTATATTTGGGGTTTTTACTGAGGTTATGAAGTGCATCAGGGTCATTTGCAAAATCATAAAACTCCTCGACGGCTCGATATTGGAAGAGTTTGACGCGGGCGGCAATCTTCGGGTTGGTTTTAGCGGCAGCCTGCATTGCTTTGAACGTAAGGCCCGATTGTGATTCATTCTTAAATATCCGTTCGTTGTCGGACCACGGATTGAAGATGTACCCAAACTTTTTGTTCTGTATGCATCGCATTGGATAGCGGTTCCGTCCGGAAGTCTGGTGATGTTGTGTGAAGACCTTGTCTCGATTAGCCTGCTGCTTGCCCAACAGGGCAGGAAGAAATGAAAAACCGTCCATACCTTTGGTTTGAGCTAAACCGACCGCATCGAGTACGGTGGGCATAAAATCTATTCCGGAGATAAAGTGCCGATTGTCCACCGTGCCTGGTTTGATTTTACCGGGCCAGCGGGCGATCCAGGGTGTGCGGGTGCTGTGTAGATAGCAGTTAGTCTTGGCAAACGGCAGGGCGATGCCGTTATCCGAAAGGAACATTGTTAAGGTGTTTTCTGCCAGAGGCGATTCACGAAGGGCACGCATCACCTCGCCGACCGTATCGTCACAGCGGCGAACTGAACTATAGTACTGCGCTATTTCCTTGTGTACATCCGGTATGTCAGGTAGAAAGCCGGGGACATGGACCTCCTCAGTTCGATACACCCGTGAAGGTGACGTAATATCTTTGAGCATTTCCTTAAACTTATTTCTCTCCTGGAGGCTGCCATGATATGGCCTGTGCGGGTCGTGAGAATTGGCCATCAGGAAAAACGGCCGGTCGTTGTTTGCTGCCTGCTGGAAAAAGTCTCTGGCAAACTTGTAATAGAGTTTTGGGTTACGGCCTTGACCTAATTCTCCGATATCCCCGGCCATGTCCCATTTGAATTTTTCTATTGGTGCAAGGTGTTTGACTTTACCGAGAATGCCGTTGAGATAGCCGCTCTTATGTAGTTCTTCCTGTAGCGTTGTTACACTGGTATTAATCGGCTGGAAGCCCTCGGCTCCATTGCGGTGGGGATATCGCCCGGTCATCAACACAGAACGGCATGGCTGGCAAACCGCGATGGTAATATGAGAATGAGTAAAACGTACTCCTTCGGAAGCTAAGCGGTCGATATTGGGTGTAATATCAGGTGTCTGTCCGCCGAAGCAGCCCGGCGAATCACAGTTCATGTCATCGGCTGTTATCAGTAAAATATTTGGTAGTATTTTCTGTTTGCCGGCTGCAAATACCGATACCTGCCTGCAAGCCAGCAGCGCACCTCCCATCCCCATCGTCCTTAAGAACTGACGGCGTGAAGTTGATTTTGTATTCATTGTTCTCCTTGTTGTTTACGGGTCGACAAGCCCTATTGTCGAGCATTAACTGCTGCTGCAATGTTCTTCGTTTTTCTTTCCCGAAGCACTTCCACACCACAGAGAACGGGCAAACTGTTTTTAGATAAAAGGTTATTATTCTGCGGCAGCAGTTCAATTACCAGATTGTCCTTTACCGCAATGCCCTGGAACTGTCGCACAAGAGCTTTGCCATGCCCTCCTGCTTGCCTGGCTATGTCGAAGTTATCGAGAACCACTTTTCCCTGCAACTTAATATTGAAAATGCGCTTACCTGCCTGCTCGTTATCGAAATCTGTAAAATATAATCTGACTGTATATTCAGCGGGTTCGTCTGATTCAGATAAAAGCGGCATAACGCAGCGTTTAAGCCCACGTGCACAGGAAGCGAACAGCCATGGGGTATCGGTTCGGTTCATAGCATCAGCTTTACTGTTTTCTCGGGGATACTCCGGCTCTTTGAGAAAGTTCATTCCCATTCTGAGCGAAAAGCCCATTGCCGCGCGGTCCCCGGGGAGTCCGGGTCGCGGATAGCCGAACCATAACGTGCCGTTTGTATCACGTCTGTCGCCGGGTGCGCCGAGGTTGATAGCCATGTGTTGAACAGGGGTGTTGGCTGCGCCGTTGCTGTAAATGCCCCATCGGTCGTAGTCTGGGCGAGGCTCAAGTGCAATTGAGCAGACTATGGGGAAAAGGCAAATGCAGCCGGCACTGGCTTCAGGTGCCAGAACCAGGCCGTCGGCGGGAATTGCGTTAATCCAGCATCCGAGTCGATGGCCGGCGAAATGACGTACACCGCTGTCGTTTTGCAGGTCATAATAGCTCGTATAACCCGAACGCATCAAAAGCATTTGTTGACATGCGGAAATCGCTCCGCAGTGGTGTCCCGGCCGAAGGAATTGCCACGGTGTCTCGGCACCGGTCAGTGGGTGATTGCGTGTTCTTTGCTGGCCGGTCTTGAGGTCAAATGCCCAGGGCTCTGCCAGAACCATTCCTCCGATGATAAGCGGACGGTGGCGATAATTGGCGTCTTTGGCCCAGAGCACCTCACCATTTTGGGACGAGAGAGCCACCAGCCGGCGATTAGAGAATTCGCCCGAAAGGAACTGCCTCCAATAATGTCCGTTTGCGTTGGCTCCGCACAGGACTACAACACCGTCACGATACATTGCCGTCAGTTCACCGCCGCCAATTCCAATTTTGCTGCAGTCGGTTACATCGACAGCTTTTTCCCAGAGTTTACCGCCAGTCTGAGCATCCAGCGCAACGGCAAGTCGCACGTCGAGCTTCTTTTGCGCTGCTTCTGCTTTTTTGATCTCTTCGCTGCTAAGATTCATCAGGTGTGATTTGTCCTGTTGAAGTAACTGTTCTCGCTGCTGGGGCGTCAGCGAGCTGTCAATGAAAAATAGCCATCCATCCCCGAGAGCGATAGTCAGGTTAACGATGTTTGTGCCCCGGTGATTCCAAAGCGTTTCACCGCTTTGTGTATCAATAGCAAAAATAGAATCCGAGACGCCTGTTTGTTTCATAGTGCTCCCATAAATGACGCCGTCAACGTAGGCGAGATATCCCCACCTGTTTGAGCCGTTTTCTGAAGCAGGCATATTGTAGCTCTTACGGGTTTGTCCTGTTTCGGCATCGAGCCGCAGACATTTATCCCCGACAGCAACGAAAAAACTATCTTCACTTGCAGCTATGTTGCCGCACTCGCTTCTTTTCAGATCGGAAGAGC
>VRUK01000063.1 GCA_019456195.1 Planctomycetota bacterium | reverse complement strand
CGGCAATGGCGGCACGGAACTTTGCGCAGGCAGTCGTGGAATGCACTAAACAGACGGATACTATAATTAACACCATAAATACCTGCGCAAACTTATGCTGTTTTCTGTTCACCTTTATCTCCTTTTACTTGCATTGCTAAAGATATAAGAATTATGTCCTCATTTATGCTAATACGTCACGGGCTACACGAAGTACGTTGCCGCCGAGAATCTTCTGAATGTCTGAGTCAGAAAGACCGAGTTGGACAAGGCCGACGGTAAACAGCGGCCAATTTGTCCAGGCCATGCTAAGCCGACTTTCACGCGGCCCTGTGACAAGTGAACCTTCCGGCCAAAGGCTTTCCCATGCTTTTCTGGTCTTTCTGCGGTTCGGGATTTTTCTGTACTCCTTGTCCGCATTTCGTGAGGAATAGGCTACATCGGTGCCGATAGCGACGTGGTCGGCACCGAAGGTCTTCACAGCATATTTGATATGCTGCATCATTTTGGCAATGTCACCTTTTCCGCCGAGAAAGCTCGGGATACAACAAATACCAATCAGCCCCCCTTTATCGACAATGGCGCGGATAACATTATCCGGCTTGCTGCGAATATGTTCGTGAAGTGCGGTACAGGTGGTGTGGCTTGCGACTATCGGGCGATTAGAAATTTCGGCGGCTTCGAGGCTGGTTTGCCATCCGCAGTGCGCAACGTCCACAATCAGACCCAGCCGATTCATTTCTGCTATGACTGCGCGCCCAAAATCGCTCAACCCTCCATCGGACGGCTCTCCACAACCATCACCAATTACGTTACGTCGATTGTAGGTCAGGTGCATCATGCGGACACCCAACTGGAAAAAGACCCGAATGAATCTTAATTCTTCTTCAACCGATATCCAGTCCTGTGGAATCGGCACACCGTTTCCACTGAAATACAGACAGTGTCTGTTCTGTTTTTTGGCAGCAACAATATCATCAGGTGCGGCCGCCTTGTAAACAAAGTTGCTCATCATGTCCGTGACATAAGTAAATCTCGCCAGGCGTTTTAGCAGCCAACTGACAGCCATTCCCTCCTCTCCGGCGTTTTGAAGGATGCATGTAACGCCAGCGGCTTCCCATGCGTCCATATATTCCCGACGCTCAGCGGCATCGGTGACGCATCGAGTCATCATCATGTCCTCTCTGGTATCCTTGAGTTCGATTTCCGAGGCACCATCTTCGATGGCCGCTTTAATCTTGTCGCCATCTAAGGCCGCACGGGGAGAGAAGCCGTACGATTCGACAACAAGCGAATTCGCATGAAGCTCCAGGCCGTGCTCAAGGTCTTTGCTGCTTGGTTTGAGAATCTTCAAAGCTGCCTGGCGTGCCCTTTGAATCTGCTGATTGGCCTCAATCCTCTTTTTTCTTTCCGGATCTTCTTCATGTGAGATGGCAGGTGCTAAAAGGTTAGCGCCTGCACGGCTTTCCATTCCTGCCGCTATAGATATTCCCGCTGAGGCCGTTAAGAATTGTCGGCGATTCATTGATTTGGCTCGCATAATTACATCTCCTCTCGTTTTTGAGATTTGCCTTCTACTTCAAAACTAAAGTTCAAAATTCTATTAGAATTAAGGTTGTTACTATTTGTTATTTTTCTGTGTTACTGGTTTTTTATTTTTACCTTTGCGAGGTAGATGCTGGTTTTGCCTTCGTGGCCAGAGTAGTAACTGACGTATAGAATATCGTCGTGCCAGAGAAGGCCGGGGTAACTCGTATCGCCGCCACTGGGGAGTTTTGCCAGCTTGGTCATAGTGCCGCTCTTGACGTCAATGTATGTCAGAGCGGTATGTGAGCCGCCCTGGTGCATTCGTCCTGCGGCAAGCCAGTGGCCGGAGGGAATTTTTATGAGATTAGGGCCGCCGAAACCATTGAAATCAGGGCCGAGGTCTTTGAATTGCCATTGCTTATAATTCGGTCTGCTTATACCCAACAAGGCGGAGCTTGGATCTATGTCGTGACGGTCGCGCCGGACAATGGCGTAACAAGTCCCATCGGTATCAAAACGCAGTGTCACTTCATTCGGGTAGCCCTGCTCGAAAAGCTTTGGTACATGCTGCTGATAGTTAATTCCGTCGGAACTTACAAGTAAATCGAGATAGGGTGCCGTTCCTTCTCCGGCCGTGTAGGAGACTCCGTATGCTTTTCCTTTGTACCAGGTGACACACCACAGCCAGCGGCCGGGCTTTACGACGATTTGGGGTGTGGTCCATTGTTTGCCATCGCTGGAAAAACTGACGAAGGTGCCGGTTGGGGCGGATTGATTATCCTTTTTACGAGGGGCGATACCTCCGAGCAGCATTAATCGGTTGTCCGGCGTTACGGACAGGTGCGCATCGCGGAGATCGAAGTCTTTTAGAGCGATAAGGGCCGCTGAGTGCCATCGATTTGCATCCTTCGATTTGAGTATGCGGATTTTACCGTCTGTTGAGACGTGTCCCCTTCCCACACGGAAAGCGCAGTAAAACGTATCATTCCAGCGGGCGAGGTCTGTAAATGCGCTATGGGGGGCCTTGTCCCAAATCTTGTTGACCTCGACCACTTCCACTGTCAGAGGAACGGCGGCGAAAGTTAACGAGGTGCAAAATAACAATACTAAAGTTGGAACATATATTCTTTTAGTCATTCGAATCACTCCACTTTTCCGACCTTGACAAGGCACTGCAAAAATAGTTTACAGATATATTTTACTTAGTTTTGAAGAACCTATATTACTGTACGCCTTTGACACGCATTTGGAGCGAGTAGAACGAGGTCTGAGCAGTGATGAAGAGCGTGTGTCTGTCAGCGCCGCCAAAACATACGTTTGCTGTCCAGCCTGCGTCGATGTCGATATGTTCGATTTTTTCGCCGGATGAGTTGAAAACCGTAACCCCCCTGCCGGTAAGATAAACGTTGCCCTCGTTGTCAATGGTCATACCGTCGGAACCCATCGAGCAGAAAAGTTTTTTGTTCGAGAGTTTGCCGTTTTTATTTATGTTATATACATAAGTTTTTCTGTCACCGAGGTCGGCAACGTAAAGCAGTTTGCCGTTGGGTGAGCCGATTATGCCGTTGGGGGTGACGAGGTCATCGGTGACGCGCACGAGTCTTTTGCGATTCGGCCTGAGGTAATAGACATGCTTACCATCCTGCTCCATAGGGCCCCTGTTCCAGTAAGGTCTTTTGTAGAGAGGGTCGGTGAAATATATTCCGCCTTTGGGGTCTTCCCAGAGGTCATTCGGGCCGTTGAGCTTTTTGCCTTTATAGTCCTTTACCAGCACTTTTGCATTGCCCTGCATATCAATCGACCACAACTCGTTATCAAGGTCGGCACAGGCCAATAGATTTCCATTTTTGTCGAAGTAAAGCCCATTTGCCCTTCCGGGGCTGTCGTGGAATATCGACAGCTTGCCGTCTATTGACCACTTATGGATTCGATTGTTGGGCTGGTCGGTGAAGAATACATTTCCATAGGTGTCAACGGCGGGGCCTTCGGTAAACTTAAAGCCGTCCGCAAGTTTTTTTACTTTTGCTCCGGGGGCGATGATACCGGCTTTTGCGAAGTCTGCCTGAGTTAATGTTATCAGCTCGATGCCTTTTCCTGTCCCTAAATTACGAGAATATTTTCTGTCCGTAGGATTATTCCAGTGTTCGTGGGTGCCAAGACTTTGCAATCTTTTCTCATTGCGGGAATGGTCGGGATCGTAGAATGTGCCCGAAGGGGGATTATCCACCAGTGCCGCCTCGTGGAGATAGTCGTCCGTACCCGGCATTCTCGCATATTTTTCAATATTAACCTGAAGGATGTCCACGCCGACAGAATCAATAGCGACAGGGTCCTGCGAAGCGAGCAGGCACGAGGCCCAATCGTTATTGAATGGATCAGCCTGGAATTTTCTCGGTACGTGTTCGAGGTAGTGCAAACCGGCATAGAGACCGTCGAGCAGATACAAAACGGTTTTGCCGCCGATGTGGGCGTGGCCCATTATATCCACGAGGTTTCTGTATTGAGCTGTTCCTTTGTCGCCGACACTTTTGTGCATATCGAAGTAACCTCTTTCGACCGGTGTGCGAATGAACGAGCCGTAATGGTTTTTGGCACAAAGGGTGACACCGGCAAGCGGATGGGCCTTGAGGTTGGCGAGGTTGATAAGATACTCGGCCTGCTGGAATGATTTTGGTATATAGTCCTGCTTAAAGCCCTGCGGTTTGCTGCTCCAGTAAAAAGGTGTGGATGAGAACTCTTCTTTGACTCTGCCGGATTTTCCGTTACAGTCCAGATAGCAGACGTCGGGGAACTCGTTGTGCAGCATGTCATAATACTCTTTGGCGAAATAAGTCAAACCGTCACCTATAGTGATATCGGCCTGCCTGACGCCTGCGGCCTGAGTTAGCTCCCTTAGCAGAGCGGCGATTATCTGGGGCGAGGTATTCATATAATCTATCCAGTTCTCGATACCGTAGGTGTCCCGATTAACCGCCTTCATAGTACGAATGAATCCGACAAAGTTGACTTTAATTGTAATCTTCTCGCCCGGTTTGTATCCTACATCGCCTTTGTTACGAGTCTTGTTATTGTAGCGGAATATCGAATCCCAGGCGGCGGCATTTGTGCTTTTTCCAGTAAGCCTGCGGATAGTCTGTGACATCATCTTATCACAAACTTCCTGGTTCGTATGCTCCGGCTGCCACAAGTGGCCGTTTCCGGGGCCTTCCCAGTCGGTCGCATCCGGGTTATGTGCCCAGACGACGCGTCCTGGATAAATGCCTTTTGCTACTCCTATCGGCGCATTCGCAGTGTGAGGCTCGGCCATGACCAACTTTTCGCTCGTAACACTGAGAGCGAAAAGCACCGCCCCGACGCTTATACCTATACATGCCAGAGCCATGAGATAACGTCTTTGTGCGAGATTGAATTTGGCTTTTCTAAATGCCATTGCTGATGCAGCAAGACCTGCGAGCCAGATAACGAAACCAGAGGCCAACGGAAAAGCCATCCGCTGGCACGGATACGTAGCTCGTGAGGGCTTTGGTATCACTCGTATTAAAAACCAAATCAGGGATACCAGGCCGGCGATGGGAAATAGCCACATCAGCCAGCGATATTTTGTTTTATTCTTTAAGGATTTACCTGTTTCGGGGCACAGGTGGACGTGTTTTCTTTTTGGGAATTGCATTTATTTGCCTCCTGATACTTAGCTGTGCTTTTTATCTCCAACCGAGCAGATTAATCAAGACAGAGAAAGAAATCTGAATTCAGCAAAAGTCAGATATCCATCTTAATAAGTTGAAGTAAATATAATCTAATTTGCTGAAGATTACAAGTTTTCTTTGACAGGACAAAATGTAAAACTCAAAAATCAGCAGCAAATATTTCATTAAGAAAAAGGGCTTATACTAAATACTCAGTATAAGCCCCGAAATAACGGAATCTAACATATTAATTAAACAATTTTACTTAACAATTAAATCTTAGCTTTAAGGTGCCGGTGTTGGCCGATACAGTCGAATATCATCGAATAACATCATACCCGAACCGCCAGGAGCAGGATTGTTCCTGTTACCAAGGCCAAGAGAAATCGTATTGACATTGGCAAGGTCCACTCCAAATGCCTGAAGGTCGATATTCCATTGTGTCCAGATAGCTGACTGCGGGGCATCAGGATTATCATTAGTGACCACATCGCTGCCATTGAGAACAACATACATAGGTTCGGCAGCGTTAGCCGCACTGCCTATGTACCAAATCGTCAGTGTGTCGACGCCGTTCTCTGTCCAGTCACGCGGATAAGTCAATGTCAGAGTCGCTTCAGATTTCCCGGCAGCATTGTCGTAGGACATCGGCATCGACTGGGAACCACTGTGAACCATAGTCTGCTCGGCAAAAGGAGGATTATCATAACCAACGAGAGAGCCGTTTGTCTGGTCGCCAAATCCGTCCAACCAGACATTAAAGATCCTGTTGCTGGCCGGGTCGGCAGGGTCCAGGTCATTGTAGCTCTCAAAATCATCCACGATAAGGAAGTTCGCCGTTGTGAAGCTCCAGACAAGGCCCTTCTGTGTCGTACCGCCAGCCTCAACTTCATCAACACGCCAGTAGTAGGTCGTATCCCACTCAAGTTCACCGGGGTCATAGCTCTCAGAGCCAAGGTTTTTGCTGCCTTTGTACTGCGGTGAACCTGTATCGGCACTTCGCACGGCATCTTTATCCGTACCGAAATAGACCTGATGTGAAGCGGCACTGTCACTTGCTGCCCATGATAGCATCTGTACCTGTGTTACATCGGCAGCACCATTAGAAGGCATCGGGCTCCCAACAGCGCCAGGAGTCGAAAAGCTCCAGATATCACCTTTAATTGTTTCGGCACCGTGGAAAGCGTCAATCCGCCAGTAGTAAACCTTTTCTAAATCAAGCGTGCCGGGAATATAGGTTGGAGGTCCCCATGGCATAGCACCGGCAGCATTATTCACAACATCATAATCGTCACCGAAGTACACATAGTGCAGTATTGCACCGAAACCAGGCTCCCAGCGAAGGGCGACATTCGGGTCCACAGCCTCGCTGCCGTCAACAGGGTCTGGACTAAAGTCGCTCTTGGGGGCAATTGAAAAGCTCCAGACAGGGCCTTTCCACGGACTCTCCGGATTCGATTCATCGACCTCAACAATTCGCCAGTAGTAAGTCGTACCAGGTACAAGGCCGTCCGGATAAAGAAATCCGGGAAAGCCGATAGTAAAATATGTATCAGCCTGGTTGCCCTGGAATGTATCACCGGTACCGGCATCCACTTCGTCATAATTCTCACCTAAGTACACATCATGTGAAGCCGCAAAATCCCCCGGCACCCAGTTAAGGGTCTGCCATGTTTCTCGAAGCAGGCTACCGTCAGCCGGCGTGGGATTACGGGGGTTGGGTCTTTCTACAGACAAATACTGGCTTGGGATGGCTTCCCGGGCTATAGCCGAACTCTCCCATGAAAGCTCACATATAGCACCGCCGCCGTTCTCATACCACTCCAGTATAATCTCATATTTCTGCCCGGCTTTCAGGGAAATATCGCCGCTGTCATGGGTACCCCCATGGTCGGTCCAATTGTTAATAATCAGTTGGCCATTAACATACAATCGAATCCCGTCGTCCGTCTGAGTGTGGAAGGTGTAGATTGCGGAAGCCGGCACTTCAATCATGCCCGTCCATCGTACTGTGTAACCGTCCACATTTATCGACGGATCCGGTGAACCGTCTCCCCAGCTAAAATCTATCGTAGGATCTATACGCACCATAATCAAATCCCGCCAGGGATTGCCTGCACTGCCATGATAATACTCACCCCTTAGGCCTTCAGTGCCGCTGGTGACACCGACCAGCCCCAGAATCAGAACAAAAGAAACCAGATAGATCATTTTTCTACACATAATAATCCTCCTTAAAAAGATTATAATAATGATAAATTATGCTTTGGCCACGTGCCAACACAAATATTATTTTCAGCAAATATCAATCTCCAACTTTCAAATTCTTATCAACCACACAATTGCCAATTACTGTGTTGGTGGCTACGGTGCATAGAGACGAATATCATCGAAGTACATAATACCTGAGCCGCCGGCAACCGGATTGCTCCTGTTACCAAGGCCAAGAGTAATCGAATTGACATTGGCAAGATTTACGCCCTGGTCTGCAAAGCGCATCAGGTCGATGTCCCATGCCGTCCATGCAGCCGCCTGCGAGGCATCAGGATTATCATTGGTGACCACAGCGCTGTCGTTGAGAGCAACGTACAGTGTCTCAGCAGCGTTATCCGTATCGCCCCTGAACCAGATCGTCAGTGTGTCGACGTTTTTCTCTGTCCAGTCACTATTGGAAGTCAAGACAGAAGTCGCCTCAGATTTACCAACAGCGTTATCGTATGCAAGCGGCATTGATTGATTTCCGTTGTGAACGATAGTCTGCTCTGCAAAAGGAGGATTTGCATTACCAACGACGGAGCCGTTTACAGCCGGGTTGTCGAATCCGTCCAGCCAGGCATTAAATATCCTGTTGCTGGCCGGGTCAGCGGGGTCAAGGTCATTGTAAGATTCAAAATCATCTACGATAAGGAAGTTGGCTGTCTTAAAGCTCCAGATATTACCTTTCCATGGACTATCGGCGTTGGCGTTGTTGGCTTCATCAATCCGCCAATAGTAGGTTGTATCCCATTCGAGCTTTCCGGGGTCGTAGCTTTCGGAACCAAGGTTTCCTGAGCCTTTGTACTCAGGTGAAGCTGCATCGGCGTTTTTGACGGCTTGTTTATCTGTACCTAAATAGACCTGGTGTGAATCGGCATAGATTCCGGCACTCCATGAGAGAATAGGTGTTTGCGTTACATCCACATCGCCATTAGCCGGGTTCGGACTGCCGACGGCGCCCTGAGTAGTAAAGCTCCAGACATCGCCCTTATGGGTGGTGACGGCATCAAACTCGTCGATTCGCCAGTAATAAGTCTTAGCTAATTCAAGTGTACCGGGAGAATAAGTTGCATCAGCCTGAGGAAAACCACCGGCGGCATTGTTCACCTCGTCAAAATTGTCACCGAAGTATATGGTGTGCAACTTCGTACTGAAACCTCCCGTCCAGCTAAGCTGAGCGCTTGTGTCTATGGACTCGGCACTATCAGCCGGGATGGGATTGTATGCAATTCTGGGGGGAACCGTAAAATTCCAGACATTGCCCTTCCACGGGCTGTTCGGCTCGGCGTCATTAACTTCATCGATTCGCCAATAGTAAGACGTACCCGGAACGAGACCATCCGGAAATGCAAAGCCCGGGAAGCCTACAATAAAATATGTCGAGGTCTGGTTGCCCAGGAAAGTACCTTCGGCGCCGTTGTTCACGTTGTCAAAATTGTCACCGAAGTACACATCGTGCGAGAGGGCAAAATCTCCCGGCTGCCAGCTAACGTTTGTCCATGTATCCTCATAATATGAACCATCAGCAGGATTGGGCCCCAAGGCATACGGAAATCCTTCACCACCTTCCATAGCAGCCAAAATCTCAGGCTCCGTCAGCGCCCGATTGTAGATGCGGACTTCGTCAATTATACCACCGATGATATTTCCGCCGCTTCTTTGTCCAATGGTTAAGCCTCCAGCAGTCGAATCAGTCAGGCTGCTCGCTCCTGTCATGGTGTTTTCTTCTACGCCATCGACATAAACTTTGACATCCGGATCGTCATAAACTCCGACGATATGATGCCATTGGCCGTCATTGACAGCGATATTTGAATCCAGCTCAACAGTTCCACCGCTACCGGCGATTTCGAGCTGGAAGGTCAGCGGCACATTATATTCCTGCCCTATTGCATAATGGCCTGTTTCATCCCAGGCAGTTCCCTTTGAAACAAAGTATCCGTGAGCCGTGCTTGTTGTTTTAACCCATGCCATAACCGTTATCTTATCATTGATATTAAGCGATGGGTCATTGCCGCAATCAACGTAGTCATCACTTCCGTCAAATTCCAGGGCGGCACCTATTTTACCGACCCCCCATTTCGGGTCACCATTGATGGCGCCGTCGTTTGCGTAATCACTTAAATCATAAGCGACATTACCGGAGCCCTCATCAAACTTCCAGTATCCTACCAGCTCGGCATTAGCAATACCGGCGGCAAAACCCAGCACAAAAACAAAAGAAGTTAGATAAATCAATTTCTTGCTCATAATAGTCCTCCTTAAAAGAATTAAAATGATTATGAGTTATGCTTTGGCCACACACCAAAGTAAATGTTATTTTGTAAAAGATCAATCTCCAACTCTTAAACTCTTATCAATCACACAATTGCCAATTACGGTATTAGCGGCTACGGTGCATAGAGACGAATATCATCGAAGTACATCATCCCCGAACCGCCGGCAACAGGATTATTTCTATTGCCAAGGCCAAGAGTAATCGAATTGACATTGGCAAGGTTCACGCCCTGGTCTGCAAAAGCTTGAAGGTCGATATTCCATTCGGTCCAGGCAACTCTTTGCGCAGCATCAGGATTATCATGATTAACAACCGCGCTGCCGTTAAGAGCAACATACAAATTCTCGGCGGCATTAGCTGCTTCACCTCTAAACCAGATCGTCAGTGTGTCAACGCCTTGTACTGTCCAGTCACGAGTGGAAGTCAAGACAGAAGTAGCCTCAGATTTCCCGACAGTGTTGTCGTAGGACATCGGCATAGATTGAGAACCGCTGTGAACGATAGTCTGCTCGGCAAAAGGAGGATTGGCATAACCAACGACAGAGCCATTTATAGCAGGGTTGTCGAAACCGTCCAGCCATGCAAAAAATATCCTGTTGCTTGCAGGGTCGGCGGGATCAAGGTCGTTGTAGGATTCGAAATCGTCCACGATAAGGAAATTGGCCGTCGTAAAGCTCCAGAGACTGCCTCTCCACGGGCTGTCGGGATTGGCGTTATTGGCCTCGTCAACACGCCAGTAGTAAGTTGTATTCCACTCAAGCTGTCCGGGGTCGTAGCTCTCGGAACCAAGGTTGCCGCTGCCTTTATACTCAGGTGAACTCGTATCTGCATTTTTAACGGCATCTTTGTCTGTTCCGAAAAAGGCCTGATGTGATGCACCAAAGACACCCGGCGACCAGGTAAGAATCGGTGTTTGCGTAATATCCACATCGCCGTTGGAGGGATTCGGATTGCTTACGGCGCCAAGAGTCGTAAAGCTCCAGATGTCGCCTTTATGAGTATCGAAAATATCAAACTCATCGACCCGCCAGTAGTAGGTTTTACCCAGTTTAAGTGTATCTGGAGTATAGGTTGTATTTCCCTGTGTTAGCCCGCCGTAGGCGTTGTTCACGTCGTCGAAATTATCACCAAAATATACGGTGTGCAGTTTCGAGCCGAAACCTTCCGTCCAGCTAAGCTCGGCATCCACATCTATAGAATCGGCACCATCAGCCGGGTTTGGAAAGTAAGCGGTCTTAGGAGGAATACCAAAGCTCCAGACATTGCCTTTCCATGGGCTGTTCGGCTCGTTGTCGTTGACCTCATCGATTCGCCAGTAGTAAGTCGTGCCCGGAACGAGGCCATCCGGGTATGCAAATCCCGGAAAGCCGACAATTATAAACGTCAAGGACTGGTTGCCCAGGAACGTGCCTTCAGCTCCGTCATTCACATCATTAAAATTGTCTCCGAAATATACATCGTGCGATTGAGCGAAATCTCCCGGCCGCCAGCTAAGGTTTACCCATGTATCAGGATATAGAGCACCCTCAGCCGGGTCCGGAGCAAAGGCATTCGGAAATCCTTCACCGCCCACCATGACAATCTGAATCTCGTCCGCCGTCAGCGCCTTGTCATAAATGCGGACTTCGTCGAGTAATCCATGGAATATCCTGCCCCCATTTTCGTCGCTCGCCCCGATAAGGAGCGGGGCATCGACATCCGGACCTATTGAGAATGGTTTGGGGCCAACTTCATCGACGCCATTAAGATAGAGCCTTAGATCGGTTCCGTCAAATGTCCAAGCCAGGTGGACCCATTCGTTCTTGGGCATAACGGAGAACTCCACCGACCCGGCGGCTTGATATGAAATGCCTACTCTATCAGTATATTGGGCACTGGTGTGGGCTCCCCACAATTCGACCTGGAACATCATGGTATCTGCGCCCCATCCGGCCGACTTGGTGATAAAATGCTGAAAGTCTCCCGTCCCGTCCCAGTACGCCCAGAGGGCGATAGTGAATTGCCCCGTCCCATTTGTAGGATCGAAGACTCCACAATTGATTGACGTGCACTTGTCATCGCCGAACAGCAGCGCGACACCCGTGCCTTGGCCTTCCGGGCCGGGCGCCCATTCCGGTGTTCCAAGCAGCGTCCCATGGTGACCATTGCCTGAACTGTCATTGACGGTGTCGCCGGAACCCTCATTAAACCTCCACCAGCCGACGGTATCCGCCTTAGCTACGCTTGTGGGAACCATGCCGAACAGCAGAGCAAAAGAAATCAAATAAATCATTTGTTTACACATAATAGTCCTCCTTAATTAATAACTAAAAGTGAGAATATTTATCGAAATGTTAAGATAATTTCATTCGCTGGGCAAAGTTCTTCATTAAGAGACTGTACCCGAGACTATAACTCCTCCTCTATTTTTGAAATTTACAAGAATTGTCCCTGCTTGATGAACTCAAAGTCAAAGATGCCCGACAGCGCAGACACAAGCTCTACTAATATCATATGTATCAAATTACCCGCTTTCCTGCAAGGAAAATCCCCTGATTATGAATGGAAATATGTGTTTAACAGGTGAATTGCCCGGAAATATGTCCAGCGTCAATTATAATTTCCCTTCAATGACAGTTTTTTCTACCCTTTCTTCTTAACACTTATCCTTAGCTTATGAGCATTAGGGAGTGCCCCCCATGGGGGGCAAAAATTTTTCGATATTATTTATTCTTATTTTTCCTCTTCATGGCCTGCTCGGCCCGGTAACTCGGCACATTCAACTCCAAGACTACGCTGTGGTGTACCAGCCGATCTATCGCCGCCGCTGTGGTCATCGGATCCTTAAAGATCATCTCCCACTTTGAGAATGGCAGATTGCTGGTTATCAACATACTGCCACGTTCGTAACGATACGCCAGCAGTGTAAACAAAACCTCCATCTCATCTCTGTCCTGCTTTACATAACCAAAATCATCTATCATAATCACATCGAACCGCGACAGTTTCTTCAGTAGCTTATCAAGTTCCAGGTCCCTTTTGGCCCTGAGAAGCTGCTGGACAATCGAATCGCATATAGTAAAGTAAACCTTCATTCTCAGAGGTGCCTTTACATCCTTCAGGATCTGGGCGCCGAGTTCAAGCTCTTTGGGCTGGCCAAGCTGGGCCAGATCGCCGCCGTAAAAAACAAAATCGGGTTGAGGATCCAGGTTATTGACATCCTCTACGGCGTGTAAAAGCGCGCGGACAAAGCGGTCGTTGATTTTCTTTTCGTAAAGGTGTGAATCAGAGATGTAAGCAAAGCGAAAAGATGGGCTGCTGTCCGATGAGGCCGCTGCCTGTGCGACGCTGACCGGGCAGAACGAATGACCGGGAAGCAGGCCGGAAGCTGCCGCCGCTCCCATAGCTGCCGCCGAGACCTTCAAAAAAGAACGTCGGTCCAGATTCTTAAGGCCGCTAAAGAACTCCTGGCGCTCCTGCATATATTTTGTTTCTATACTCTTTATCTTGGGCTTCATGAGTAACTCCTTCTTACTTCACGGTCGTTAACTCTTTATTAATCTATTTTCCGAAGGCAAGCTTTATACGGAAAGCCATGTCATCATCTTTCAGGGGACGTTTTTTCTCAGCCTGTGCTTTCTGGCGTTTGAGCTGCCGCTGGTTCTCCTGGGCAAATCGGTCATCTGTAAGACTAAAGAGAAACGCGACGATATTATTTATCTCATCTTCGGTCAGTGCCAGCGGTTCCATGCCACCGTCAAGGAACAGATTAGCTTCACCGCCCTTGTTGTAGTGGTCCATGACGTCCCAAAGCATTTCAACTGATCCATCGTGCATATAAGGCGGCGTAATGCCGATATTCAACAGAAGCGAAGTCCGAAATGCTCCGATATCCGAGCGATTCTTTGTGACTAAGAACCGTCCCAACTCACTCATGTTCGTAGCCAGTGCCAGTTCTTCGAGCTTCTGCTCTGAAGCGTCTTCCTCCAGGGCTTTCAATACTTGCTTTGCAAGAGTATCGAAATCCTGGTGCCGGGCGGATACACCGACATTATGAAAACGATTGTCGGTTCCCCAAAGGATTCGACGGATTCATGGGATGGCAGGTAACACAGCGTCCCTTTTCGTTATAGAGCACCCATCCCTGATTTGCTTCTGAAGAAATCGCATTTTCATCGCCGTTCAGAAAACGCCGGAACGGTGAGTCCATAAAAATCAGTGTTCGCTCGAAGGCGGCAATTGCCCTGCCGATATCATCATAGTTCACTTGACGTCTGTAGGCTTTTTGGAAAGCAGCTTGATACTCGGCATCATTTTTGATGGCATTCACTGCGGCTTGTCCGTCAGGCATACCCATTTCGATGGGATTGGTAATAGGCATTTTCGCCTGGTGCTCCAGCGTCGGTGAACGGCCGTCAAGAAAGACCGTCTGCAATAAAGCAACATTCAGCGTTGTCGGTGCATTACGATGGCCGAACTGTTCCTTAATCCCTTCTGAGACTGCGAGCTGATCAGTGAATCCCCGGGTGACGTCATGGCAGGTGGCACACGAGACTGTACCGTCGGCTGATAATCGTTTATCAAAGTAGAGTTTGCGGCCTAATGATACTCGCTCCGGCATAAGAGCATTGTCCTGTGGGATGAACGCCTGCCAAATAACCGAATCGAAACCTGCTGGAGTCTTGCTGACATCCACAGATGGCTGGAGTCGATTCAACAGCCTGCTCTGATACTCCATTTCAGCCGCTCCATGCTCCCCTTTCGGCACCTCTGCAGAAACTGCTGCCCCTGTGTTCCACAAGGACAGCAAAACCATCCCGAACAGTGCGATAAGAGAGACAATGGGCGACCACCGACTTGATTGAATCTTTTTGGTATACATTTTAGATATCCTCTACTAAACGAATCCACAATAATGATAAATTTCGTGTTCATTGACAATTATGCCAACGAAAAAAAAATGTTTTTTTTCAGATTGACAGTATTGCCCTGCTTCAGAGGATACTTCCCATCCAGAATTCATCGTTTGTAAAGGCTTTCTTAATCTATCCTTACTTACAACTTAGCTTTTCGAGAATGTAGTCTAATATCAATGTGGAATTATTTTGCTCCTGTCCCAAAATAGCAGGGCCTATACCGAATCGGTATAGACCCCGAATTTACAAATCTACTGTATTAACTGCACAGTTTTACTTAACAGCCAATTCCTGCTTACAGTGCCGGTTGATTAAGGCGAATATCGTCAAAGTACATCATACCCGCACCACCGGCGACCGGATTGCTCCTGTTACCAAGGCCAAGTGTAATCGAAGTTACATTGGTAAGGTTCACGCCCTGGTCTGCAAACAACTGCAGATCGATAGACCATTCGGTCCAATCATTAGCCAGTGCTGCATCAGGATTATCATTATCGATACTTGCAGTTCCATTGAGGGCAACGTACATCGTCTCGGGAGCATTGGCTGCATCGCCAATGTACCAGATTACCAGATTGCTCACACCTTCACTTGTCCAGTCACGATTGGAAGTCAATGTCAAAGTTGCTTCGGATTTGCCGACTGCGTTATCGTAAGCAAACGGCATCGACTGATTACCACTGTGGATGATAGTCTGCTCGGCGAATGGAGGATTAGCATGACCAACGACAGAACCGTTTATCGCCGGATTATCGAAACCGTCTAACCATACATTAAATATCCTGTTGCTCGCGGGGTCACCCGGGTCCAGGTTATTGTAGCTCTCGAAGTCCTCCACGAGCAGGTAGTCCGGTACCGTGAACTTCCAGATCATTCCGGTTTGCACGGTCCCATCGCCCTCGATCTCGTCGATTCGCCAGTAGTAATCGCCGCCTCCTAACTCAACAAGCCCGGCCAGAGATAAACTGGTCTCGGCCTGATTGCCCTGGAACTCGGGTGAGGTTTGGGTAGCGGCCGCGACAGAGTCTCTGTCAGTGCCGAGGTACACATCATGCGAGGACGCGGTATCCCCCGCCGACCAACTCAGTGAACTTATATTACGGATATCCACAACCTCATCGCGCTCGGGTATGGGACTTCCGGCAAGCTTCGTATTGCCAAGCATTACCTGCTGAATCTCTTCGACAGTCAACACCTTGTCATAAATCCGCGCGTCGTCCATTACACCGATGAAGCCGGAATTATGGTAGGGAGACTTGCCGATCCTTATCGCTCCCCCGGTGTCCGTATCGATCGCCGTTTCCTGTGAAGCAAGAGTAGTTTCGGGTTGGCCGTCCAGGTAGAGCAGGGTATCCAGCACGTCCGGCGTCCCATCATCTTCAAACGTCACTGCCACGTGATGCCATTGCCCGTCGGCGATGTTCGTCACGCCGTAGTGATACCCGCCGTTGACTTCCACTCGCAGGCCGCCTGTAGCGTCGGAACGCATTCTCCACTTATTGCCGGTAGTATTCAGACCCCAGGACATAATCGTGCGGTTAGCCTCCGTAGTTTTGATCCATGCACAGAGGGTTCGGGCAGCCGTGCCTGTAATACCCGGATACCCGGCCGCTTCCACATAGTCGTCAGCGCCGAACATCAACGCCGTGCCTTGAAAACCATCGACCCACTGGGCTTCGCCATTGATGGTGCCGTGATTTCCGTGCCCGGACCAGTCCACCGCAGTAGCACCTTCGGCTTCGTCCAGCGTCCACCAGAGAGTGAGATTCGGGTTCGTGACCTGGACATCGGACACCGTTGAGAAGCTCCAGACATCGCCCTTATGCGTAACACCGGCGGCAAACTCATCGATACGCCAATAGTAGGTCTTGCTCAATTCGAGCGTACCGGGGCTGTAGGTTGCATCTGTCAGCAACTGGCCGCCTTCGGCATTGTTTAAATCGTCGAAATTATCGCCAAAATGGACGTAGTGCAAGCTCGCAGCCATCCCGGTCGCCCAGTTGAGACTCACATCCGTCAGTACATATTTGCCGCCCTCGGCTGGGCTTGGGTCGTAGGCCTTTTGCGGCTGAATCCAAAAGCTCCAGACATCGCCCTTCCATGGGCTGTTCGGCTCGGCGTCATTGACTTCATCGATACGCCAATAATAAGTTGTGCCCGGCACAAGGCCTTCCGGATAAGGCATACCGGGAAAGCCGACAATAAAATCAATTCCAGCCTGATTACCCAGGAAAGTACTTTCGGCTCCATTGTTCACTTCATCAAAATTATCGCCGATATACACATCGTGTGAGATCGCAAAACCTCCCGGTTTCCATGCAAGGCTCACCCATGTGTCGGTATATATGGTGTCATCAGCAGGCTCGGGGCCAAAGGCATAAGGAAATATTTTACCTGACATAGCGGTAAGAAGCTCGGCCTCTGAAATTGCATGGTCATACATTCGAAATTCATCAATGGTACCGGCAAAGGTATTGCTGTCGTTTCTGTTCTGACCTAACCGAAATTGATTGATGATCGAATCGTTGAGAGTTCCCTCGTTAGATAATTCGCCATTGTAGTAAAGTTTTGCGGCTGTACCCTCGGCGATTAACGCAAGATGAACCCACTCCATGCTGGTGGTGCCGAATAACAATCCACTGGGATTAACCCGGTAACTGCCCGGGTCACTACCTTCGACATCAATCTGGAAGCCTGCGGAGTTCGGGAAATGGCCGCTAAATGGACTGCTGTAGTTGTCCTGTCCCAAAGTAGTTGCTTTGACCCAGAATGTTATACTGAAGGCCTCCCAGGCTGTTGCTTCTTCAAGGGAATACAACACGTTATCATCGTCGCCATCGAATTCAAGTGCACCGCCGCCACCATGACCATCTACCCACTGTGGGTCGCCAATGAATTCACCATCATGGCTGTTACCGGAACTATCAAAGGCGGTAGTACCGGAACCCTCATCAAATCCCCAGCGAACCACCAGGTCGGCTGATGTATTACCAGCAACGCTCAGCACCAAAACAAGAGAAACTAAAAACAACAATTTCTTACACATAATAATCCTCCTTAAAAAGATTATAATAATGATAAATTATGCTTTGGCCACACACCAAAACACATATTGTATTTAAGAACTATCTACGAGGTTTGTTAAATTTCGATTGCTTGCAAGAAAGTTGAACAACCACCATCTTCCTTCCTACCTTCCCAATGCCAACTATGAGCTATTAACTGAAATATAGTAATCTTAACTGCGAGATACAAAGTTTTCCCTTGACACTGTGCATATCGCTTATTAACCTAAATTAGCTGAAAGTTATGTAAAATCAGCCCGGCGAAAGAAAAATATATTAAATCCTGTAACTTTATTTATACCAGAATAGCCGCTTTTGAGTCAAGGGAAATCCCTTGTATTAGAAGCGTTATTTTGATAAGATTATACAGGAATTCGTGGCTTTATTGATTTTATAGCCATGAGAAGCGTTTTAATAACAGTTAACCGGCAGCTTAATCTAAGGTGAGAAGGAGCAAGGTGGAATATGGACGAGATAAAAGTTTTTAGGCCTTTCGGAGTTGAAATTATCAGCCGCAGAGCAGCAAGAGGTTTTACATTAATCGAACTTCTGGTAGTTATCGCTATCATTGCGGTATTAATGGCGATATTGATGCCGGCACTGAACCGCGCCCGTTTACAGGGTAAACGGGCTGCCTGCATGGGCAATCTAAAGCAACTTATCTTAGCCTGGATTATGTACTCTGATGAGAATGATGATAAAATACCTTATGCAAATCCCAATTCGGATGGCTGGGTGGAGTGGATTAGCAATCAAAACGCACCTGAACAACAAAAACGCGAAGGCATCAGGGGAGGAACCCTTTATGAATACTGCCCCAATGAGAAGTCCTACTGTTGTCCCACCGGGATACGAGGAGAGGTAGTCACCTATGCGATTATGGACGCGATGAACGGTTATTCTGGTCATCCCTGGTCTGATGGGATGACCTTTAAAAAAAGGAGTTCGATTAAACAGGGTTCGAAGCGTCTTGTTTTTATTGACGAGGGACGCCTAAGTCCCAACAGCTGGACAATCTGGCACACACAGCCCCGCTGGTGGGACCAAATCACCCGTCGCCATGGCCAGGGAACTACGCTTTCCTTTGCAGACGGGCACAGTGATTATTACAAATGGAGCGATCCCCGCACCTTTAAGGTTACAGAAGCGGAATATAACGAGTGGCAGGGTAGTTTGCGTAACAGCGACGTGTCCCGACAACCTGGTAACGAAGATTTACACAAAGTACAGAAAGGAGCTTGGGGCAAACTTGGGTATGTCCCGAACAAGTAACCACATTAATACTTTTATTTCGAGGAGGAACAAACAAGGTATAAGATGTTTTTTTAAGTCTCATAGGTCTGCCTGGGGGGAGTTGGGTTATACACCTGCAAATTAATAGGCGTGATTTTATTCAGGGGGGAACAAGGTAGCTTATAGTGCTCTTAAGATGATCGTGAGCGCATTTTATCAATGAAAGCTTCGTATTATTACATGGAGTTGTTTTCCTCATCCTGCCTGCGCTCCCGATCGGTAAAATCCTCATCATCGGGAGAATGTCTGGTTTTGTGTTTTTTCGCATATTTTTCCAGAGGCTTTGCCAGCTTTGAGAAGCCCACGAGGACAATAATTGCAAGAAGAGTCGAAACGACAGCCAGAGCGTGAAAACCTGCACCACAGCCCATTCCGATACTTGCGACAAGCCAGATAGTCGCGGCGGTAGTCAGGCCGTGCACGCCACGTCTGTCCTGGATGACAGCACCGGCACCTAAAAAGCCTACACCGGTAACAATCTGGGCGGCTATTCTTGTAATCGAGCCTTCGCTTACATTGACCATTCGTTTTGAGATTATGGTAAAAACCGCTGCGCCAAGACATATTAAGATGTTTGTCCGCAGCCCGGCGGACTTGCCGCTAAGCTCTCTCTCAAGCCCGATTGCGGCTCCAAGTAAAGCGGCCAAGATTATACTGATTACATCTTCATGCCAAATCATAAATCTACCTTTCAATCAGAGTTTCATCAACCTGCATGCCGAAGTGCCTGCCTGCCTTTTCGATATGGCCCAGGACTTTATCGCCCTGTTTTAAAGTTGTGACCGAAACCGCTTTTCCATCGGGGCTGACAAGCCGAATCGTCTCGGCGTTTTGCAGGACCAGGCCTATCGGTTGGCCTTCGGTCTCGGCCTCGATGAGCATGACAGGCCTTTTTTCAATTTTGTTTCTGCCGAGATAAGCGGTTTGGCTTTTGCCCTTGAAATTCACGAGCAGGACTTCATCGCCGGCCTTTAAGTCGGCCAGATATTTTGTCTTACCGCCCGGCGACAGTATGTATGCGTGTACCGCTCCGGCATTGACACGGAATGGGCGCGATGCCACGTAAGGATTGTCTATGGATTCCGAATGTACCAGGAAGAAGCCGGATGCGGTATTGCCGACGAGCATTCCTTCGCCCAGAGCCATCTGCGTGCAGGTGTCGAGACAGGCCCTGTCGCCCATGCCCAATTGTTTTATGCCTGTGATAGTGGCTGTCACGAGAGAGACTTTTTCACTGACGCCGTGTATGAGGTCGGCGCATTTTTTTATCTCGTTTATGTCGGTGGTATTTAAGAGGACACCATCAACGCCTTTTTCGAGTATTTCAACCATAAGTTTGGCCTGTTCGCTGTTTTCGACCTGGACAATAATATTTTTACCCCGCCGAGCTAACAGGTTTTCTATTGGTATAATCGTCCAATCAAGCATTCTAAGGACAATAATTTTATCGGCGGCTAATGCCGCCGCTTTGTCCTCATCTTCTTTGCCGGCTATATCGATGAATTCGACATCTACGCCCGGCTTGATGTCACCATCTTTTTCGACAGTCTTTATTTTGCCGAACTGCCGGACGGTTTCGCTCTTCCCATCGGGAAGAACAACGGCCTGCGCACCGCTTTCAAGCGCCGCTATGGCGATTTCCTTGTTATATGGAACAACATTTACCCATAAATATTTCATTTTTCTTATGTCCTCAGTTAAAGTTAACAAAACCTCACCCTGACAAGATTTAACTCACAGCCGATAGTATTGTCAACTGCTTTTATTATCGAGTGTATTAGAGGCGGACTTTCTTGAAAAATCGGTTGTTTTTTATTATACCGAGTAGTATTACCTATGAAATGCGGTTTTTTATATAGTCGGGCAGCAACTCTTTTTTTAAACATTATTTTTCAAGAAGCTTGTTATGAGACAGTACTGACTTGTGTACACTGTGATGGTTTTCCATCCCATGGCAAGGAGATATAGACAAAATGGCCACAGCTAAAGAAAAAGATCGAGAAAATGCGGAAGATACTTCAATAAGAAATGGAGACAAAAAATTTAGGATAATTCCAGTGATAAATCGACTAAAAGTTGTAGTTCCATGTGTGATAGTTATGCTTCTGTTGGCTATTTATATATCCAGTAGCAAGGAGATCACTACGGATGGAGCACTGGATTGCGTTCAAAAATGCGTCTGAGCCTGATGATTGGCCCTTTGGCTTGTTGGATTGAGTTCTCCGGTAAACTCAATAGCACGCAGAAGGTATTCTATACCATCTTTGCATTTGTCCTTGTCCTCGGCATTTTCTCCCATGCACTATGTCCGAAAAAAGTAACAGGGATTATAACGGTCATTGCCTCGTTTTTATGGTTTCTCTGGGGAATAGCTATTACATGCATAGGAGTGTGACTGCATGATAAAAGCAGTTTTAAAGGCATATCGTACTCTATCACCAATTGAGATGGGCACCTTGTCGTCCATGCTCTCCTTTGTACAAGGGGGCTATTCAGAGCGGACGTATCCAGATATTTCGGAAGCGTACGGGATTGTTATGTGCCGAGAGGCTGAGCGGCAGTTTTTTGGCGATGGGCTTTTCATATCGAGCTAATATTCTATGGCCGGTCGGGCCGTAGATTTTCTGGTTGTGGTGGACGAGGACGCCGTTGTGCAGGACGGTGACATAAGCGGGCTTTTCGAATTTTCCGGATTTGAAAACGGGGGCGAAAAAGATAATATCGAACGACTGCCACTGGCCGGGTTTTCTACAGGCATTTACCATTGGCGGGGTTTGGCCGTAAACCGAGGCCGCCTGGCCGTCGGGATAGAGCTTTTCGGTGTATGAATCGTAAACCTGGATTTCAAACAGGCCCATCAGCATCACGCCGTTATTGCCGCGGTCCCAGATGCCGCCCTGCGGCGGGTCGGGGACCATCCATTTGATGTGCAACTGGCAGTCGCCGAAGGGCTGTTTTGTTGTGAGATTGCCTGAGACGGCGATAAGCTCGCCTTTTTCGATTTTCCAGTCGGAAGCTTGCCATTGCCTTAGATTTGTGCCGTCGAAGAGGACGGTTGCATCTGTTGGAACGGCGCCGGTTTTCCCTGTTATGTCCGGCGGGGCTGGGGAGACTTTTTTCGGTGCCGGCCGGTCGGGGTCGTGCACGTGGTAGCCGCACCAGGGAAGGATGGGAGTATCTTTATAGCCTATGATGCCGGAGCCGTCTTTGGCTTTTACGAGTTTCGGATTATTCTGGCCCATAGAAGTATTTACCGGGCCAAAAAGCAGAATTACGACCGTCAGTATTGCTACCAAAACGATAGTTGCAGAATGGCGTTTCATAATAGACTCCTTATAGATTTTTACCCTCTCCATGGACGCTGTCTGTTTGCTTTTGAGAGTACATCTTTTGCGATAATTACGTCTTCTGTGACCTGAAAGTCGAACATCCCCGCACAAATAAAATCAGCGCCGTTGTCAAAAGCATACTTGAAACCGTCACTCGGATGGATGGCTCCTGCTGCTAATGTCTTAAAGGCTATCCATGGCTTGTCCACCGTTTTCATAAATTCAATGGTTCGTTCCGGGTCGAGTGCCCAGATATTATCATGGTCATCTGGGCCGAAGCTATCGACATTCCATTCGATCCGTTTTTCTTTAGGTGTAGCGGACCAGTAATCGCCGCTGTGCAAAGTTTTCATATAAAAATCCGCTTCTACACCAGCCTTTTCGCATGCAATCGGTACTTCAATCGAATGGGCGCCAATACCGGCGGGAATCCCGTTTTGCTTTATAAATTCCACGGTTTTAGCGAGGAGGTCAACACGGCCGTTTTTGACCCATTTGTCTCCGATTCCGCCCTGTACATAAGCGGCCACAGCTCCATTATCAATTGCCCTTTTTATGTTAGTTGTCAGGTCGCTTGCTTTCGGGTGCGTCTGAGCAATCCACTGAATCTTTCCGCCCCGTTCGTTCCAGTATTTATCGAGCACCCTGACGCCGCCCGCGAGGATTGTATTTATTCCGTTCTCTTCATACATTTGAAGGGTCTGAAAAATCTTTTCATTAGTGCTGTAGGCCTTGAACAAGTGGGAGATATATTTTAAGTCTCTGCTGTGCGACCAGCCGCTGAAGGGATTGCCCCCGGCGATTAACCTGCTGAATTTAACATTTCCAATCCTGCCCATCGGTAAGGTGTTATTGGAGACATCAAGGGCCGGCACAACTGATTCATTTGCTGATGCAGTTTTTTCATTAAGACTGAAACCGATTGATGCACCGGCGGACGCGATAACGGATTTCTTTAGAAAACTGCGGCGGTCTATACTTTCTGACATAGTTCACCTCTCTCTATTTATTGTCTCATAGAAACACTCACGACCGTATTCAAGATACTGCCCCCCCTACTGCCGATTTTAATTTTGCAGCTCTGCAATCGCATCTTCAACGGAGGCGTTCTTATGTACCATTTTGCTCAGGACCTGTACCATCTTGGCCGGGCTTTTATGCTGGAAGGCATTTCGGCCTATCGAGATACCCGCAGCACCGGCCGCCAGAGCGCCTTCAACCATTTTGAAAATATCCTCGTCACTGTTCATTTTGGCCCCCCCTGCAATTACCACCGGAACGGGACAGCCATTAACTACTTCTTCGAAACTTTCTACGCTGCCGGTATAGACCACCTTAACGATATCAGCGCCGAGTTCGGCCCCTACCCGAGCGGCGTGCTTTACATTATTTACGTCGTATTCGTCTTTAATTTTCGGCCCGCGTGTGTACATCATTGCAACCAGCGGCATCTGCCAAAACGCACATCGCTCGCTGATGTGTCCCAACTGGCGCAGCATTTCTTTGTCGGTCTCGGCACCCAGATTTATATGGACAGAGACGGCGTCGGCGCCGAGCTTGATTGTCTCTTCGACGCTGCAGACCAGCTCCTTTGCGTTCGGGTCGGGACTAAGTGATGTTCCGCCGGAAAGATGAATAATCAGTCCGACATCTTTGCCGGTGCCTCTGTGACCTGCCTGGACAACTCCTTTGTGCATAAGGATGGCATTAGCACCACCGGCTACGACATTGCTGATGGCTGTTCGCATGTCCGCAAGACCATCAATCGGGCCAACGGTAACGCCGTGGTCCATCGGTATAATGACCGTCCTGTTGGAATTGCGGTCGATGATTCTTTCGAGTCTAATCTTTTTGCCTATCATTCTAAAAATCTCCAAGTTATTGACTTGCTGTAAAATTTACCTCAAGCGAATAAAAAGGCAAGAAAAAAACGAATGCCGGCTTTGATTTTCCCCGAAGGTCTGTGCCGGGCAGCAATTTGAAATTTGCTTTACGCTCTTAATTCAGTCGATACCTTCGAGCCAGTGTTGAGTAAAGATTTCAAGGTCCCAAAAGTCCACGATACCGGACTGGTTGATATCTGCTCCCAGGCAATTGCCATTTGAAGGACTACAGTTGTCCCTGCCCCATTGGCTGGCGAAAAGTGCAAAATCGATAAAATTAACGCCATCCGGACAGTCGAGGTCCGCAGCGGGAATCAGCGACAGCAAAGCCGGATAGTTAATATCCTCACAGATTGTCCAGGTGGCCCAGAAGTCCCAGCCAGTGGACAAAAAAGTATTCATCTGTTTCATCTGGGCGGTCGTTTTACCTGTTCCGCCGGCACTGGTTTCCTGGCCGCTTGTTTGTGTGTCCCAGAAAGAACGTGACACATTTCCCAATACCCTGATGAATCCCGTAAGGCCCCCGACATCCTGCCTGCCAACAACGCTGCCTGATGAGTAACACTTATAAACTCTGCCTTGTTCAACCTGCCCTACGAGCCCACCCACATATCTATCCCCATCAACAGCTCCGGCGGAAAAGCAGTTCATAACTTCGCTGAATTCGTTGGTTGTCTTACCCACTAATCCGCCGACATTTCTATTTCCGATTACGTTAGCCCTTGAGTAGCACTGTTTGACGGTTCCGTCGTTAGTTAGTCCTGTTAATCCGCCGATGTATGCATCGCCCGAGACGCTGCCGGATGAGAAGCATAGAATGACTCTGCCGGTGTTTAAGCCAATCAGCCCGCCAACGTTGTTGCTGCCTGATACGACGACTCCTCTGGCATAGCAGTTTGTGATAATACCATGGTTCACGAAGCCTATCAGTGCGCCGACATTTCTTCCCTGTGCGATGATAGTGGGTTTGAGCAATCCCAAATTGCTGATTTCACCGCCGAACGTACCGAAAAGCCCGGTATTTTCCGCTAATGCCGAAGAGATGCTGAGGTTGGAAATTGTACAGTCGTTGCCGTCGAAAATGCCATTGAAGGTCTCGATAATATTGAAGTCTGCCCCGGCTAAGTCGTCCATATTGATATTGGCCATCAGCTTGAAGTTCTTGTTCCAGTCGCCGGAGTTGGCGCCAATCTCATTCATCTGTTCGGCCGTATAAATCAAATATGGGTCACTGGCACTTCCCGTACCGCCCTCGTATTTTGCCTGTGCCGGCCAGGCAAACAGGCAGACAGCAAGATATAAAAGAAGCAGTTTTGTTATTTTGATGCTCTTATGAGGTGCTGACCGTAAAAAGCCTATACTTAAACCGCCCATATTTGCCCTCCTTCGATAAACAAAGGAATAATCCGTATAATTTTACCCCGTTTAGAGAACCGAAAGGGCGCAGACTCTAATGGGGCTCACTACATAAGGATACCATTTATCCCCCCTCCCGTCAAGCTTTTTTCCGTTTAACCCATTAGAGTGCCTTATACTCTAAAAGGGTCCAATTTCTAACTGGACCGAGATACACCTGCCATAGAATGAGAAATGATACCAACATGGGAAGTTATGCTAAAAGTCGAAGAGCTTCAACTGATTCATATCCTCATGTTTAATGGGGATTTCAAGTTTGCTAATCTCGACTACTATATCTTTTTCTCGGAATCGGATATTCAGAGATACGCCTAGACTTTTGTATAGGATGGGGGGACAACTGAAGTGGCGCCTGTCAGGATTGGGCGGTATCAGAGGAATTATCGTATCTGGGCCCTCCCTTCGAGGTGAAGGTCCGATGACGGCATGCTCAGCTTGGGATGGCGAAATCGCGCCTGGGTGATCCAGTGAGGAGTCGAAGTCATCAAAAAGCATAGTAGGACCTGATTCCACGTGGATCAATGGAACATCTAGTGTTTCTTTGAGAACAAGCCCTTCATCGAACCCGCCCCTTTTTGTGCGCTTATTGGTGGCTATATCTTCCAATTCCTCATGTTTGAAGCCTTCATGCTTAGAAACAGAGCGGAGCACTTCCAATAGGTCGGCAATTTCTTCCTTCCGATGGTCAGGAGTGTCAGCCCAGAACAACTCGAGAGCTTCTTCCAGTACTTTAGCCCTTAAAACTAGGGATAGTTCGTGCCCCGTCAAACGTATGACTTTTGCCTTCTCGCCATGAGATTCAATGCGTACTGGTATTTTATCACGTACCAGTTTGTCGAAACGCTTGGATTTGAATTGTGGGGCAAATGGATCAGAGCATATTACGGTCACACCACATCGCTTGAGAAGGTAGTAAGCATGAGATAAGACACTTCCATCCAACTCGACAGGAGTTGACAGTAGTTTTGCCAAAGCCGAAACGTCCTCGATAAACTGTTTACAGCGAAGTAAGGAAGGGGCTGGTCTTAATCTGATGGTTGATATTGATCGATGGTCTTGAATTTCAGCCTTCAGTCTTTCAACGTCCTCTATGTTTCGTATCACCGGATCTTTGGAGGCAAGCCTGATCCTGTGCGCCAGTAGTTTCTTTGGAGGCTCCTCAGTAGAGAAGTACCAAGGCAAGGATGTGGTATGTCCCAATCCCGTTGGGATGCCGGTAAACCACATCAGTTGAACAGGGCTGCCTACCTCGCGAGCAATGGCATAGGTCCCTTTTGCTATCTGCTGTAGATCTTTGATGGTCAAGGAAGATTTCCAGTCATAAGGATGGCCTGCACGCTTTGGGAGCCAATGGCCCTTATCGTCCGTGTCGAGAAACTCATCTTTGAATCTGAGATGAGTATGTAAGTCTGTACCATCGTACGATATGTCATATGAATCGTGAGGGTAGTACAGCAATCCATCTGGGAGCCCCCAAAGTCCATCAATCTTGACGCGGTTACTGTTCGGCTCGGCTAAAGCGAATGCGGAAGAATACGCGGGAATGAACCTGTGAAATATGAAGCACGGCTTTCGTTGGACTATGACGGCACGAGTAAACTCGCGCGCTTTTGCAATGAGAAACTCTTCTACTTCATGGATGGTGTTGACGGTATCAGTGCGAGGGAGCAAGAATTCATCTCCAGTGGTTTCACTAGTAATATCCGTTCGAATAACAATCGGGCCATGGAGGAGCACATTTATATCATCTCTAAGTTCCGAAGACAGCTCACCATTATGCAACTCTATCAAGACTTCTGTGTCATGAAGAACCCAGAGATTTGTAGTTGGCAGGCTGCGTGCTCGGAACATCTTGACGCAGTCAAGCTTTTTCCAAATCCCCAGAGGCAGTTCTTGTTCGCAGGCTAAAACCGTCAGTCGAGAAGGTACATTGCTTGCTGCAATGCACGCTGTGGATGCTGAAGGAGAATCCCCTTTCACCGCAGGCACAGAATCCGACTGGACAATCCATAAGCGGGAGCCATCCCAAATCCACTCAAAATGTAGGCGAAGCCTTCTGCTATGCGCCCAAGCAGCGACCTGCTTGAGTATCTGCAATAACGATTCCTTGCTCTCACATAGCAAGGCGGCGTTATGGGGATGCTGTTTGGCCTGCATCGAACCAAACGGAATGATCCGTGGAGATCCTACTCCTGAAACTGCGTCAAACTCGCAAACCCAAGAAGATATATTTTTCGAGACACGTCTCTCGTTTGAAAGATGGCCACTTGCTCTCCTAGTGTCAACATAACGCTGCACTAGAATCCCCATTGAAGATACGCTCTCTGAGGGACAAGAGTCAAATACCTCACAGATTGCCGAAATGACAGATTCAACGGAAGCTAGACATTTTACGCTCTTGTACCAACCCTTGCAGGACAGATTCTCGTCCGCAGCACTTGACCGGACTATTATAAAAGCATCTTCGGATGGTGAAAGATGTTTCAGCGCCACCTTAAGTTCATTGTACTCCTCAGATGTAAATATGTGTTCAGAGGGCGAGATACATACAGACGGGTCCTGATCCTCAAATAGTAATAACTGATCGGGCCTATCGGGTCTTTCTTGCGGTTTTGATAGTAAGGCTCTAACCGTCTCTGGGAGAGTGATATATCGTTCGTAGGCTAATATATGAATTAGAAAAAAATCCGGAGACCATTGGGTAGGCAGAAGAAGCATGCCAGCTCCTTTGATGCCGTACTTACTATAGTATTCCGATACAGATTCTAATTGTGGCAGTTCGCCTTGATGCAGAACTAAATGAGCATTCTCACCCATCTTGCACTTGCTGTATGAAACAAGCTCCTAATTAGTGGATCCAGCCTCTTGATCTTTCGGGGATTGCGATGTATCCTTTGAAACGCCAAACAAAACCATAGCAAATTCGGCCATCTTCGCTGCAGCTCTATCTGAGAAGTATCCGACAAGAAAAGCACACGACAGAACTATGGGCGTTTTCTGGACAGACTCCCCTTCAAAAATAGAGAATAATTCAGAATCGATCATCCAAATGAATGCGACAGCCAATGCTGCCGAAAGAGGTGGGGACAGAAAACGCCAAAGCCGACGATCTATGTTCCATTGACCATGAGCAACGCCATGGTAAAGCCATTTGGTCGTGTAGACTGTGCCACCATAGAGGCCGCCGAGCCAGGCATAAGCGTATCTACAAAACACAGGACATTGCCCTGGAGGAACTGCAACCTTGATGTGATCACACTTAATCAACCAGATCAAGATTAGAAATAAAGGGCATCCGAAAAGTAGTACAGCGAGATAAATTGCCTCTAAGAGAATGGCTCTCTTTGCTTCTTTCTCTCCATATCTTGTCTTCCATTCTCCGCGTTTTCTCTCATCAGAGAAAACCGCTCCAGAAGGATCAGATTTGGGACTCGGATTTACCATATGGAATGCTCTGCGACCACTAATCAAGAAATGATTTGCTGTCTGTGAAACACACATTGACACATCTTATGGTATTCTCAACATTACCTCGAAAATTGTTATAATTGTAATCATACTGAGCGGGAATTGCCAATTCACGGGCAATTATTCTCCGCAAGGATTGACAGGGAACCGCGTCTGAGACGGTTGCGCGGAACGGTGTCTGGTGGGGCTCTGCAATAAAAATATAAGATTCGCTTGACTGGTGTAGTTGAGCGAGCGATGGCCACATAGAGTCAAGCTTAGACCAGTCGCATCGTGCCAATTCCTCGCTTTTCTTTGAACTCTCAAGTAGATTAAACTGTAAAGGGACTATGTGAAGATGTGCGTGATCAATTCCACAACCCACATGCAGGCCTTCTGTTGCAGGACCATGTTCGAAAAGTGTTGGAGCAGCATATTTGGACGTGATGACTTTGGTTGCATGCTCCAGTACATGCTGTAGTTCGCTCCATAGGTGCTCTGGAATGGCCCCCATGCATATGTAGTGATTCTTTGTAACAACCAGCAGCCAACCTTCTATCATTGCTCCGAGGCTTGGAACAACAACAAAGTTATCACTCTCGTAGAGAATTGTATCCCAGGGCTCTTGAACGTGTCCTTGTTCTCCAAGAAAGCCTGCACAATATCTGCACTCACTTTCCTTATGTTGTGGAAAATGAGCCTTGACGTCACTTGCACTTTTTAGAAGTTCCATTCAGTCCCCTTTTGGTGCGGGTCACTCACAAACCTTCAGATTTCCAAGACAAGGATATTGAAGGGTTTAAATTTTAGTATATTACATAGTATATTACAATTATCGGCAAACGTGAAGTACATATATCACGAAAAATGATGTATTTCGTGCCTTTTCTTCCTCCCTACTGGAAAACTTGTGACTGTATATTTTTCTTCTCCATTCTAATTTATTCATCGATCTCAAACAGCTTTCATCAATTATATCGACCTCTCGCACGATAAACAAGCAGCCATTTCCATAATCGACTCAGTAATCCGTGCTAATCCGCGAAATCCGTAGTTGTTTTCGTTAAATAACGCTCACTCTCAAAAACAAAAATAAAATATTTCAAAAATTTTTATCTCCTTTAATATAAACAACTTACGAGCAAAAAGCCAAAAAAAATAGACAAATTTTCGACTCAAAACTGCACACTCGTCTAATTATAGAGGGCTGCTTTTCTACCCTCACTGAGCTTGTCCTCGAATGTCGTAATCGGGGATCCAGAATTACCAATAATTACCTATCTATGAAAAACTTAGAGTTTATGAGCATCAATTATCCAACTTTAGCTCACTTTAGGCACTATAGGCGCATTAGGCGCTTTGGCTCACTCTTCACCAACGACTATCAAATCTCTACGAATTCGTACGTACGAATTTATAAGGCTTTTATGCAAAACAAACCCAATTTCAGAAATGACAAAATGAACATAACTATAGACATGACAAGCAATTACAAGATTTTATGCCACTTGGCGGGGCGAAAAAACAAACCCAATTCAAAGCCAATAAAGCCAAAAACAAACCCAATTAAAGCCAAAACAAACCCAATTCAAACCCAAACAAACCCAATTTCAAGGTCCAATCATGACTCAACGACAATCTTTTCTTGCTAATCAAACATCTAAGATTGATTTGCCTTTAGGCAGGTCAAAGCAAACCGTAACGTCCCCGCCATCTGCGTGCCAGGTCTGGCTTTGCAATTGCAGCGGCCTATTTACACGACGAAGTTGGATGGGTTTTCTCTCAGCAATCAGCTTAGGAGGCGTTGTCGAGTTTGTTCTGGTACGCACAGTAAACCGCGTTGTGGCAAAAGGAGCATTGAAAGTAATACGACCGCCCTGCTTTCCAATCTTTGTAAGCTCCTTAGCCGCCCAATATCGGGCAATCTCGCTATTCTTCATCCAGACCAGATTGTCGTACCGGCTGTGGATTCGGCGGACAACTTCTTTGAAGATATTAAAGCCTATTTCTTCGCCGTTGAAATATATGCCGGGCCAGTGGCAGACAAGTATTGCCGGCTCACCTTTATCGATGACCTGCGGCAGCCGGCCGCCTTTGAGGTCTTCGGTAATAAATCTATCGACCGAGCCGGGATTTAGCCCATCCCAGCCGCCGAACCAGTCGCCCGTACAGCCGATGATAGATACAACGCATTTCGGGTCGTCGCTATCAAGACCGGATGCGTACTGGACAAGAGGAGCGACACTGCGTTCGTCTGTGAAGAGGTCGCGGAAGTAGTGTGGAATCTCGGCATTGAATACGTCACGGCACGACTGGAACGTTGCCTTTGCGAGATTGACGCGGTTCTTGCCGCCGAATCCGCCGGGCGTCGTGATTCCTTCGCAAGGCAGACCGACGTTTTTGAGGATTCGCAGAGCGTAGGCCATATAATCTGCCAATTGGTCGGCCGATTTATCCTGGCTCCAGCCGGCGTTTTCTATGTAGTATCCTGTTTGCTCGGGATATGGTCTGCCGGTCTTTGTATTGATGACCCAGGTGTGGCTTATCATCTCCGGATGAATATCCCAGTCGGGCAATATTAATTCGCGTACGAGCTTAAGGCTGTCGTCCAGTTCCTTTTGCGACCAGCCGGGAAGGCAGCGATCCATCCATCCGACGCAGGCCGGATATGGTACGATACTGTATTTGCCCTTAACTTTGTGCTCATGGCACCACTGACCGAACTTGCGCACGAACGAATCGGGTATCTCACGCGGCAGGCTTCGCCAGTCCTGCTTATAGCGTTCGGGCCAGGCCGTCGCGAAGTGCGGTATGCCGAAGTGAGCCATGTTTACAAGGCAGGTCGAATCGTCGATAATGAAACTCAGTGGTACGCGGTTCTGCGGATTGAGTACAGTAACTGCGGCAGTCTGTGTTGGCCGCTGGCCTTTATCCTGGCCCATCGCAGGCCTGCTGCGGATAACGGAAGCGGCACCTGCGGTTGCCAGCGCCGTTATCTTCATGAAATCGCGTCGTGATAATATTTTTTGATTGTACATATCGTATCCTCCTGAAGATTTAAAAACGGTACACTATTTTTAAGAACGCTGCACGAACTTTCTCGCCATCGACTTCATAATCGTTAAGCAGGAAGTACAGGTCAGTATCATTCTTCATCGGCCAGGAAAAGAGCATAGTAAGGTTATGCCGGTCCTCTGAAGTTTGTTCGGCGGTGAACTTTATTCTTCCGTTCCATGGAAAGGTATATTGTGTAACCGAGCGCCAAAGCCAGATATCCGAATTACCATTTTCTTTTTGTTCGCGATAGTTGCCCTCAAAAGTTGATACGAGGCGTTCGGTAACTTTAAAAGGTTTTTCCAGAGAATATTCTTTATAAGGGTCCTCTTCATAGACTCCTTTTGCAATGCTGGCGGTGATAGAATCCCATATATCCACTTCCTCGTTATATTCGACTCTGATTCGGTTGGACCAGTTCTGATACGGAGCATGATATCTATCGCTGCGTATGAACCAGATTTCGATTTCATTTCGAAAACCAGCCCCAACTCCCTCTAAGTAATCGCGCAGAGTCATATCGTGGTCATTGTTTTCATAAATTTTAGCTTCTGAAATTGCACCTATCGATTTTAAAATCCCCTGGTCATAATATTCTCTATACCGCAGGTAGGAACCGGGGCCTCGGATATCCCGTCTGGGTATGTATCCCAAATCAGGGCGAAAACCACGACTTATGTCACGATAGTCCAGCCGCCAGTAGATAGGTCTGGTTCCTCCACTGATAGCGGTATGCAAACCGTAAGCATCGTGGTCGGTAATACCGTCCGTTTCGATGCCCTCGGAATCTCTTAATCCCAAAAACTGAGCGGTGAACGAAGTTACGCTGTCAAAAAACAAACGCGCATCGATACCGCCTGTTAAGTTCATGCCATTCGAGCGGTTGGAGTTGGCCCAGATTCCTCCGATGTGGGAGTTTTCCCCTATGTTATGGATATATCTGCCTACATGGTAATTACCAGTGAATATTTTATCGTTCCGCTCTATTTCA
>VRUK01000062.1 GCA_019456195.1 Planctomycetota bacterium | reverse complement strand
CATAGGGACCATTCCCTTGGAAAGTTAATCGTACATACGAGTTAGATTACTTTAATAAAATCAGACAGTACAGCTAAGCTTGCGCATAAGAATAGCATATCCGTGCTACTACTTCAAGAAAGTAATTGACAGAAACAAAAAAGAATCTTAAATATACCCATTCGTTTATGAATTATTGTTTTCAAGGAGACCGTATGGCAACGCCCGCGAAAGTGCTCGTTATAGATTTGAATGAAAAA
Source organism: Planctomycetota bacterium (assembly GCA_019456195.1). Lineage (GTDB taxonomy): Bacteria > Planctomycetota > Phycisphaerae > Sedimentisphaerales > Anaerobacaceae > NIOZ-UU13. The sequence continues at coordinate 33,388 of VRUK01000062.1, read as the reverse complement.
CCCGAAAATCAAAAACTGCTGAGTGGTGCCCCAGAAACATGCGGCATGCGCTCGGGCAGAGTATATTTATCACCCGGCCAGGCCTGCGGGCTGCACAGCACAAAAGACCGGGAGGAGCTGCTTGTGTTTCTATCCGGGCAGGGCGAACTGATAATCGGACAAGAAACCCACTTTCAGGTCGGCAAGGGCAAGGTTTCCTATATACCCCCGCAAACAGATCACGATGTTAAAAATACCGGCTCGGAGCCACTCGTTTACGTATATGGCGTCGCTCCTGTAGCCGGCGAATAAGAGAAAAACACTCTAAAAAACCGGCAAATTCTGAAAAAATTTGCTTGCAAAAATCGACGTTTCGATTATAATCAGGACTGTATAAAAGAGTTCTTTTCTTCTCTATATCTTGGTTTTGGTGAGACGGTAGATTCTTTATAAGTTCGCAGTATATACTCTACAATCGAAAACTGTCTCACAAAGGCTGGAGCTTCTCCCTCCAGCCTTTTTTATTTGTTATGCCAGGATAATGAAGGTACAATTTTATATATCTACTATGCCTGGGCGTAATGAGAAAGTTTGACTGAAAACACAAGTGAGATATTCTCAAGAGCGAAAGGGTGAAATTATGCACAAATCAAGAGGATTTACTTTGATAGAGCTTCTGGTCGTGATTGCTATTATCGCACTGTTGATGTCGATACTGATGCCCGCCCTGGCCCGGGTAAAGCAGCAGGCAAAAACGATGGCCTGCCTAGCAAACCTCAAACAATGGAACCTCTACTTTGCGATGTACACTGAAGATTACGACGGCAAATTTCAGGCCGGTGTCGGCGGCGGTCATACAAACCATTGGGGGAATGCGCTGAGATCGTACTATAAAAACGATCACAAAATCCGCTTATGCCCTACCGCCACAAAACCCATCATTGACGAGAATGGCAATCAATCACCCCAGTTTAATGTATTCTCGGCCTGGGGAAGATTCTGGGGGGAAGGGTATGCTCCGGAAGGTGATTGGGGCAGCTACGGGATCAACGGCTGGGTGGAAAACCCGCCGCCAAGCTACACCACCGTTTACGAAAATTTCGAGACTGTAAATAACTGGCGAACCCCTAATGTCAACGGCGCCGGATATATTCCTTTGTTTATGGATGCCCTGCGGTTCAATATCTTCCCAAGAGATACTGATAATCCGCCCGAAACGGAGGACATGGCCTGGCAGGGTATGCAGCATATCAGACGTATCTGCCTCAATCGGCACGATGGCTTCACGAACATGGCTTTTCTGGATTGGTCGGTCAGAAAAGTCGGGCTTAAAGAGATGTGGACATTGAGATGGCACCGTGCATATAACCAGTCAGGCCCCTGGACTATGGGCGGCGGCGTGCAGTCAAGCGACTGGCCAGTCTGGATGAGGAACTTCAAAGACTACTAAAGAATAACTGAATGAATTAAACAAAAAGGGCCTATACCGAATCAATCAGTATAGGCCCTGAATTTATACAAATCTATTATCTAAACAACGCAATCAACCACAGCAGATTACGGAGCGTTAAGGCGGATATCATCGAAGAACATCATGCCTGCTCCGCCGGCAACCGGATTGCTCCTGTTACCAAGACCAAGAGTAATCGAAGTTACATTTGCAAGGTTCACGCCCTGGTCTGCAAACGCCTGGAGGTCGATATCCCATCGCGTCCATACAGATTTTTGCGCGGCATCCGGACTGTCATTATTGACTACTGCGCTGCCATTGAGAGCAACATACAAAGTCTCAGCGGCATTACCCGCACTTCCTCTGAACCAGATTGTCAAAGTGCTGATACCGTTGACAGTCCAGTCACGCGTAGAAGTCAATGTCAGGGTCGCTTCGGATTTTCCGACGGCGTTGTCATAAGACATCGGCATCGATTGCAAACCACCGTGAACGATAGTCTGCTCGGCAAAAGGCGCATTAGCATGACCAACGACAGAACCGTTTATAGCCGGGTTATCAAATCCGTCCAGCCAGATATTAAATATCCTGTTGCTTGCCGGGTCGGCGGGGTCAAGGTCGTTGTAGCTCTCCATATCATCGACAATAAGGAAGTTGGCCGTCGTAAAGCTCCAGAGAGGGCCTGTCCACGGACTGTCGGCATTGGCGTTGTTGGCCTCATCGACACGCCAATAGTAAGTCGTATCCCATTCAAGCTGTCCGGGCTCAAAGCTTTCAGAGCCAAGGTTTCCACTGCCCTTAAGTTCCAGAGAGGCTGCATCGGCGCCGAAATAGACCTCATGTGTATCGGCAAAAACACCCGGAACCCAGGTAAGAGTTGGTGTCTGCGTGACATCCACAGCGCCTTTAGCCGGATCAGGGCTGCCCACAGCGCCCTCGGTTGTAAAGCTCCAGACACTACCCTTATGTGTACCGAAAGCATCGAATTCATCGACCCGCCAGTAGTAAGTCTTGGCCATTTCAAGCGGATCGGGGCTAAAGATTGCAGTTCCCTGGGGGAGTCCACCTACGGCATTATCGACATCGTCAAAATTGTCGCCGAAGTACACTGTGTGCAGTTTCGCACCGAAACCCGGTGTCCATGTAAGGCTGGGATTGACCGCGACAGCTTCGCCGGCATCAGCGGGGACAGGTAAATAGGCGGTCTTGGGCGGGATCATGAAACTCCAGATATCACCTACCCAGGGACTATTCGGGTCGGCTTCGTTTACCTCATCAATACGCCAATAGTATGTCGTGCCCGGAACGAGACCGTCCGGGAATGGGAATCCGGGGAATCCGGCAACAAAAAATGTTGCGGCTTGATTACCTATGAATGTTCCTTCTGCGCTTTCGCTGACAGCATCAAGATTATCGCCCATATACACATCGTGTGAAATCGCAAAATCTCCCGGTGACCAGCTTATGTTCACCCACGTCTCCTCATGGTAAGAACCATCAGAGGGGGCAGGATTCAGGGCTTTTGTAAACGCTTCACCTTTCATAGCGGCTTCAATCTCAGGCAACGTGAGCGCGGTGTCGTAAATCCGGACATCATCAATGAAACCTACCATAAATTTCTCGAAGCTGCCGTCTGTGTGGCTTGTAATAGCTCCTACAAGGGCATTATGCTGAAGTACTCCGGAAAGGTCGTATCCGGCAGGTAAATCTATTGTACCGTCTTCAACTCCATCGACATATACAAGGGCAACATCTCCCTTTATCATGCCAGCTACATGATGCCAGACGCCATCATTAATGACAGTATCACCTCTTGATTGATTTTTGCTGCTGTCGTCATCCATGGTCAGAGTTAGTTTATTATCGTTAGCTTCACCCATAGCCAAAGTGTAGCGTATTCCGCCTCCGTTATCCCCGCCAATGGCAAAGATTGAGCCTCTTTCGGTGGCCGTCATTTTTATCCAGGCAGTTATGGTAAAATCACCTGCCCCGAAGTCAAAAACATCCGGAGCACCGAAATCAACGTAGTCGTCACCGTCAAACTCCAGCGCACCGCCTATCGCCCCGGCCACCCACTGTGGGTCACCCTCAAGGGTACCGTTCAATCCATTACCACTCGAATCAATGGCGGTGGTCCCGGAGGTCTCATCAAACCTCCAGTGAGCCACGAGATCAGCAGAGGCATTACCTGCTATGCTCATCACCAAAGCAAGGCAGGCCAAACAAATTAATTTCTTAGACATAATAATTCTCCTTAAATAAAGTTCAAATGATAACGGCCGATAATAACGCCGGTGCTTATATAAATTCTAATTTCGTTTGCACGAGACGTTGTTTTGTGACTTGACCTCACAACCATCCTTCCTTGTTAAAGCTTGAAATCAACTGAAAACAGAAATATGAAGTTTCGATCACCAGTACAAGACTTCACCATCATCCTTTATAGCAGATTTATTATTTCACTTCAAGCAAAATTTTCCGAAACCATCCGGACATTTTCTCATACGTCCGCCCGCAATTTCCATAGGCTTTAAGTTGTAACATTGCCTGTCATAAACACTTATGAGTCTTGACAAAGATGCCTCCAACTCCCAGCAATAGTCGGGCTTATTGGGACATCATCAAAAAACCCCTTAGTTTGAGCCATTTTCTCTTGCGGAAAGTCCGGTTTGGGTGTATAATACGCCCGGTGAAGCAGCCTAAATTAACAAAACATAAATATGCTTTTACATATCTGAACCGGTCAAGAGAAAAAGGGTGACATTATGAACAGACGAAAAGGTTTTACCTTAATAGAACTTTTGGTTGTAATAGCAATAATTGCCCTGTTGATGGCGGTATTGATGCCAGCTCTTCAGCGGGTAAAGATGCAGGCCCGGAGCGTTGCGTGCCTGAGCAAGCTAAAGCAGTGGGGTATCTTTTTTTCGATGTACGCCGACGACTACGACAGCCGATTTATGCAGGGTTTCACAGTTTCGAATCGATGGGTTTCCGCACTTGGCGATTACTACAAGTGGGATGATGAGTTTACCTGCTGCCCCAACGCGTTGAAGCCGTGGGTGGACGAATACGGAGTAGATTCTGGCGCCGAAGGAAACGCAGGAGGTGTCGGTGCGACAATGGCCTGGGGTTATATGCAAGCGGGTGGCTGGCCAGTACAAATGAAAGGAAGTTACGGGGTGAACGGCTGGATTGTCGATGCCCCGGCCGGCAATGAACCTCATAGCGGGGGTGTAAGCTGGTTCTGGCGCGGACCAAATGTGGCGGGAGCCGCATACGTACCCTTGTTCCTCGAGGCCCAGCGCTATAATGGCTGGGCGTTAGAAACAGATACTCCGCCCCCCTTCAACGGTGAGAGATGGAACGACAATGCGCAGATGGGCCGGTATTGCCTTAACCGGCATGATGGATTCGTCGGTTGTTTGTTCCTGGATTTTTCGGCTCGTAAAGTCGGACTAAAAGAATTGTGGACCCTGAAATGGCATCAAGGGTACAATGAAGCCGGCCCCTGGACCGCCGGCGGCGGCGTGACATCAAGCGACTGGCCCGAGTGGATGAAAAACTTCAAAGACTATTGATGAAAATGACCGCCTGGCTAAAATGCTGTAAATTCGACTATCAGGCATAAATCCGGCTATTATTGCTTATAACAGATTTTTTTAGCTTCAATTCGTGTACAACTGCTCAGCGATACTCAGGCGGTTCTTCGTTCTGACGCTAATTTGCTCCGGATATTATCCGCAAAACCATCCTTTATAAATACTTATGAGGCTTTAAGGCGCTGTTTATAACATCCCATATCGGCGAGCCAAAGCTTGACGGCCTCTTCAAAAAAACCCTGAGTTTGAGCTATTTTCTATTGCGGAAGATCTGATTTGGCTGTATAATAAAGTGTGTGAAGTTGCCTAAATTAACAGAACACAAAGTTGGTTTCGCACATCATAACAGTAAGAAAAATGAAAGGTGTCACTATGAACGAAAAAAAAGGATTTACATTAATCGAGCTTCTGGTAGTAATCGCAATAATTGCCGTGTTGATGGCTGTATTAATGCCCGCTCTCAATATTGTCCGTGAGCAGGCCCGCGGAATAGCGTGCATGTCGAATCAGAAGACCATGGGGCTGGCCTACGTAATGTATGCCGACGATAACGATAGCAGAACGTGCGGTGGAATGGCAAGGTACAGCCCCACCAATGGCATTCCCCCCTGGGTGATGCCTCCTCTGGATTATCAGGCAGGCGGCGGCTATGACCAGATGCCCAGCGGAGCGGTCACACTCGAGCAGCGGCATAATGGTCTGAGGGAAGGTGCTCTCTACCCCTATATCAAGGAAGTCGGCGCCTATCACTGCCCTGGCGACGACCGGATACGACGCGGCACGAGCAATGGCCGGCAGTTGCAGCATTTGCTGTTCCGCAGCTATTCTCTGCCGGATTTTCTCAGATCGACCTCGAGTTCCGATCCGAAGAGGCTGACTGACTTCACGAGTTCGGCCACAAAGCTGCTCTTTGTCGAAGAGATATACGACGCCCCCGGCGTCAACCACAATGTCGACGGCTGGTCTTACAACCCCAGAACCAACTCGCTCTGGGACCCGCTCGGTGTCTTTCACAGTAATTCCTGCACGTTCAGCTTTATGGACGGCCACGCCGCCGTGAAGAAATGGACGGACAAGCGAACCGTAATCTACTTTCAGAGCCGGTCAGAGGCCGCCTCGATGGGTTTCGGCAAGAACACGCCGTTCAATCCGCCCAATGAGGATCTCGTGTGGCTGGACATACACTACCCGGGTAAGACCTTAGTCGCCCAGTAGTGCAGACCTTCAGAGGAAAAAAGCCCGGTCCGACCGGTATGAATCCGAGCGACTGGCCGACATGGATGAGCCGTTATAAAGATTATTAAAATTTGCAATTTTGAAAAACTATAAAAGTAAATACAATAACAAGTATGGTAGGAGATATTTATTATGAACAAGCGGAAGGGCTTTACTCTGATAGAGCTTCTCGTGGTAATAGCCATTATCGCTGTGCTCATGGCAATCCTGATGCCTGCGCTTAATCGTGTAAAGAAACAGGCCAGGGCCGTTGCATGCATGGCTAATCTCAACCAATGGGGTCTCTTTTGGAAGATGTATTGCGACGATAACAACGGATACTGGCTCAGCGGCGCCGGCGGCGGCAGCGGAAGGTGGTGGTTCGAACCGATGTTGGACACTTACAAGGTCGGAGAAAAGATGCGTTGCTGCCCGCAGGCTACAAAATCCGCAGGCCAGAATGTTCATCAGGGGATAGGCTACTTTACAAGTCAAGCCTGGCAAACCGGTGAATACATTGGCAGCTACGGCCCAAACGGATGGATGTGTAATCCTCGCGACACCAACCCATCTGGAGCTGTCTGGGGACGCAGCCCCATTTCAGACCATTGGAGAAAACCCGAGTGGAAGGGAGCAAATAATATTCCGTTATTTACAGGTAGCTGGTGGGTCGATGCCTGGCCAAGAGACACAGATGTTCCTCCAGATGTTGTTTTAGGCCCGCCGGACAGACCCAATAACAGCGAAATGGAACGTAATTGTGTAAACCGGCACGATGGATTCTTAAACAGCCTGTTCTGCGATTATTCTGTTAGAAAGGTCGGAGTTAAGGAGCTCTGGACCTTAAAATGGCACAAAAGCTATGACATTGCCGGCCCATATACAAGAGCCGGCGGTATGAATCCGGGCGACTGGCCGGTATGGATGAGGAATTTTAAAGATTATTAACAAAATAACCATCGCACAAACGCAGAAAGGAATATGATTGTGAAAAAACAAAAAGCCTTTACCCTGATAGAGCTTCTGGTTGTCATTGCCATTATCGCGGTATTGATGGCGGTATTGATGCCGGCGTTGAACAGGGCCAGAGAACAGGGCAGGCGAGCGGTTTGCCTTAGCAATCTCAAGCAGTTGGGACTTGCCTGGACTATGTATGCAGACGAGAACGATGACAGGATTGTCAACGGCGAATCAGCCGGCGGTGGAAATGGCCAGGCCTCTACACCGTCCCGCTCAAATAGTAGGCATCCAGGTGAGAAGTGGTGGGTCGGAGGCGATTGCGGAGATTTTTGGAACGGCGAGCATTTGCCCAGAGAAACTCAATTAAGTGCTATTCAAAAAGGCGCCTTATATCCATATACCAAGAAAGAAACGCTTTACCGATGCCCGACCGGTATGCGCGGAGAGATGCGGACCTACACCATAGGCGATTCTATGAACGGTATTCCCAGGAGCGGGACGAGTAGGACAGTCAACAATAAAGACGTGGGGGTAAGAGTAGGCAGGACGGTATTGTGGATTAAGAAGAGGACGGATATTATCAGCCCGGGCCCGTCTCAAAGATTAGTATTTCTTGACGAAGGCCGGATTACTCCGGACAGTTATGCTACTCATTATGTCAATCAGCGCTGGTGGGACCCGCCCTTTGTCCGGCACGGTGACGGTACTAACGTCGCTTTTGCAGACGGGCACTCTGCTTATTGGAAGTACAAAGGCAAGAAAACGTTAGAGACCGGCAAGCTCGCCTCTGTTCCCTTCTATAATGCAAACGCTTTGCACCAGATGACACCTGAAAGCCCTGATGATATCGAGGATTTGCACCAGATGCAGAAGGCCATTTGGGGAAGATTAGGGTATTAGCCGAAGCCACGAATGTGATTTTTTGTGCTTGTTGAATTTTTCAACCAAGCAGAAAACATAACTGATGATAATTACAGGCGGATGTAATGTCCGCCTTTTTTATGCGCACGGATATAAGTTTGTGCCTATCAATGGCTTGTTATGATGTTCTGTGAAAGGTTCGAAGAAGTGGACGGCTTTCTAATTGTGAGTCTTTGCGTTTATTAATGCAGCCAGAAGGATATGCCTTAGCCTATCAACGCTTATCCTGTTGAGGTAATCTTCCGTAAAATCCAGCTTGAACCTGCCCCGAAAATTCCTGATTCGTCTCTTAAGCTCATCCCTGCCCAAAACAGCGACTGATGTTACCTGTCTATCTACATACTGTGCTGACGACATAAACCCTGACCCATGAAAAACTATTATTGTAAATAAATTGGATTCGTATTATTAGTATTAGTATCGTCCCTAATATCGAACTGCTTTTGCAGGAATTTTTTACACATCCGCTCAAACCTATAATTTAGCGTATTATTTAGAAAAAATTTTTTTGTCATTTTGGTAACGGTCTGATAACGTTTGGTTATGAAAACTGAAAAGCTGAATTACTATTTGCCGCCCGAGTTGATCGCACAATGTCCCTGCCCCGTTCGAAGCAGCTCACGACTACTGGTTCTTAACCGCTCAACCGATGATATCATCGACAGCCGATTCAGCAGCATCGGAGATTTCTTATCGCCCGGCGACTGCCTTGTTCTCAACGATACGAAAGTCCTGCCCGCCCGCTTTTTCGCCCGTAAAATCACCGGAGGTAAACTCGAAGGTTTGTTCCTCGCTCAAAAGCCTGATAACAACTGGATGGTAATGCTAAAAGGCGCCCGCAGGCTAAGGGCCGGTGACATTCTTATCTTGAAGGACCGGCAAAAGGCCGATTTCTGCGAGGCCGAGCTGCTCGAAAAACAAGCCCGAGGCAGATGTCTGCTAAGATTAAAGACCGAAGCAGATACAGAGACCGTTCTCGAAGCAATCGGTTTTCCGCCGCTTCCGCCGTATATCAAACGGGACGACGACCCGGCGGCAGCGGATATTGATAAATCGCGATACCAGACGGTTTACGCCCGTAAAAACGGCGCGGTTGCCGCTCCCACGGCAGGGCTGCACTTTACAGAGCCTTTGATAGAGCAGCTTATACAGGCCGGTATCAGCTTTGCATATATAACACTGCACGTCGGAGCCGGAACATTCAAACCGGTAACCGCCGAAAATCTCGACGACCACCAGATTCATCAGGAGCGGTTCAGTATGGACCAGGAGAATGCCCGGATAATAAATACCGCAAAAAGTAAGGGGGCACGCATAATTCCTGTCGGTACAACCTCGACCCGAACCCTCGAAACAATTGCCGCCGGCCCGCAAATCGAAGCCGCCACGGGTTCAACAGGTCTATTCATAAAGCCCGGCTATAAATTCAAAATTACAGACGCTATGATAACGAACTTCCATCTGCCGAAATCCACACTCCTGGCGCTGGTCGGGGCATTTGCTGGTCTTGATAACATTCTGGCCGCTTACAATCACGCCATCTTACAGCAATACCGTTTTTATTCTTACGGGGATGCAATGCTGATTATCTGAAAAAGCAGGGAATATAAAGACACGTTGCTTTATACTTCGACCACTCCGTAATTACAATATCCGTCTTGCCAGCGGCAGTTGCCTGATGAAATTGGCCAAGGCGAAACACAACGGAACAGCAATAAGCACAGCCAAAACAAATTTTAGAAGCGGGTGTAAACTGATATTCCTAATCGCGATTGCCACAAGGACTGTAACCGGTGCATGGATAATATAAGCGGTGTATTCGATTGAATTCCGTTGAACCGCGCGTGACGCTCCGCATAACCGGCGTGAATGTGGCGCAGCGGAAGAAATGTCTTGAGTTCATGCGATGGTTATACGGAGTTTTAATCCCGATTAGTTGTTCGCAGGCGCTGGCCGATCAGACGACCGATTCGCATTGCTTCTTCCCATACTTCTTTCTGATCCTCAACCCGTACGTATGGGTAATCGGATGACCTCGCATCCGGTCCGTAACGCTTTCTTAATCCACTCATTTCACATTCATCTCCCTCGCCGCAGGTCAAGCAGGGAAGGTTGCCCTTAATCATGACTTGCCCAATAAGCTCCATACGTTCCATTTCCTTTAACTCTATGGCCAATGATCGATTAACATGATCCGCCGCATCGGTAGTCAGGTAGGTTAGAACCGTTGCACACAGCTTGCCCCTAAGCAGGTTGGTCACGTGTCTGAGTGACCAGAATCTTTCAAGAAGCGCTTTTGTGAAACCGTCTATCTGTTTATATGGAATATATGCACCAATAATCAATGCCCCGGCTTTCTTGATTTTTTCTGCAAGCTCCGGAAAATCGTCCTTAACTTTGCAGATGTTGTCCGGAACACACTGTTTACAGGCAAGGCAAGGTCTGATGTTAATTCGGCTCAGTTTCACAAATTCGCATTCTAATTCGGTTGCATCCAATACGGCTTTAATAAGCCGGTCCGTGTTACTGTTTTCTATAGGACTGCCGGAAATTCCCAATACTTCAATACTCATTATGATGTTCCTGTTATTCTATTAAGCCTTATAACTATGTGTATATGGTTTCCGCATAAAACTTCTGACCTCTGACGGCTATTGGCCTGCAAACTGAACCATCATTCTTTTCACGGGCCAGTCATGCGGAATAGCCGGGCCTTCAGGCTCGCTTTTATCTTCCCGTAACGGGAATCGCCGGAGAGGTTGGTCCATTCGTAGAGGTCGGTGTCGTGGTCGTACAACTCCTCGCTGGCGTTGTTGTACAGAATATATCGCCACCTTTTTGTCCGGACCGACCAATGCTGTTTAGTAGGATCATTTCCTGTCTTATTTCCGGCATATATCATCGTCAAGGCGGCGTCGGGCCCGTTCCAGGTTTCGGACTTCGGATTTTCGAGGAACGGGCGGAGACTATAGCCGTCGAGCCTGGCGCCTTTGTTGTTCTTTCTCGTATCGCTTTCGAGTCCACAGAGGTCAACGAGTGTGGGATAGATATCAATCAGTGAAACAGGGTGTTCGGCGATGCCGCCTGTCACCGCCACGCCCGGCGCACGGATAATAAGCGGCACACGAGTACTTTCTTCCCAGAGCGCGTTTTTGAAAAGGTAATCCTTCTCGCCCATGTTCCAGCCGTGGTCGCTTGTAACAACGATGATGGTGTTGTCTTTCAATGGACTCTTGTTCACCGCTTCGACTATCCGGCCAACGCATTCGTCAACTGCGGCCACACTGGCGAGATAGGCATGGGTAAACGCTTTGAGTGCGGATTCGAGGTCAGGATACGATTCTTTTAACAGGCGAAAGTATTTCGGTCCCTTCTGGCTGCTGTTAAAGACGTCCATATAGTGACAGTCTTCGGCATCGTTGGCCTTGATTACGGGGATTTTGAGAGAGTCCGGCGGGAACATATCGAAGAAGCGTTTTGGGACGTGCAGCGGGGTGTGCGGACGAATAAAACCAATGCCCAGGAAAAACGGCTTGCCGTTTTCCTGTTTAGCAAACTCATTGATCTTCTTTGCCGCCCAGGCCGCATTGCGTTCATCGGGGGTAGGGTCGCGGTTGTCCTCGTCAACGTATTTGAACTTATTTACCTTACCCCAGGTGCCGTATATCCAGCCCTTATTGTCCTTGTCGTTTGGTCCATAGGGCACATCGGACAATGGGGCGTAAGAACCATCAACATGTCCGATACTGTTGAAGGGCTCAGGCACTGAGGGATGAGCGACCCTGTCCTTGCCGTCATAAACAAAGGGGCCGTAGTCGGCCTTATGCTTGAACTCGCTCCAGACAGAAGGCAGATGGTGATGCATTAGTTTGCCGGACCCAGCGACATGATAGCCGTTATGGCGGAAGTGTTCCATGATGGTCCTGGAATTCTTTAGCATGGGATTCTCGAACCACTTGTCCCAGAACAGGTTTTTCGAAGTGTGTGGATAGATTCCGGTAAGGAAGCTGGATCGCGATGGTGCACAGATGGGATTGTTGCTATAGGCCCGTTTGAAAGCCACCCTGGAGCGAGCAAGCCTGGCGATGTTTGGTGTCCGTGCCTGAGGATGCCCTGCCATACCCGTGACATAGTCGTTGAGATCGTCGCAGACGATTAACACGACATTCGGCTTTCGGCGGTGCCCGGCAAAGCCGATTGACGGGACAAGGGCCGCAACACATCCTATCATCAAGCTCTTTAAAAAATCACGGCGAGTTTTCATGTTGTATTCTACTCATCAGTGACCGTGGTGCCATCCTGTATTTCATCACTTATACATTTTATCGAAATGGCCCTGAGCATTAACTACTACTCGACTTCGGTTCAGATGTAATCATTCAACCGATTCTCAAGCAACTCCTGGCGGCCGCTTTGGAGCTTGGGTTCGCCGTGTTCAAGGATATAGGCTTCAAGCTCTTCAAATCCTGCCTGTTTCTTTTCAATTTTGGAGCCGAGCCCCTGGTCCCAATTTTGATAACGTTCCTTGACAGCATTATCGAAGGTTTTGTCTTCGATCATCTTCGCGGCATTTTTCAGTCCCCGTGCAAAAATGTCCATAGCACCAATATGACCATAGAAAAGGTCAATGGGATCTATTGATTGACGTCTGACATGCGCATCGAAATTGAGGCCACCGGTGGTAAAACCGCCGCCTTTGAGAATAATGTACATAGCCAATGTTGTTTCGTAAATGTCATTAGGAAACTGGTCTGTGTCCCAGCCTAAAAGAAGATCACCACGATTAGCATCGACCGAACCGAGTATATTATTGGCAACACAAAAGGCAAGTTCGTGACAAAAATCGTGGCCGGCAAGTGTTGCATGATTGGATTCAATGTTTAACTTAAAGTCGTCGAGTAGATTATATTTCTGCAAAAACGCGAAGCAATTGCCTGCATCGAAATCATACTGATGCTTGGTCGGTTCCTTCGGTTTTGGCTCTATATAAAACTGTCCTTTGAAACCAATCTTCTTTTTGTAATCAACCGCCATCTGCAGAAGCAAAGCCAGATGATCCAGTTCACGTTTCATATCAGTATTGAGCAATGTATCGTAACCTTCACGTCCACCCCAGAAGACATAACCTTGTCCGCCAAGTTCATTTGTTATCTCAATAGCTTTCTTAATCTGACTCGCTGCATAAGCAAAGACCTCAGGCGAGGGATTGGTACCCGCACCGGCCATGAATCGACGATGTGAAAAAGCGTTAGTCGTTCCCCAAAGCAACTTAATGCCAGTGTCGGCCTGAAGCTTCTTGGCTTTTTGAACTATTTTATCGAGACGCTTGTTGGTTTCAGCAAGGTCATCCGCTTCAGGAGCAATGTCTCTGTCGTGGAAGCACCAGAAATCTATACCTAACTTTGTGAATAACTCAAAAGCAGCTTCCAATGTCATATCCGCGATGTCCATTGGATCGGATGAATCGTTGTATTTTCGAATAATGGTATTACCACCGAACTGGTCGGTCCCTAAATTTTTCAAAGTGTGCCAGTAGCATACTGAAAATCGCAAGTGCTGGGCCATTGTTTTTCCAAGTATAACATCCTGAGGATTATAATACTTAAACGCAAGAGGATTCTTTGAGTCAGGCCCCTCGTATTTTATCCCTTTAACTTCTGGAAAGTATTCTGCCATTTTAATTGCTCCTTTCTTAAGCGCTTAAAACAAAACTCATGCACTTATGTCTTGTGCTCTTAATTTTTCAATTGTCCCTTCAAAACATCTTCCCATCTTCCATAGGCATCCTGATAGGCCGATGCTAATTTCTTATTTGGTTCAATCGCCTTCACCGGCTCCAGGCCTACAAAGGCGTCATCGGGGCCCTTGTAAATACCCGCTCCGATTCCGGCTCCCCTAGCGGCGCCCTGCGAGCCGTCGGTATTATAAAGCTCCACGGTAGCGCCAGTAATCGTCGCAAAGGCCTCGGCAAACAGCGGGCTAAGGAACATGTTCGCATTTCCAGCCTTGACTGTTTCCAACTCAATCCCCATATTGCGCATTATCCCAAGGCCGTAATTTAGCGCAAAAACAATTCCTTCCTGAGCAGCCCTCAGGAAATGCGCCTTTTTGTGTATATTAAAATTCCAACCGTGAACGGACGCCCCGATATTCCTATTCTCTAAGGTCCTCTCCGCGCCGTTGCCATAAGGCAGTATCATCAGCCCGTCAGAACCGACCGCAACCTGGGCCGCCAGCTCGTTCATCTGCTCATAGTCTAATCCCTCGCCGCCTACAAAATTGTGCTTTAGCCAGCTATTTAGAATTCCCGTACCGTTAAGGCAAAGCAAAACACCGTACCTCGGCTCGTCCTTCGAATGATTGACATGAACGAATATATTAACCCGTGAGAGTTGGTCGTAGTTCTTCTTATCACTGATTCCATAGACGACGCCGGATGTCCCGGCAGTAACAGCAATTTCACCCGGCTGCAACACACCCAGCGATAGTGCGTTATTCGGCTGGTCCCCCGCTCGGTAGCTTACCTTTGTCCCGGCCTTGAGTCCCAGCTCATAAGAAGCCGAGCTGGTCAGCTCACCCTGAGCAGAAAATGTCGGAACAGTCGGAGCTGTCAAATCGGCTGATATCCCGTAGTTATCCAAAACAAATTCCGCCAATCCATCCTTCCCGAAATCCCACATCATCCCTTCAGACAAACCTGACGGCGTAGTTTTTATCTCGCCCGTCATCTTCATCGCAATATAATCACCGGGCAGCATTATTTTATGAATCTTCGAATAGACTTCCGGCTCGTTTTCTTTGACCCATTTTAATTTAGATGCCGTAAAATTACCCGGCAGGTTAAAAAGACTCTTAAGACACTTTTTTGTCCCAATGTCTTTGGCCGCCTGTTCACCGATTTGCACCGCCCTGCTGTCGCACCAGATTATCGAAGACCTCAAAACCTCTTTGTTCTTATCCACACAAACCAATCCGTGCATCTGATATGAAATCCCGATAGCTTCAACATCCTCTAAATTCCGGATTTTGGAAGCAATCTGCCGGGTCGTTTCTTTAACATGTTCCCACCATGTAGAGGGATGCTGCTCAGCCCAGCCGGACTCCTTTGCGATAATCTCCAGTTCTTCCTGGGGCGAAGTCGCACTCGCCAATACCTTACCCGTTTGGCTGTCCATCAGGGTCGCCTTTATCGACGAGCTTCCAACATCATATCCTAATAACAGTGCCATTTCATTGTCCTTCTTTCGTACTTATATTACACTCAGACTCCTGCCCCCGCCAAACTCCTTATCAGTCCCAACCCGGAGGCCGAAAGCAGCAGAACACATCATAGCCGTCTATGGAAAATTGTCAAGTTCCGCAGCGAACTCATTCATATTCCCACTTGAGTATCCATGGGTCGTTCGTTCGCTTTTGAAATGCCTTGAGCTTTGTCTTTAGCCTCGAAAGAATTCCTTTGTACTTGGGATTGTCCGCTAAGTTCTCAACCTCATCCGGATCGTTCTTCAAATCATAAAGCTCGAATTTGGACCGATGAAGATACGCCTCGACCGTCCGCTTGCCGTAATATTTCTCGCTTCGCTGAATCGTCGCCTGCCACGTCGATGCCGCCCATAAATCACTGGCGAAAGGATAATCCAGTCCATGCGCAATATTCCATATCAGCTTATACCTTCGCTCACGCACCACGCGCATCGGATAATACATCGTTATCTCGTGAAAAGTATGCGAAGCGTAAGTTATATCCCAGCCCCATGGATTTTCCCGTTCGAGCACCGACTTAAACGACTTGCCCTGAAATTCGCTCTTTTTAGGAAGAGCTTCGGCAAAGTCCATAATCGTCGGCGCCAAATCCGCAAAGTTAATCAGCGCGTTACAGGTAATGCCTTTTTTCCTTTGTGACGGATTCCGAACGATGCACGGCAGATTCATCCCCGGCTCATACAGAGTCGTTTTGGCACCGGGAAATGCTACGCCGTTATCTGAGATATAAATGACCACAGTATTATCATATTTGCCCGCCTTTTTAAGAACGCCGAGCAACCGTCCAATTCCCTGGTCAACGCGGGACACTGATTGGTAGTACTGCGCAAGCTCGGCACGGCACTCTGGCGAATCCGGTAAAAACGGCGGCACTATAACATCCTCAGGGCTGTATTTGACTTCTTTCACTCCCGGATATTCTCCACTGGGGCGATTGCCGAAACGGTCGGGCTTAGTCGGCAGCTCTTCGGCTGTGCCGCCCCCGCGGTGCGGGTCGCTCATGCAGAAGTACAGGAAGAATGGATTACTATCATCACCGCTGACAAAGCTTTGGCAGTTATTCGCCATCTCGACAGGACTGCGGCTATTGCCCCTAAGCGCAACATCGAATTTATAAACCTCATCCGGCGCAACGTGATACTTGCCTATCCGTCCCGTCTTGTATCCTGCCTCGGTCAATTGCACCGGCAGAGACTTCACGTTCGGGAAGGAGATAAAGTGATGATAACTGTGCTGATGGCCGTACTGGCCGTTGGCGTGATTATACATACCAGATAAAATCACCGACCGGCTCGCGCTGCAGCTCGCTGTCGTACAACAAGCATTCGTAAACCGAACCCCCTCAGCCGCAAGCTGGTCGAGATTCGGCGTCTTGATAACTTTATTACCATAACACCCCAAAGCTTCGAGCCCATGGTCGTCGCTGACTATCAAAACAATATTCGGTCTTTTCTTTTTGGCCGCGAAAGCTTTCTTCGAAATCAAACTCGAACCGACAAGTGCCGATGCGCCCACAGCACAACTTTTCATAAAATTACGCCGACTAATCGATTTATTTTCCATAATTATTATCTCCAAATCAATAAAAGTCAGGGTGTTCTTAATACCCAAACACTCTAATACATCTTAGGCAGTACTTTTCATGCCCTCAGCTCAACACCGGCCGAAACTTCCTGCTCCCAGGCGGCCAGCTCATCTTCAAGCGCTTTGACAATCTCAGGCCTGACCTTGGCAAGATTCTCCTTCTCGCTGAGGTCTTCGTCAAGATTATAAAGTTTTGACTGGTTACTTTGAACCAGCAATTTCCACGGCCCTTTCCGTGCGGCCTTTTCTTTTTTATAACGCCAGAATAACATCCGCTCCGTCAGCCTGGCACCTTCGGTCAACATCGGCAAAAGGTCAACGCCGTCAAGCTTCATACCAGCCTGTGGTTTCGCCCCGGCAATCGACATCATCGTAGCAAACAAATCCATCCCCAGGACTGTCTGGTTTGCGGTTGTACCGGCCTTAATTCTGCCCGGCCAATAGGCAACAGCCGGAACCCGGTGCCCGCCTTCCCATAAGCTGCCTTTGTAACCGGCCAGTGCACCGTTGGAGCCGTTTTTTGTAGCGCCGTTGTCGGAGCAGAAAAAGATAAATGTTTTTCTCTCTAAGCCCAGACGTCTTACAGTCTCGACAATACGCCCGATTCCCTCGTCCATCACCTCAACCATTTCCTTGTATGCCCGGGTAATCTCATCGCCTTTGGCTTTTTTACCTTTCCTACCGCCGCTCAAACGTTCCGGCGGGTCCTGGCGTCCCTGGTAAGGAGAGTGCGGCGCCTCGTGTGGCAGATACAAACAGAACGGCTTATCCTTGTGCCGCTGTATAAAATCCACTCCGTGTTTGGTTATCAAATCTGTGCAGTAACCTTCTTCAGGGATCTTTTGCAAATTTTTCCACCAGTCGTCGAAGCCGGCTCCATCAATATGCGAATGAAAATCCACGTTGCCGCTAACATAGCCGGTAAACTCGTCGAATCCCTGCCATGCCGGATTGAATTCCACGTTGTAACCCAAATGCCACTTACCGAAAATACCCGTGACGTAACCGCGTTTCTTTAGAACCTCGGCAAAAGTTGTTTCTTCCAATGCTATTCCCGTTTGCCGGGTCGGCCCTTTTGCATAGATAACACCTTCGATACCGCTACGCTGCTGGTAGCGACCCGTCAGCAGTGCTGCCCGTGTCGGGCTGCACACAGGACAGTTGGAATGATAATCCGTAAATTTAAGGCCGCCTCTTGCTAAGGCATCGATATTGGGCGTCCGTATCTTTTTGCTTCCGTAACAGCTAATGTCACCGTATCCCAAGTCATCGGCCATAATAAGAATAATATTGGGCCGTTCTGCAGTCGCTTTAGAACTGGCGTCAACCGAACAGCCGTAATTTGGCATCACAGCCGCCGCACCGCCGATAGCTAACTTAATAAACTCACGTCGATTCACAATCAAGCTCCTTGTTTTTACCGCCTCATTTCATCGCACCTGAATTCAGATTCGGTGTAAAGGTCAGGATTTTTTTCCTGCCGCTATCCAGCCATCTTGCCGAGATGCTTCGACCGGGAATATCAGCTCGGCGATAGTTGCGCGATTCATGTGAAAAATTCGCAATCATTTCCACCCGGCCATGAAAAACCGCACGCTGTAACTTTCTGTCGGAGCTAAGCCAGTTGAAGTCCGTCATCTGCGCAAAGCCAAATTCCCTGTGCAACGGCGAAAAAAAATCATAATGCTTTTTCATTATATCACGGTATCTGTCAAATTCATCAAGATTCATGTGATACAACGGCGGAACCATATAGAGCAACTCCGTCAGCGCGACCGTATCGAGCATATTACTGTATTTGAGACTGCTGTTCCCCCATTGGTGAGTCGTGACAATCGAATCATGGAAGACAATTTCATAGAGCGGCAGGCGAAACTGCGGGGCGTAGTAAAAATACTGATACTTCTCCTTAATAGGAACCTGTTTAACAAATACCTTTGGCCCTTCGGGGGGATAATATTGGCCCAGGTAATATTCTGAATCTTTATTTTTCAAATCGGGATCGCCCCAGCCGAATCCGGGCCCGAACATACCTTCAGCCAAATGGATAACTTTCGCTGAGTATGAGCTGCCGCCCTCCGAGCCAACCACTACATTAAACGTATCGCTAATCCAGGCAAGCCTATCTAAACGCGCTCTTACATCATCCGCCTGACTTGCCCGGTGAAAAGGTGAGTA
This sequence comes from Planctomycetota bacterium, assembly GCA_019456195.1. Taxonomy (GTDB): domain Bacteria; phylum Planctomycetota; class Phycisphaerae; order Sedimentisphaerales; family Anaerobacaceae; genus NIOZ-UU13. The sequence continues at coordinate 14,239 of VRUK01000062.1, read as the reverse complement.
ATCATCATAAACCTCTCCGTAAGCATCGCAGTCAACAAAATAATAATTGTAAGGGACATTCTTCATGTTCTCTATAACACGCTTTTCCACATACGCCCTGGCGGCTATGGGGCTAAGCTTGAAACCGGCCCTCTTAAATCCCCCACGTTTCTTTCCATCTTTGCGGACGATTGGTCCCTTCTCAAAAAGCTCCCTGTCAAACTGCGCAGTAATCCAAGTACTATCCGTGCCGCGCAAAGAAGGGTCGTGAATGCTGTGAAACGAATCATACGTGCCAAACAGGTATCCCATTTGGTCGGCCTGCTTTGCAACCTCGGGACGTTTTTCAATTCCTTCCCAGCCTTCGAGACACAATCTCATCCGGTCAAAGCCGCTCTCTTTAAATTGCTCCAGCATCCTTTCTGAAACACCATCACCCCAATTATCAACTGGAATCATAAACTCAGCAAAATCCGCACGCAGAACCATACTGTTCATTCGGCACAGCTCCGGGATGGTTAGCTCTTCAAGGCCTTTCTTCAGCAATTCGGCCACCTCATCCGGCAGAACTACTTCCTGCCAACAGGCTTTATCATAGAAATCCCGTCTTTCCAGCAATCTGGATATCTCATTAGCCACCTGGCCCTTGGTATATTTATCCGGCCACTGGGCGTTGGAAATCGTAACTACTTCGGCCCAGCGCTGCGGCTCCATCAGTTGCTTAATTCGCCCGCTCGGAGAGAGCCGCCCGGCCTTGCTTTGTTCGATAAGCTTCAAACAGAATGATTTCCATTTTCTCGGAGGGATACAATGCCGCGTAAAAAACGCATCGCCCCAAAGATAGACATGCGGCGCTCCTAACAAACGCTCAGCTTTAGGGACTTTCTTCATTTTCTCTTTCATACTGACAAACTCGCCCTGCTGTTGCAGCCAGCGGCGAAACTGTTTCGCAGGCTCCACCGGCGAATTGTTTTGTCCCAGCCGAATCAAAAAACCATATTCTTTTTTCGATTGAACAGATGTGAATTCGTGGCTGAACTGCGCTTCGAGTATGTCCCCAGTCCTGTTAAATTCAATAATGTTACTGTATGGATTGGTTATGATATACGTCAGTGAAAAGTCGCCGCAATCCAGACCCCAAAAAGGCATACTTAGCCCTTCCAGCGTATCCCATCCCCCCTGCTCTACCAGATATTTCTCCCATCGCGGCTCATCAAGAGGAATATAACAACCCTCCCAGCGAGGCCAGATTAATGCCTTGATATTTGCCCTTTCTTGCAAAACAGGCCAGGTAAACGTACCTATCTTTTGGGAAAAAAACTGAACTGACAAATCACGCTTATCTAATCGAACTTCAACCTTAATTCCTTTTGCCTGCAAGAGCCACTGCGCCCGATGCCCTTCCTTTACTATATCGCCAACCGGGCCTAAATCAGGCTGGCCTTTGGATAGCAGGATTTTGCCACTCCCGGGAAGCTCGGCGTTCATTTCCAGCGTTGCCGGCGATACTTCGACCGACCAATACTCGTTGGTCAGGACAATTTCATCCGACCAAGCCGTCCGCACTCCGATTGCGGCAAAGCAAATCGCCGGAACCAGCAAGCAATAACACCACCCCTTCGCTTTGCGCAAAGCCCCATCCTGAACTAACATCACCAGCATGAAATACTCCTCAACGATGAAGGTCTATTTTTAATTCAAATCGTGAATCAATTCGCCTATTTTTCTATTATGTCCACCAGGCCCACGTCGATATATTGGCCGCCTTCGGTCTGAGAGCAGCGAACGGCTAAACTGTTTGTCCCGACCTTCAGCTTCTTTTGCTGCTTTTCGTCAAGCCTGAACAGAATATAACCAGAAGTATGGCCCTTGAGCTTCGCGACAAGCTGGCTATTGATATAAATCTCGACATCCTCATCATGATGGATTAAAAGCTGCGGCCGGCTGAATTCTATACTATCAAGCTCAAACGTTCTGCGCATCCAGATACCCGGACTATTCCACTCGGTACCGATGACAGCACCGGGTGTCCCTTCAGTACCAAAACCGCCTTTGCCTTCCTGCCAATCGGAATCGGAGAAGCCCGCCCGATGCCAGCCGACGCGCGGTTCGTTCGTCGTATATCGCCAGCTTTGTCCCGTTTGTTGTGAGGTCGGAACAAGCGTCTTAACAACAGGCGGCGGCTGATACAAAAGTCTGTTCGCCGCCGCGACCTTTTCAACATCCATCTTTATCATCGCCCTGTTGTAAGTCATCAGGCCGTTTACCTCAATCTCCACGTCGGTAGTCTGCGTATATACCCCCGCGCACAGGCCCGGGCCAATCAGCGAACGCAAATTATCAAGCAGAACCAGGTACGCATCGGTAAGTTCCTCACGAGTCTCATAACTACGGTATCCCCAGTTCTTTTTATCCTGCCAGGTATTTCCCGGAACCGGCAGACCCAGACCGCCAAACTCACCTAACACCGCTGCGCGGTTCTCTTCGGTCGGCGGCGCAGCCGGACCAGGATATTTGTGAATATCGTGTACGTCACCAACACCCCGGTCGGACCATCCGCTCGTATTATTCACTAATCGGCTCGGGTCAAGCTCCTTAACAAAATCCACAATCCGCGCCGTATCATACTGTCCCCAGCCCTCGTTAAAAGGCACCCACATTACTATACACGGGTGATTGCTGAAAGCGTTAATGACACGCTTTAACTCCAGCTCAAACTGCTTCGCCGACTCTTCACTTCTCTCAAGATCAGGGTCATTGCCGCCGATGTGCCCGTCGCCATTGGGCATATCCTGCCAGACCATCAACCCTAATTTATCGCACCAGTAGTACAGCCGGTCAGGCTCCACCTTGACGTGCTTGCGCAGCATATTACAACCGAGCTTTTTCAATACCTCGATGTCATAGCGAAGCGCCTCATCGGTCGGTGCCGTGTACAATCCGTCCGGCCACCAGCCCTGGTCAAGCGGACCGTACTGAAACAGCGGTTTGTTGTTCAGAAACAACCGCGTAATACCTTCTTCGTCTTTGTCCAACGAGATTTTCCGCATACCGAAGTAACTGTTTACCGTATCAATGATCTTGCCCTTACTGTCCTTAAGCGTTACTTTCACATCATATAAAAACGGTGAATCAGGCGACCACAGCTTGGGCTTTTTAATTTGTAAAACAAATTCTTCGTCGGCATTACCTTTGCCCTTTATCTTATTGAACCAACCAAGATTGATTTGAGCTTCAACGCTGCAGTCAACTGTTGCCTGCGAACATACAGCGGTTATACGCGCCGATTCAGAGTCTATATCCGGAACGATTTTCAGTGACTTAATATGCGCCTCAGGCACAGGCTCCAGCCATACCGTCTGCCAGATTCCTGTTACCGCGGTGTACCATATCCCGCCTGGCTTTTTCACCTGTTTACCCCGCGGCTGAGTGCCGGAGTTCGTCGGGTCCCATACACTTAATACAATTTCCTGCGCACCGGTATCATTCAGCACATCTGTGATATCCAATGTGAACGGATCGTAACCACCTTTATGGCTGCCCACTTTTGTTCCGTTCACCCATATTGTTGAATCCCAGTCCACCGCTCCAAAATGAAGCAGCAATCGCTGAGACTTCCATTTTTTGGGGACCTCAAATGTTCGCCGATACCATAGCTGGTTCTCTTCACCGACAGGCTGCATCACGCCTGACAGGGCCGACTCAATCGGAAACGGTACGAGAATTTGTCCGTCGAACTGGACCGGTTGCCGCTGCTCTTTGGTCCTGATTGCGTATTCCCATAACCCGTTAAGATTCAGCCAGTTCTTGCGGACCTGCTGCGGGCGCGGGTACTCGGGGTGAACTTTTTTCGGTGAGACCTGCCCCGACCACTGGGTCATAAGCGGGCCCTGGCTGACCTTCCAGTCGGCCTGTACAGAAGAGCAGATACACAAAATTGCAAATATTATGACGCAAAACCGGATTGTCTCCCGTTTCAAAAGTCGTACTCCGCTCCGCTGTGTTCTTTGTACCGAACAGCCGCCTGCAATGCAATTTGAATCCATCTTTCGTCTCCTTTCGAATAGTTACGTTCAATAAGTAACCGCATATCCCGCTCGTCGCCGAGCAGGCAGTCCTTTTCTGCCGAATTCTGCAAACAACGGTTTAGATTACCTTCGAACTGCGGATTTTGCAATAAAATTTAATAGCATAGAAAAAAGGCCCAAAACTTCTCCCGCTTACATTTACGGAACACCTCCGCCGCGGACAAATCCAGAGATTTCCCTTGACGGGAAGACAGGCAATTTGGTATAAATAATATACTTGGTGTGGTTTGTATGCGCTTAATTAGGTTACTGCGAATTTTGCGTCAACAAGGAAGGAGACTGCATTTTAGATTTTCTTTTCAACGCTGAATTGGAAACAGCCAATTCTCATAGGAAATTTATGTTTTGGTGCATCCAAAATATAATTCGTAATCATTTTAACACTTTTTAAGGAGGACTATTATGTCTAAGAAATTGATTTGTTTGGTTTTAGTGTTAGCCTTTGTCCTGACCGCGGGGCTCGCCGGTGCCAGCGAGATAAAGATTAATTTCCAGTCAGGCGGAGCACCAATACCGGAGGGGTATCTGCCCGAATACGGTGACCCATTTGTTGAGCACGACAACGGCTGGAGTTACGGGTGGGACCAAAACATAAGGAGCGGTGCGCGTGACCGCAACAGCGCCAATGCACCCGACCAGCGTTACGACACCATAAACCACCTCCAGCAGGCCGGCGGAGACAAAATATGGGAGATCGAAGTACCCAATGGAACTTATAACCTGTTTCTTGTCTGCGGTGACCCAGAGTACGGGGACCAGACCAATAACTTTGATGTCGAAGGTGTGCTGCTAACCGACCCTAATCCGCCTCCGCCCGAACCCAGTTTTGATTTTGACGAGTTCAACGTGACGGTAGAGGTAAGTGATGGTCGCCTAACCATCCAGCCGGGAGCTGGCGCTGTAAACTGCAAGATCGCCTTCGTGAATATAGAGAGTGCCGCTCTTACTCAATTTTTCCAGACGGCTAGAGATCCCGACCCGGTTGATGGTGCATTAGGCGTGGTCGATCCGATCCTCATGTGGACGGGTGGTGATACTGCAGAACACCATCAAGTGTATTTCGGCACAGATCCGGATAACCTGGTACAAGTAAGCGACCAGGCATATACTGTTTACTGGCATCCGGAACCCATTGATCCGGGAGCGACGTACTATTGGCGGATAGATGGTGTAGAAGCCGATGGTAATGTCATCACAGGTGATGTCTGGAATTTTATGGCACTATCACTAAACGCCTGGGGGCCCAGCCCGGTTGACGGCGGCAGCGATGTGATGATAGACGCCCAGCTAAGCTGGAGTCAAGGCGATTCTATATTACCGCTGAAACACCATGTATTTTTCGGAACCGATGAGTCTGCAGTGGCCGAGGGTACTGGTGACACCGATAAAGGAATTCTGGAAGAGGCTGCGTATGATCCGGGATTGCTCACGGCGGATACGACCTACTACTTCCGGGTCAATGAGGTCGATATGTTCGGTGAAGTACGAGAGGGTGATGTCTGGAACTTTAAGACAGTCGAGCCCGGCCCGGGCAAGGTTATCCGCGAGTGGTGGTTTGACATTAGCGGTTCCGATGTGCCCAGCCTGACGAGTAATGATCGCTATCCCAACAGTCCTGACGGATCGGAATTTGTTTCGTATTTCCAGGGCCCTACTGACTGGGCTGAACAATATGGCAGCCGACTTCGCGGCTGGCTGTTCGTTCCTGAAACGGGCGATTACACGTTCCTGATTGAAGCCGAGGATCAAGGCGAGATACGCTTGAGCCCCGATGAAGACCCGGCCAATGCGGTCACAATCGCAAGCACAGAAGCCGAGGCAGAGTCACAACCTCAATCTCTTGAGGCCGGCAAGAGATATTACATCGAGGCCCTGATGAACCATGATACTATCGGCGACAGTATTATGGGTTCCTGGCAACGCCCGGGAATGACCATGGAAGTCATTAGTGCCGATTACATCAGCGCAACTCCATATCTGGCTGAGAAAGCCTTTGCTTCGACCCCTGCCGATGGTGCTCCGGATATAAGTCAAACAGCGGTTCTTACCTGGTCGCCGGGAGTCTATGCCGCATCCCATCAGTTATACTTCGGCGCAGATGCAGATGCAGTGAAAAACGCCGATACCAGTTCACCTGAGTACAAAGGCACCAGGCAACTTGACTCTGAAAGCTATGATCCCGGTCAACTTGAATGGAATACAACTTATTACTGGCGAATCGATGAGGTCAATGAAGCGGAAGCGGGCAGCCCATGGACAGGCAACCTGTGGAGCTTTACGACAGCCAACTTCCTTATCGTGGACGATTTTGAGTCATACAACGATATTGACCCGGCTGACCCGGCAAGCAACAGGATATTTGACGTCTGGCTGGATGGATTCGACAATCCGGCTATAAATGGTTCTGTAGTGGGTTATGCCGGTCCTCCATTTGCGGAGCAAAGTATAGTTAACGGCGGAAGGCAGTCGATGCCGCTTGCTTACGACAACGCCGTTGGAAAATCCGAGGCGACTTTGACATTGACCGACCAGCGCGACTGGACTGAGAACGGTGTCAACACACTGGCAATTTGGTACATGGGCGATGCGGCCAACGCCGCCGAACCGATGTATGTTGTTCTCAATGGCACCGCTCTGGTTACCAATGATAATCCTGACGCAGCACAGGTAACTGCCTGGACCGAATGGACTATCGACCTACAAGCGTTCGGTGTGAACCTTGCCAATGTTAATACGATTACTCTTGGCCTTGGTAACAGGAGCAATCCTGTAGCCGGAGGTTCGGGCATGATGTACTTCGATGATATTCGCCTGTATGCTCCGTAATCCACAGCAGTTGATTATGTTGTTTAGATAACAGATTTGTCTCAATTTGGGGCCTATACCGATTAGGTATGGGCCTCTTTTTAATCAACTATTAAGATTGTGCTGCCCAAATAAGAATGAATTTACGATTACTGATTCTCCCAACGTTGTTAAGAACAGAGGCATAAATATAGATTTTCTCTTGACTGGTTGATAGGCAATTTGGTATAAATATACTTAGTGTAGCTTTGTGCACTTAATTAGGTTACTGTGGATTTTGCGTTAAAAAGGAAGGGGGCTGCATTTTAGACTTTCTTTTTCAATGCTGAGCTGGAAACAGGCAATCCTAATCAACAATATATGTTTTGGTGTGTGGCCAAAATATAATTCGTAATCATTTAACTCTTTTTTCAGGAGGACTATTATGTGCAGGCAATTTATTTGTTTTGTTTTGGTGTTGGGCATGGTTGCCGGGCTCGCCAATGGCAGGCCGGTTAAGATTAACTTCCAACAAGCAGGGGGAGAGGTACCGGAAGGATATCTTCCCGACTACGGTGAGATCTTCGGCGAGCGCGATGACGGCTGGAACTACGGCTGGGACCGCGACATACAGGGCGATGCGCGTAACCGCGGAAGCGCAAACGCAATTGACGAACGTTACGACACCCTTATCCACCTGGAGAAGGGGGCACCCGCTGTATGGGAAATAGAGTTGCCCAACGGCTCTTATGAACTGTTCCTTGTTTGGGGTGATCCGGACTATACCGACCAGGGCAACACCTTCGACATTGAAGGTGTTATTCTGGAAGACCCGGACGGCCAGGTTGGAGATGGCTTTGACTTTGACGAGTTCAACGTGACTGTCGTTGTATCAGACGGTCGTTTGACCATCCAACCGGCGGAAGGCTCATCCAACTCAAAAATCATGTTCCTGGAAATTCTAAGTGGTGTGGAATTGGTAAAGGCATATAATCCCATGCCTGCTGATGGTACTTTCCATGAGGATACATGGGCCAATCTTAGCTGGTCAGCAGGAGATAATGCAGTCTCGCACGATGTGTACCTCGGGGATAATTTTGATGCCGTCAACGAAGGCGCTGAAGGTACATTCATCGACAATCAAGCTGCAACATTCATCGTTGCCGGTTTTCCCGGATTTGCTTATCCGGATGGCCTTATTCCGGGCACAACATACTACTGGCGAATTGATGAGGTCAATGACGCCGAGCCGAACAGCCCCTGGATAGGTGATGTATGGAGTTTCGTAATCCCGCCCAAGACTGCTTATTTACCAGACCCGGCTGATACTGCCGAATCTATCGATCTGAATGCGAAGTTAAACTGGACGCAGGGTTTCGGTGCAAAACTGCACACCGTGTATTTCGGCGATAATTTTGACGATGTCGATAATGACGCAGGTGGATTTCCTCAGGGAGCTGCAACCTATGACCCCGGCTCGCTTGAACTGGCCAAGACTTACTACTGGCGCGTCGATGAGTTTGATGCTCTCGACACATATAAAGGCAACATCTGGAGTTTTACCACCCAAGGCGCCGTGGGCAGCTCAGAGCCGGCTAAAGGCGCTGTGGATGTCACGCAGACACCTGTTCTTACCTGGGTACCGGGAGTTTTTGCCGATTCGCATGAGGTCTATTTCGGCACTGACGCAGATGCCGTGAAAAATGCCGATACAAGCTCGCCTGAGTACAAAGGCAGCGGCAACCTCGGTTCCGAAAGCTATGATGCTGGTAGTCTTGAGTGGAATACTACCTACTATTGGCGAATTGATGAGGCTAACAACGCCAATGCCGACAGTCCGTGGACAGGCCCTCTCTGGAGCTTTACAACTGCCAACTTCCTTGCAGTGGATGACTTTGAATCTTATAACGACCTTGATCCCGCAGACCCGGCGAGCAACAGGATATTTAATGTCTGGTTAGACGGATTCGACAATCCTGCATTAAACGGCTCTGTCGTTGGTAATGCCACTCCTCCATTCGCCGAACAGACAATCGTCCACGGCGGTTTGCAGTCGATGCCGATGTCCTACAACAATGCCGTCGGAAAATCTGAGGCGACTTTGACATTGACTTCCAATCGTGACTGGACAGTGAACGGTGTCAACACCCTTACGATTTGGTTCAGAGGTGATGCGGCTAATGCTGCCGAGAATTTGTATGTTGTCCTAAATGGCACCGCTGTGGTTACCAATGATAATCCTGATGCAGCACTGGCAACTGCCTGGACCGAATGGACTATCGACCTACAGGCGTTCGGCGTGAACCTTGCCAATGTCGATACGATTACCCTTGGCCTTGGTAACAGGAGTAATCCTGTGGCCGGCGGTGCTGGTATGATGTACTACGATGATATTCGCCTGTCTGCTCCGTAATCCGCAGCAGTGACTGTGTTGATTAGATAACAGATTCGTGTCAATTTGGGGCCTATACTGATTGATTAGGTATAGGCCCCTTCTCTATTGACTATCGGGGGGCTATTATGTCTTAATAATAATATTTGAATTCTATATCTATGTCCCACATATCAGGCAGGCCCTGCTTGTGAGTAAGTTTGACCCGGTTGCATTGTAAGTTCGCCCAGCGAAGCTGGATCGTCGAGAGGAATTCGGAAAATTTGACTATGTCAATCTGCTTTAGACTTACAGTGGCACTCTGGCTCTTCTCGCCGCGTGAGGTCTGGGGCATCCCTGGATTGAGCTTGTACTTACTCGGTGGTATTTTGCTCGAGTTGGCAACCTTCGCGACAGCTTTATCAAAAGTAAATTCGACATCGACATCATTAGAGTCGGCAAAGTCACGGCGGTCGGGGTCAAGAGTTAAAATCTCCATCATTAACGCTTCGGCCTTCTTATACTGCGCCTTGTGGTCTTCTTGACTTTTTTCCGCGGCCGGTAAATATACCCCCCAGACTAATAGCGGCCACAGGCACACTATGACAGGGGTGAGAATGTAATATAAAATCGGATTCCTGTATATGTCTTTCATAAAATGTTTTCCTCAACGATTATTTCGGCGCTATTATTGTATTGAAGTAGTCACGTCCGCCCTTAAGATTATAACCAGGTTTCAAAACATCCAGGCCGTTGTTCCTGAGGGTATCGAAGAATTTTAACGTGCTCTCCCGGCTGGAAGTATCGCCCGTTACGATAATGTCCTTTGCTGTGATGGTAACAGACTTTATATTTAGATTTGTCTGTGCCGCACACTTGTTAAACGCCGTCAGAACCAATGTCAATTTCGATGAAATAGATTTTTCACCTCCAATGGTTATCAGGCCCTTCTTTGCTTGTTCGAGCCGCCTTTTTTCACTTCCGAGCTTTTTGACGGCGCTCTTTATGTCCTCCGGCTTCTGACCTAACATAACAAACGAGTAGTTTTCTGCGAATTTGGTGTTGAGCTTGCGACTTTCTTTGTTTTTACTCAATAAGCTTCCCTGAAAAAACAGGCCGACAGTTATCAAAAGGACCGTAACAGATATCACCGCAAACTTAAGTGCCTGTTGCATTTTAAGCTTTTTGCCCTGAAACGGACTGAAATCGTCACGGAAATTTACGCGGTGTCCCTTTTCAGAATGAGCCAGAGCCGCACCGTAGGCAATTGCATAACCAACCGTCTTGAAGTTATTGGCTGGAATTTGCTTTTCGGCCCCGGCCTCATCAAGCCAGCCAATTCCATCGGATTCAATACCCAGCTTTTCGCCAAGCTGATGATGGTTTACCGTCCCGGCGGAATCGAAGACTTTAAGATAATTGATCGGCTCGCCGCTTTGAACCAGAGCAGTCGTTACAAGCACTTCTCTTGAGAGCAGCTCGCCCCTGTTCTGTGTAGGCCCGACCAGAAATGTTCTAACCGTAGAGGCCTTCTGAGACTCGGGTCCCCCAGAGACAGGCGGTATAATCAAATAACCGTTACGGCGCGAAAGTATGCCGAATAAAGTCCCGGGCTGCTGAGATTCAGCCGAGGAACCCTTGCGGCAAATAAATCTCGATAAACAACTAACATCCGGCTCTATATTCACCGGGTCAAGATTATGTGCCTGTAAAGATTCAAGCAACTCTGATAATATTTTTCGCTGTGCGGTGAAAACCGTAAGCTCAGAGCCCTCTTGCCCGGCTAATGTTATCTCGAAGGCCAGCGCAATATTGGTTATGTCCGTTGCAAGAGCCTCTTCAGTATCAAACCTGATAGTCGCCGCGATTTGTTTCCGGTCGCCAAACTCACTGTGCACACTATGCTGCATAAAAATCGCACAATCCAGAGCGACCGAAACTTCGGAATATGACCATCTCCTCTGGGCGCAACCCTGAGCAATAAGACTCGCCAGGGCCTGTATTTTTGCCTGCTCATTATCTTCGACAGAAACGCTAAAGCTGCCCAAAACCTTTCCGATCCTGCCTAATAAATTGAGACAAACCACAGTTGCCGTGTCCCTGCTTAAGTAAATACCCAAGTAGTTCTGAGATTCCACTACCGGCAAACTCCTAAATAGTTGTTAGTATTCAGCCGTTAATTACGGCGATTCGTTTTACTTTATCACCTTCTTTAGTTATCGCGATAACGCTCGAGGCCTTTGCTACACCGCTTACCACAGTTACTTTTATCGTGAAAAACCTGCTGACAGTTGTGATATATTTTTCGCATTTGTCTATAGAATCGGAATATCTGAACAGATCTGTTTTCAAAGCCTGAAAATCACTGAAAGGCTCTACGCGTCTTCGCTGAATGATTTCTTCGGCGATTTCGACCTGGTCACCGCCGAAAATAAAAGCCGCCTCCAAAACATGCCGAGGAGCGGTATTTATATTAACCTTCATCGTGCCCCACAGTCCCATATATTTCAATGCCGACTCATTCCTCCTGTCCGGACCGGTGATTATTGGCCTGGCCAGGGTCTCGGTATCAATAAGTGAACTGTGAAAAAGTTTGGCAAAGTGCGTGGTTTGTTCTGAAATCTGATCAGGAACGGCCACACTCTTCCTGGTTACCCGTGTCGGGGGCTTCTTTTTGGTGCCACTTCTGCTGCTGGTCTTTCTCGTTGTTACCGCCGTCTTGACCGTCCTCGTTATCGGCTTAAAGTCGAGTGCGAAAGGTCTTATTTTACCTATTTCCTGCAGCTCAAGTTTTAGTAAATCAATCTGTTCGGCAGTAAGCCCCGTCATTTCACAAAAAGTTTCAAAACCCGCTTCGGCCTCGCGTTTTACGTCCGCATCCTCCAGCATAGCCCATCCGAGCGGGTATTTTGCGTTTTCATCTTCAACTTCAATCCGGACTTTGGCCGAACCAATCTCGAACTCGACCGGCTCGGTTACAAAAGGCCAGGCCGGTCCATAAGGCCCCGAAATCTCCACAGAACCAAAGCTGTCAAAATCATCCATCCCCATTCCATCGAAGTCGATGTCGTTAAAATGATTCATATCCCCAAACTCATCAAATTCGCCGATACCAGCCTTGTCCCTTGAGCGCCTGTCGCCATCAAACATTGCCAACTCAGACTCAGAGTCAAGACCCCACTGCTCTAAAAGCTCCTGATACTCTGCCGGTGTAAGATAAAACAAGTCGGAAAAATCCGGCTCATTCGGCCGGCTAATCAGTTGCGGGTCAATCTCCTCCAATGTGGCAAGAGCATACTTTACCGCTGAGTCGCAACCGTACCGGGCGCTGCTGTAATCTATAATATACTTCTCGCGGTGACGCTGGGCCGCAACACGAGTACTTAAAGTATAACCAAGCATGGCGAGCACGACCAACAGCCCCAGCGTTATCAGCAGCACAAAACCCGGGCGGCCCTGGAAATTATTACGTTTTTTCGAACTTTTGCTCATCGTCTGACTTCTTTGGTTTTTTTCGGACTATTCGGCTGCGATTTCTTACCGTCGGGCAAAGGCTCATTTACCTGCTCTTTTTCTTCGCCTTCAGCAGTTCCACTTTTCTCAACAGTGAATTTTATTTTTCTGGTTCTGTCGATTGCTATGGTTCGGATTACTTTTCCTTCTTCCGGTACATCCAGTGTTCCACCAACTGTCTTAAACGGCTCAGCGGAAGAGATTGTTACCTCGATACCCGGAGGAAGAGAAGTGGACGTCCATTTATCCAGATATGTTTCACCCCACGGGACTTTTATTCTGAAAAAGGTAATCCCGGCACAAATCGGCACAAAAAGCCCTCTTTCCCAATCATCTTTGTTCTTGTCGAGCACTTTATCTTCCATGGCTATGCCACTGTGGCTTCGGTACAAAACCAGGCCATCTACGTTACTCTCGAAGTCATAGCTGGTCTGCCAGATTATGTTTTCAAATATCTGTTCCTGATTCTTGCTGTCAAAGATAGTTCTTGTAATTGTAAGTTTGGCGGTTGGAAAACCGTTTTCGAATTTATTTTCTATATTGATTTTAGTGTCCGCACCGGTGGCGATTATTCCGTCGAGGTCCTCGGCGATCCTCTGCATCACCTCAGACAGCAGCCGCGAGCCGTCAAGTTTGCGAGTAACCGCGGCAGCCGAACGCTCGGCCCGGTTATAAACAACAAGCACTGCGACTAAAACCATCGACCCTATGGTCAGGGACGTAATGATTTCAGCTAACGAAAAACCCGTCCTTGCACTCGATGTGCCAAAAATATTTTTCAAATTATATTTGGTCCCTACCGACCTCATCTCAATCAATACCCCTATCGTCGATTTTTCATCAATTCCCAAACCTCAGAGATATCCATTTCTTTGAGTTCCTCATAAGTCAGGCCCGTCTTTGGGTCTATATCATCCTGCCTGCCGCCAAGCCTGCCCTTCTCTTCTATCAGCTTGGTAAGCTCTGCTTCGGATTGCACCTGCAGCTTTTTGTCTTCGTCGCTGGGCTGGCCGTTATTGATCTGGTAGATATCAAGATTCATCCTGACGAAGGAGCCGTTTCCGGTCTTGAGCAGACCATTCTCAAGCCAGCCTTCTATGGTCTGGACATCCACACCGGCATACTCAGCGGCCTCTTCTATCGTCGCGATTAGCTGGGACGCCAATTGACCTTCCTCATCCTCGCGCGACATAACGTCAAGCAGTTGATTTTTTGTTAAATCGCTCAGCCAATGTGTCAGCTCAACCGTTTGCTCCAGCCCTTCAGAGTCAATGTATTGAGTCGAGCAAACACCCCTGAGCCACATCCGCGACGTTATAGGCTCGTAAAAAGTCTCCACCACAGTCTGCCAGGTAATTTCCGGATATATTTCACTTTCGCCGTACTCAACGTTCTCCTGGACAGACGGTAAAGAAAGCAGTCTCTCCATATTCTCACGCGCAACTTCAAAAGCCTGCATGCGCAGTGCCGAATCCGCACCTGAGACCACACATCGATTTATCAA